>NZ_JBEYWV010000002.1:0-371660 GCF_040644575.1 Streptomyces sp. NPDC046939
TTGATAGGCCAGATCTGGAAGCCCGGTAACGGGTGGAGGTGACTGGTACTAATAGGCCGAGGGCTTGTCCTCAGTTGCTCGCGTCCACTGTGTTGGTTCTGAAACCACGAACAACCCCGCACACGGTCACGTGCGGTGCGGTTGACAGTTTCATAGTGTTTCGGTGGTCATAGCGTGAGGGAAACGCCCGGTTACATTCCGAACCCGGAAGCTAAGCCTCACAGCGCCGATGGTACTGCAGGGGGGACCCTGTGGGAGAGTAGGACGCCGCCGAACTAATTGTTAAGGAAAAGCCCCGTGCCATTCGGCACGGGGCTTTTCTGCGTTCACCCGGCACCCCCTGCTCGGGCTCGCTGGGGCTGAGGGTAAAGTCAGGGGGCATCGTTGGCTCGTTTCCCACAGGAGGCCCCCGGGTGGAGGTCCAGGAGACCCGTGTCCAGACGGACCGGGTGCTCACCATCCCGAACATCCTCAGCATGGCGCGTCTCGTCGGCGTGCCCCTCTTCCTGTGGCTCATCCTCAGGCCTGAGTTCGGCGGGCCCAAGAGCGACGGCTGGGCGCTGCTGGTGCTGGCGCTCAGCGGAGTCAGCGACTATCTCGACGGGAAGCTCGCGCGCCGCTGGAACCAGATCAGCAGCCTGGGCCGGCTCCTCGACCCGGCCGCCGACCGGCTCTACATTCTCTCGACCTTGGTCGGTCTGACCTGGCGGGAGATTCTTCCCATTTGGCTGACCGCCATACTGTTGGCGCGTGAGCTGGTTCTCCTGGTGATGGTGGGGATCCTCCGGCGCCACGGCTATCCGCCGCCGCAGGTGAACTTCCTGGGCAAGGCCGCCACGTTCAACCTCATGTACGCGTTCCCGCTGCTGCTTCTCAGTGACGGGGACGGATGGATCCACGAACTCGCCGCTATTTTCGGATGGGCGTTCGCAGGTTGGGGTACAACCCTGTATTGGTGGGCAGGGATCCTGTACATGGTCCAAGTCCGCCGACTTGTCAGGGCGGACTCCACGGCCGATTGAGCTCGCCATCCGGCACCAGCGCCGAATGGCCCGCGTCACACCTCTGCGGGTTATCCAGCGGGTGAAGTCGGCCGGGACCGTCGTCTCTTTCAAGGAGGACGCTTCCAACATGAAGGCCGTCGTGATGGCCGGAGGCGAGGGCACCCGCCTTCGCCCCATGACCTCGAGCATGCCCAAGCCGCTCCTGCCGGTGGCCAACCGGCCGATCATGGAGCACGTGCTGCGGCTGCTCAAGCGGCATGGGCTTACCGAAACCGTGGTCACTGTGCAGTTCCTGGCCTCGCTGGTCAAGAACTACTTCGGGGATGGCGAAGAGCTCGGTATGGAGCTCACCTATGCCAACGAGGAGAAGCCACTCGGCACCGCCGGCAGCGTGAAGAACGCTGAGGAAGCGCTCAAGGACGACGCGTTCCTCGTCATCTCCGGTGACGCCCTGACCGATTTCGACCTCACCGAACTCATCAATTTCCACAAGGAAAAGGGAGCACTCGTCACCGTCTGTCTGACGCGTGTCCCCAATCCGCTGGAATTCGGCATCACCATCGTCGACGAGGAAGGCAAGGTCGAGCGCTTCCTCGAGAAGCCGACCTGGGGGCAGGTCTTCTCCGACACGGTGAACACCGGCATCTACGTCATGGAGCCGGAGGTCTTCGACTACGTCGAGGCCGACAAGTCCGTCGACTGGTCCGGTGACGTCTTCCCTCAGCTGATGAAGGAGGGCAAGCCGATCTACGGCTACGTGGCCGAGGGGTACTGGGAGGACGTAGGTACCCACGAGAGCTACGTGAAGGCCCAGGCGGACGTCCTGGAGGGCAAGGTCGACGTCGACATCGACGGTTTCGAGATCTCGCCGGGCGTCTGGGTCGCCGAGGGTGCCGAGGTGCACCCCGACGCGACGCTGCGCGGTCCGCTGTACATCGGTGACTACGCCAAGGTCGAAGCCGATGTGGAGATTCGCGAACACACCGTCGTCGGCTCCAACGTCGTCGTGAAGAGCGGCGCCTTCTTGCACAAGGCCGTCGTCCACGACAACGTCTACATCGGGCAGCAGAGCAATCTGCGCGGCTGCGTGGTCGGCAAGAACACCGACATCATGCGCGCCGCGCGGATCGAGGACGGCGCCGTCATCGGTGACGAGTGCCTGGTCGGTGAAGAATCGATCGTTCAGGGCAATGTGCGGGTCTACCCGTTCAAGACGGTCGAGGCCGGCGCCTTCGTCAACACCTCCGTCATCTGGGAATCCCGCGGGCAGGCGCACCTCTTCGGTGCCCGTGGCGTCTCCGGCATCCTGAATGTCGAGATCACGCCCGAGCTGGCCGTCCGCCTCGCGGGCGCGTACGCGACGACCCTGAAGAAGGGGTCGACCGTCACCACCGCCCGTGACCACTCGCGTGGTGCGCGTGCGCTCAAGCGGGCGGTCATCTCCGCCTTGCAGGCCAGCGCCATCGACGTACGGGACCTGGAGAACGTGCCGTTGCCGGTGGCCAGGCAGCAGACCGCGCGGGGCAGCGCGGGCGGCATCATGATCCGTACGACACCGGGTGTGCCGGACTCCGTCGACATCATGTTCTTCGACGAGCGCGGCGCCGACCTCTCGCAGGCCAGTCAGCGCAAGCTCGACCGGGTGTTCGCGCGGCAGGAGTACCGGCGGGCGTTCCCGGGCGAGATCGGGGACCTGCACTTCCCGTCCAGCGTGTTCGACTCGTACACCGGCTCGCTGCTGCGGAACGTGGACACGACCGGGATCGCCGAGGCCGGGCTCAAGGTCGTCGTCGACGCGTCGAACGGCAGCGCCGGTCTGGTGCTGCCGAGCCTTCTCGGGCGTCTCGGTGTCGACTCGCTGACGATCAACCCGGGGCTCGACGAGTCGCGGCCCACCGAGACGGCCGAGGCCCGGCGGGCCGGGCTCGTACGGCTCGGGGAGATCGTGGCGTCGGCGCGGGCGGCGTTCGGCGTGCGGTTCGACCCGGTCGGTGAGCGGCTTTCGCTCGTCGACGAGAAGGGGCGGATCGTAGAGGACGACCGGGCGCTGCTCGTCATGCTCGACCTGGTCGCCGCCGAGCGGCGCAGCGGGCGGGTCGCGCTGCCGGTGACGACCACGCGGATCGCGGAGCAGGTGGCCGCGTACCACGGGACGCAGGTGGAGTGGACGAACACGTCGCCCGACGACCTCACGCGTGTGGGGCGCGAGGACGAGACGATCTTCGGCGGCGACGGGCGCGGCGGGTTCATCATCCCGGAGTTCAGCAGCGTGTTCGACGGGACGGCGGCCTTCGTGCGGCTGATCGGCCTGGTCGCGCGGACGCAGCTCACGCTGAGCCAGATCGACGCGCGGATCCCGAGGGCGCACGTCCTCAAGCGCGACCTGGCGACCCCGTGGGCGGTCAAGGGGCTGGTCATGCGCCGTGTCGTGGAGGAGGCGGGCGAGCGGTCCGTGGACACCACCGACGGGGTGCGGGTCGTCGAGGCGGACGGGCGCTGGGTCATGGTCCTGCCCGACCCGGCCGAGGCCGTCACGCACCTGTGGGCGGAGGGCCCGGACGACGCCTCCGCGCAGCAACTGCTCGACGAGTGGTCGGCGGTGGTGGACAGCGCGGGTCGCTGAGCCCTCGCTGAACAGTCCGGTCGGCGCCCGTCACGGGCGCCGACCGGCGCGCCGACGGGGCCATTCGGAGGTAGCGGCCGCGACGTGCGACGATGTGCGGCATGTCGCAGCAGCCCCCCGTTCGGAGCACCCCTCGGCGCCCCCCGCGCCCCGACGCCTCCATGTCGCTGCTGACCAACGTCATGGACCACAGCCTGGACGACGGGTACGCGGAGGCGACCGCCCGGATGCGGGCCTCCGGGCAGAGCGGGCTGCCGAAGACGCTGCGCGCCAAGCTGGGCCTCGCGGCGGGTCTCGTGCTCGCCGCGCTCGTGGTGACCGTCGGGGCCGCGCAGGCCCGGGTCGCCGCGCCGGTGGTGGCGAAGGAGCGCGAGGAGCTGATCGACCGCATCGAGCAGGAGACCTCGGCCGCCGACAAGCTGGAGGGCCGGGTCGACTCGCTTCGGACCGACGTGGGGGAGATGCAGCGCGAGGCGCTGAAGAAACACGGCGGTGAGCAGGGCGAGTTGGTGGGCGTCCTGTCGGGCGCCGTGCCCGTGCACGGGCCGGGGGTGAAGCTCGTCGTCGACGACGCCAAGTCGGCCGGGTCCGGCGGCGGGAGCGGGCCGCGCGAGAGCACCGGGTTCTCCGACACCGGGCGGGTGCGCGACCGTGACATGCAGCGGGTGGTCAACGGCCTGTGGGAGTCCGGAGCCGAGGCCGTCAGCATCAACGGGCAGCGGCTGACCGCCCTGTCCGCGATCAGGGCCGCGGGTGACGCGATACTGGTCGACAACAGACCGCTGGTGCCGCCGTACACGGTGCTCGCGGTGGGGGACGGCCCGAGGCTGAGCACCCGGTTCCAGAACAGTTCCGACGGTTTGTACCTGCATGCCCTGCAGGAGAACTTCGGGATCCGGACCAGCATCTCGGCCCAGGACGACGTCAAGCTTCCCGCCGCACCCAGCGTGATCGTACGTACAGCACAGCCGAGAGCAGAACAGAAGGGCACATCGTGATCGCCGTACTGGGCCTCGTCGTGGGAGTCGTGGTCGGGTTGCTCGTCAGGCCCGAGGTGCCGGCGGTGGTGGAGCCCTACCTCCCGATCGCCGTCGTCGCGGCGCTCGACGCGGTGTTCGGCGGGCTGCGCGCCATGCTGGACGGGATCTTCGTCGACAAGGTGTTCGTCGTGTCGTTCCTGTCGAACGTGGTCGTGGCCGCGCTCATCGTCTTCCTGGGCGACAAGCTGGGCGTCGGCGCGCAGTTGTCGACCGGCGTCGTCGTCGTGCTCGGCATCCGCATCTTCTCCAACGCGGCCGCCATCCGGCGGCACGTCTTCCGGGCGTGAGGCCGATGAGCACGGAACACGGCAAACACGCCGAGCACGGCAAACACGCGGAGCACGGCAAGCACGGGGAGCACGGCAAGCACGCCGACAGCACGGAGCGGCACCAGTACCGCAAGGAGCTGCCCGCCGAGGTCCCGGTCGTCGACGAGGCGCCGGCGCCCGCCCCCGCGCGGCAGCCGGCCGGGGAGACCGGGCTGACCGGCCGTCAGCGGCTCGTGAAGGGCCTGTGGCCGCCGCGCGTGTCGCGCGCGCAACTGACCGTCGCCGTGCTGCTGTTCGTACTCGGCCTCGGGCTCGCCATCCAGGTGCGCTCCAACAGCGACGACAACAGCGCGTTGCGCGGCGCACGCCAAGAAGATCTTGTACGCATCCTGGATGAACTCGATGACCGGACTCAACGTCTGGAAGATGAGAAGCAGGGTCTCGAGGACCAGCGCACCGAGCTGGAGAACAGCTCGGACCAGGCCGAGGAGGCGCGCAAGCAGACGGTCGAGAAGGAACGGCAGCTCGGCATCCTCGCGGGCACCGTGGCCGCGCAGGGCCCCGGGATCACCCTGACGGTCACCGACCCGAAGGGGGCCGTCGAGGCGGACATGCTGCTCGACGCGGTGCAGGAGCTGCGGGCGGCGGGCGCCGAGGCGATCCAGGTGAACGACGTGCGCGTCGTGGCCGACACGTATCTGACGGACGCGAGTGGAGGGAAGGGGGTCAGTGTGGACGGGCGGAAGATCGATCAGCCGTACGTCTTCAAGGTGATCGGCAAGCCGCAGGACCTCGAACCGGCCCTCAACATCCCCGGAGGTGTGGTGCAGACGCTGGAGAAGGAGCAGGCCACCGTGGTGGTGAACCGCTCGCAGAAGATCGTCGTGGACGCCTTGCGGGCGGCGCGCCGGCCTGATTACGCTCGGTCGTCCTCCGAGTGAGGCGAAGGTGCATGGGGGATGTCGTGCAAGGGCATGAGGTTGCGGGGGGTCGCCGCACCGGAGACGGGGTGTGTGGTGGAAACTGTTTGGCGGATCCGGACGTTGTGAGGATGTCCGTGTCCACGATGTACGCCGATGTGTGCAGTCAGGGTTCGTCCTGCCCCACGGGCGGGTCTGTTTCGGTCAAGGGGAATCGCCCGTGAAGTTGTTTGCGAAGTTGTTCGGCAAGAGCGCGCGTGAGGACAACCGTCACCGTGCGTCGTCGCGCCAGGGAGACGTGCCGGAGACGCAGGTGGGCGAGCGCCCCCTGTTCCGGGACCAGGTGGGTGGCCAGGGCGCGTCGTCCGTTGACCCCGCCGGTGGCGGCCGCATAGGTTTCGGGGAACCGTCAGCCTCAGGTACGGGTGGACAGTTCGGCTCCGGCCCGTACGCGTCCCAGGCCCCCTCGGGGCAGCCGCGGCAGGAGGATCCGTCGATGTCGGCCCTGGTGTGTACGAGGTGCGGGAACCGGAACGGCGAGAACAGCCGGTTCTGCTCCAACTGCGGTGCGCCGCTGCGCGGTGGCGCCGCGGCCGAGGGACCGTCGGAGACGACGTCCACGATCTCCATCTCGGGTCTTGAGTCCTACGACCCGGAGGCGACCGGGCAGACGCAGTTGCCGACGCTGTCGCCCGAGGCGCAGGCCGCGGTCGACGCGCTGCCGCTGGGCTCCGCGCTCCTGGTGGTGCGCCGCGGCCCGAACTCGGGCAGCCGCTTCCTCCTGGACGGTGACCTGACGACGGCGGGGCGCCACCCGCAGAGCGACATCTTCCTCGACGACGTGACCGTCTCGCGCCGCCACGTGGAGTTCCGTCGCCAGCAGGACGGCTCCTTCACCGTCTCCGACGTCGGCAGCCTCAACGGGACGTACGTGAACCGTGAGCGCATCGACTCCGTGCTCCTGAACAACGGTGACGAGGTGCAGATCGGCAAGTACCGGCTGGTCTTCTACGCGAGCCAGCGGGGTATCTGACCCAGCCAACCTCAGGAAGGTCCATGCTTCATACACCGAGGGGCGGTGCCGGATCGGGCACCGCCACCGCGGGCAGTCGGTCGATGAGCATCGGCACCGTACTGAACGTGTTGCGCGAAGAGTTTCCCGAGGTCACCATCTCCAAGATCAGGTTCTTGGAGTCCGAGGGGCTCGTCGAGCCGCAGCGCACGCCTTCGGGCTACCGCAAGTTCAGCGCGGACGACGTCGAGCGCCTCGCCCACGTCCTGCGGATGCAGCGGGACCACTATCTGCCCCTGAAGGTCATCAAGGAGCAGCTCGACGCCCTGGAGCGGGGTGAGGCGCCCGCCGCACCCCCTGCCGGGAAGCCCGGCGAGGGCGTGGAGGAGGCCGAGAGCGCTCCCACGGCCGCCCGCGTGGGCCGGGACGAGCTGCTCGCCGCCGCGGGCATCGACGAGGGGGACCTCGCCGAGTGGGAGTCGTACGGGCTCATCGCCCCGTTGCCGGACGGCGGTTACGACGCCACGGCCGTATCGGTCGCCGAGCTGGTGGGCGAGCTGGGCCGGTTCGGCATCGAACCGCGCCACCTGCGGGTCATGCGGGCCGCCGCCGACCGTGAGGCCGGACTCGTGGACTCCGTCGTCGCGCCGCTCAAGGTGCACCGCAACCCGCAGACCAGGGCCCTCGCGCAGGCGCGGGCGAAGGAGCTGGCGGGTCTCACCGTGCGGCTGCACGCCGCTTTGGTGCAAACTGCACTTGGTGTGCGTCTGCCCTGATCACAGGGGTGGGCACGAGCCGTGGACCCCGGCCGCGGCGCATGCCCGACTACCCAAACCGGCCGGGCACGTCCTAGGGTTGCTGTGTGAACGAGCTCGACGTCGTAGGTGTCCGGGTGGAAATGCCCTCCAACCAGCCGATCGTGCTCCTGCGTGAAGTGGGAGGCGACCGTTACCTCCCCATCTGGATCGGACCGGGGGAGGCGACGGCGATCGCCTTCGCCCAGCAGGGCATGGCCCCGGCGCGGCCGCTGACCCACGACCTGTTCAAGGACGTGCTGGAGGCGGTCGGGCAGGAGCTCACCGAAGTACGCATCACCGACCTGCGGGACGGGGTCTTCTACGCGGAACTGGTGTTCGCGAGCGGGGTCGAGGTCAGCGCCCGCCCGTCCGACGCCATAGCGCTCGCGCTGCGCACGGGGACGCCGATCTTCGGCAGCGACGGGGTCCTGGACGACGCGGGGATCGCGATCCCCGACGAGCAGGAGGACGAGGTGGAGAAGTTCCGCGAGTTCCTCGACCAGATCTCGCCCGAGGACTTCGGCACCAACAGCCAGTGAGCAGCCATTTTGGCGCATTCGGCTAGCCTTTCCCCGCGGTGGGACACGGGAAACCACTCGTAGGGTGATTATCACTCGGCGTGGCGAGTGTGGCGTTCGTTGACGCACCCCTTGTGACTGCCTACCGTCGAGAAGGCAGGTCACAGAGGAGGTCGGCGTGAGAAGCAGCGGCGACGGTACGGCGACGGGCGGTCCGTACTCGTTTCACGGCAGCGCGGCCGATCACACACCGCAGCGCCCCCAGGCAGTGTCCGCGGTGGCGGGGGAGAGCGGCGATGCGGCCGCGGCGTCCGAGCAGATCGGATACCGGGGGCCGACCGCGTGCGCGGCGGCCGGCATCACTTATCGACAACTCGACTACTGGGCCAGGACCGGCCTGGTCGAGCCCAGCGTGCGGGCCGCGTACGGGTCGGGGACACAGCGGCTGTACAGCTTCCGGGACGTCGTCGTCCTGAAGGTCGTCAAGCGCTTCCTCGACACCGGGGTCTCGCTGCAGAACATCCGCACCGCCGTGCAGCACCTGCGGGAGCAGGGCTTCCGCGACCTGGAGCGCATGACGCTGATGAGCGACGGCGCGACGGTCTACGAGTGCACGTCGCCCGCCGAGGTGCACGAGCTGCTCCAGGGCGGGCAAGGGATCTTCGGCATCGCGGTGGGCGTGGTCTGGCGGGACGTGGACCGCGCCCTTTCGCAGCTGCACGGGGAGCGGGTGGACACGGGCGAGACGCTCGTCGGGCACAACCCGACGGACGAGCTGGCGAGGCGGCGCAACCGGGCCGTGTGAGAGGCCCTCGGCCGCGTTGTCAGTGGCGTAGGGCAGCATCGGTGACGTGAGAGCCGCGCCGACGATCCTGCATCTCGACATGGACGCCTTCTACGCCTCGGCGGAGCAGGCGGCCAAGCCGAGCCTGCGCGGGAAGGCCGTGGTCGTGGGCGGGCTCGGGCCGCGCGGTGTGGTCGCCACCGCGTCGTACGAGGCGCGGAAGTTCGGGGTGCACTCGGCGATGCCGATGGGGCAGGCACGCCGGCTCGCCCCGCACGCCGCGTACCTGGTGCCGCGGTTCCGGCTCTACCGGGAGATCAGCGACCAGGTGATGGGGCTTCTGCGGGAGCTCTCGCCGCTGGTGGAGCCCCTGAGCCTCGACGAGGCGTTCGTCGATCTGGAGGCCGGTGAGGTGGCCTGGGACGAGGCGTCCGCGGAGGCCGTCGGGGTGCGGCTGCGCGCGGACATCCGGCGCGTCACCGGGCTCACCGGGTCCGTGGGGCTCGCCGCGTCCAAGATGCTGGCGAAGATCGCCTCCGAGGAGGCCAAGCCGAACGGGCTGGTGCTGATCCGCCCCGGGACCGAGCGGGCGCTGCTCGGCCCGAAGTCCGTACGGATCCTGCCCGGCGTCGGACCCGCCACCGGGGACCATCTGCGCCGGGCCGGGATCCTCACCGTCGCGGAGATCGCCGAGGCGGGCGAGGACGAGCTGGTGCGGCTCCTCGGGAAGTCGCACGGGGCGCACCTGTACGCGATGGCGCTCGCCCACGACGAGCGGCCCGTGGTCGCCGAGCGGGACTCCAAGTCGGTGTCGGTCGAGGACACCTACGACGTGGACATCCACGAGCGGGTACGGGTCAGGGCCGAGGTCCAGCGGCTCGCCGACCGGTGCGTGGAGCGGCTGCGGGCGGCCGGGCGGTCGGGCCGGACCGTGGTCCTCAAGGTGCGGCGCTACGACTTCTCGACGCTGACGCGCTCCGAGACGCTGCGCGGGCCCACGGACGACCCTGGCGTCGTGCGGGAGGCCGCCGCGCGCCTCCTGGAGTCCGTGGACACGACGGGCGGGGTGCGGCTCCTCGGGGTCGGGGTGAGCGGCCTCGCCGACTTCACGCAGGAGGACCTGTTCGCACAGGCGGCCGCCGCCGAGGAGGAGGTCCGGGAGACACAGGAGGTGGCCGAGGCGCCCGAGGAGCGGCCCGAGCCGGAGGAGGCCGTTACCGCGCCGGTCGAGCGGCGGTACATGGCCGGGCACGACGTCCGGCACGCCGAGTACGGACCGGGCTGGGTCCAGGGAAGCGGACTGGGCCGGGTGACGGTGCGCTTCGAGACCCCGTACGAGGTGGTCCCGGGCCGCGTCAGGACGTTCCTGGTGGACGATCCCTTGCTGACTCCGTCGGATCCGTTGCCGCTGGTACGGGAGGTTTCGTGAGGGGGCGCCGTGCGCTGGGGCGCCGGAAGGTGCTGCGGGGCGTGGTGTCAGCGGCGGGGGCCTGGCCGCTGAGCCGAGGGGGGCTTAAGGGTGTTCCGTTTCCTTGCCTGCGATGTGGCCGAACTCTGTGTCCGCGGGGGCGGGGACCGTCGTGTCCAGGCCGTAGTGGTGGTAGAGCTGGAGTTCTTGCTGCGGGGAGAGGTGGCGGCCCACCCCGAAGTCGGGGGAGTCCTTGATCAGGGCGCGTTCGAAGGGGACGCGCAGGGTGCCGTCGACGAACCGGCTCGGGGCGAGCGGGACGAAGGCGTCACGGCTGAAGAGGCCGGTGCGTATCGCGGCCCATTCCGGGATGCCGGTGGCGTCGTCGAGGTAGACCTCGTCGATCGTGCCGATCTTGCTTCCGTTGCGGTCGAACGCTTTGCGGCCGATCAGATTGCGTGGATCGATGTCGGTCTGCACGGGCCCTCCAGCAGGTCGCGACTCGTCTGGAAACGCTACAGACTCGTCCGTGAGCGCGGCGAACTCATCTGTAACCCCCACGAACTCGGTTGTAAGCACTACCAAAGAGCACTTCGGGCAAGGCGGCCACTCGGGGGCTGCGGTCATACTGCCGCTGGTACGCTGGCAAGCGGCTGCTGACCCCGTGCGGGAGAGTCTCCGACCGAGGTCGGAGGCGCCGAAGGAGCAAATCCTCCCCGGAATCTCTCAGGCCCACGTACCGCACGGACGAGGTCACTCTGGAAAGCAGGGCGGGGGCATGTCTCCCACCCTCACCGACGGTGAAAGCCGGTGCGTTCCGTACGGCGTTCGGCAGGCGTACGGGGCGGGCCGGTGAAGCTCTCAGGTTGAGATGACAGAGGGGGAGGCCGTCCGGGCACCCGCGCCGTGGTGCCCCTCGCAGGTCGTAGTGACCAGGAGGCCTCCGCAATGACCGCCAACCGCACTCCGCTCTCCGCGTTGGAGCAGGGAATCCCCTTCGAGCAGCGCCACATCGGTCCGGACGACGCCGCGCAGGCCAAGATGCTCGCGCAGGTCGGCTACGGCTCGCTCGACGAGCTGACGGCGGCCGCGGTGCCGAACGTGATCAAGAGCGCCGAGGCGCTGAAGCTCCCCGCCGCCCGCACCGAGGCCGAGGTGCTCGCGGAGCTGCGCTCCCTCGCCGACCGCAACCAGGTGCTCGGCTCAATGATCGGCCTCGGCTACTACGGGACGTTCACCCCGCCCGTGATCCTGCGCAACGTCATGGAGAACCCCTCCTGGTACACGGCCTACACGCCGTACCAGCCGGAGATCTCGCAGGGCCGCCTGGAGGCGTTGCTCAACTTCCAGACGATGGTCGCTGACCTGACCGGCCTGCCGACCTCCGGCGCCTCGCTGCTCGACGAGGGCACCGCCGCCGCCGAGGCGATGGCCCTGTCCCGGCGCATCGGCAAGGTCAGGAACGGCGTGTACGTGGTGGACGCCGACGCGCTGCCGCAGACCACCGCCGTGATCCAGACCCGCGCCGAGCCGACCGGCGTCGAGATCGTCGTCGCCGACCTCAGCGACGGCATCCCCGCCGAGGTCGCGGAGCGCGGTGTCGTCGGCGTACTCGTGCAGTACCCGGGCGCCTCCGGAGCCGTCCGCGACATCAAGCCCGTCATCGACCAGGCCCACGAGCTGGGTGCGATCGTCACCGTCGCCGCCGACCTGCTCGCCCTCACGCTCCTGACCTCGCCCGGCGAGCTGGGCGCCGACATCGCTGTCGGCACGACCCAGCGGTTCGGTGTCCCGATGGGCTTCGGAGGTCCGCACGCCGGTTACATGGCGGTCCGCGAGAAGTTCGCGCGCTCCCTGCCCGGCCGTCTCGTCGGCGTCTCCGTCGACGCCGACGGCAACAAGGCGTACCGCCTCGCCCTGCAGACGCGTGAGCAGCACATCCGTCGCGAGAAGGCCACGAGCAACATCTGTACGGCGCAGGTCCTGCTCGCCGTCATGGCCGGCATGTACGCCGTCTACCACGGCCCGGACGGTCTGCGGTCCATCGCTCAGCGCACCCACCGCTACGCCACCCTGTTCGCCGCCGGTCTGACGGCGGGCGGCGTCGAGGTCGTGCACAGCACGTACTTCGACACCGTGACCGTACGGGTGCCGGGTCGGGCCGCCCAGGTGGTGCGGGCCGCGCGCGAGCGCGGGGTCAATCTGCGCCAGGTCGACGCCGACCACGTCTCCGTGGCCTGCGACGAGACCACGACGCGGAGCCACCTGCACATCGTCTGGGGCGCCTTCGGCGTCGAGGCGGACATCGAGGCGCTGGACGCCGAGGTCGCCGACGTGCTGCCCGCGTCGGCGCTGCGCGGCGACGAGATCCTCGCGCACCCGGTCTTCCACCAGCACCGCTCCGAGACCGCGATGCTGCGCTACCTGCGCAAGCTCGCCGACCGCGACTACGCGCTCGACCGCGGCATGATCCCGCTGGGCTCCTGCACGATGAAGCTGAACGCGACGACCGAGATGGAGCCGGTGACCTGGCCCGAGTTCGGCCAGTTGCACCCCTTCGTCCCGGCCGAGCAGGCGCAGGGCTACCTGACGCTCATCACGGAGCTGGAGGAGCGCCTCGCGGAGGTCACCGGCTACGACAAGGTGTCGCTGCAGCCGAACGCCGGTTCGCAGGGCGAGCTGGCCGGTCTCCTCGCCGTCCGCGGCTACCACCGTGCCAACGGCGACGAGCAGCGCACCGTCTGCCTCATCCCGTCCTCCGCGCACGGCACCAACGCGGCGAGCGCCGTGATGGCCGGCATGAAGGTCGTCGTCGTGAAGACGGCCGACGACGGCGAGATCGACGTCGAGGACCTGCGCGCCAAGATCGAGCAGTACTCCGACGAGCTGGCCGTCCTCATGATCACGTACCCGTCGACGCACGGCGTCTTCGAGGAGCACGTCGCCGACATCTGCGCCACCGTGCACGACGCGGGCGGCCAGGTCTACGTGGACGGCGCCAACCTCAACGCGCTGGTCGGGCTCGCCAAGCCGGGCCACTTCGGGGGCGACGTCTCGCACCTGAACCTGCACAAGACGTTCTGCATCCCGCACGGCGGCGGCGGTCCCGGAGTCGGCCCGGTCGGTGTCCGCGCGCACCTCGCGCCGTATCTGCCGAACCACCCGCTGCAGCCGGCCGCGGGCCCCGAGACCGGCGTCGGGCCGATCTCGGCCGCGCCGTGGGGCTCGGCGGGCATCCTGCCGATCTCGTGGTCGTACGTGCGTCTCATGGGCGGCGAGGGGCTGAAGCGGGCGACGCAGGTGGCGGTGCTCTCCGCCAACTACATCGCCAAGCGGCTCGAACCGCACTTCCCGGTGCTCTACACCGGCCCCGGCGGGCTTGTCGCGCACGAGTGCATCATCGACCTGCGGCCGCTGTCGAAGGAGACCGGCGTCACGGTCGACGACATCGCCAAGCGCCTCATCGACTACGGGTTCCACGCGCCGACCATGTCGTTCCCCGTGGCGGGCACGCTGATGATCGAGCCGACCGAGAGCGAGGACATCGACGAGCTCGACCGGTTCTGCGACGCGATGATCGCCATTCGGGGCGAGGTCGAGCGGGTCGCCTCCGGCGAGTGGCCGGCGGACGACAACCCGCTGCGGAACGCTCCGCACACGGCCGGGATGCTCGGCGGGGAGTGGGCGCACGCGTACAGCCGCGAGGAAGGGGTCTTCCCCGCGGGGGTTTCCGCGTCCGACAAGTACTGGCCGCCTGTCCGGCGTATTGACCAGGCCTTCGGTGACCGGAACCTGGTGTGTTCCTGCCCGCCCTTGGACGCCTACGAGGCGTGAGGGTCGGGGTGGCTGCGCGGCCGGCCGTTCGTTGTGGCTGGTCGCGCAGTTCCCCGCGCCCCTGCGGGGCGTGCCTCTAGGCGGCTGTCACCACTGATGCCAGCGGGCGGTGTGGGGCGATGATCGTGCCGTTGGGGAGGAGTTCCCCGGTGTCCTCGAAGAGCAGGACCCCGTTGCACAGCAGGCTCCAGCCCTGCTCCGGGTGGTGAGCCACCGGAAGCGCGGCCTCCCTGTCCGCGGATTCTGCTGTGGGGCACGACGGCTGGTGCTGGCACATGGGTAGGTTCTTTCGCTGCGTAGTGATCTCGATGATGTCGGCGTCTGTGTTGCGGCGTGAACTCGTGTTCATGGCCGCCCCCCGTTTCGGTCGGTCCGGAACCCAGTGTTGCCCTGTGGGCGTCAATCCGCAGGGATTTCGTAGCAGCGGTCCTCACTGGATGGAGACGCGTCACTCTTGCGGGCGGTTCACTCCAACTGCACTGCCTCTTCGGGTGGTTCGGGGTGGCCGGAGTTGACTAGTCCGCTCGGTCCGGGCGTGGCATGGCTGTGCCCCGCGGCCGGACGGCGTCGGCGCGGGGCACAGAGGCGGGCGCGGCTTCAGGCGAGCAGGGCGGCCCGGGACGGGGTCAGGCGCAGGGCCAGGACCGGGAGGAGTTCCGCGGCGCGGTGCGGGCGGTGGGCGGCGATGCCCGGTGGCGCGGGTGCGAGCGGGACCAGGATGTCGTCGGCGGCCGGGGTGCCGTCGGCCGTGTCCGCCGTGTGGTCGCCGTGCAGCCACAGGGTGAGCATGTACAGCTCCGGCACGGAGAGCAGCCGCGGCTGGTAGCTCCCCGGCAGGGCTTCGGCCTGGCGCAGGGCGCGCTCGGTGGACTTCACGTAGGGGCCTTCGAAGAAGTGCGAGAAGGCCCAGCCGTCCGGGGTGAGCATGGTGTCGGCGGCGGCCACCGCCCGGTCCCCGCAGCGGACCAGGAAGCGCCAGTTGGTCAGGCGGGCGGAGCTCGGCGGGTTCGATTCGGTGATGCGGTCCAACACGTAGACGGGCAGGGGGAGTTCGGGGCTCGCGGGGCCTTGCGCGGCGCGCAGGGAGGGGGTGCGGGCCTCACGGACCGCGGTGGGGGAGCCCAGGGCGGTGAGGACACTGCGGAGAGCGGGCGCGGGAGCCGGGGGGACATGCAGCGGCATGGTGGGTCGCCTCTCATTCGACAGGCACGTGGTGCGAGGGCGGTGCGGGAAGAGCGGACGGCGCTGTCTGCTGCTCGGTGCGCGGAAGTGCGCTGCGTTACGCGGGCCAGAGGGGGGGCGGGGGCCTCGACACGGGCGCCAACTCTCTGTCTCGTCCGCGGAGTTTATACGACGCGTGTTCACACGATGTTTCCGCTAGCAGTGCGGCAGGTGTCCGCAAGGGGCTATCAGGACGTCGCCCGGGAGGGATTTTGTCGGGGTCACGTCGATTTCTCGAGGACCCCACCCTCTTGACCTGCGCTTTGCCCGTTCGGGCGGACGGCCGAAACTCGTCGGCGTTTTTTACCAGATGTTCGTAGATGAATCTGCGAAAAGCTGCATGCCTAGGGAATGTGCCCCGGGGTAAGCGCTCTGA
Source organism: Streptomyces sp. NPDC046939 (assembly GCF_040644575.1). Lineage (NCBI taxonomy): Bacteria > Bacillati > Actinomycetota > Actinomycetes > Kitasatosporales > Streptomycetaceae > Streptomyces > Streptomyces sp. NPDC046939. Next base: position 15,807 of record NZ_JBEYWV010000002.1, read on the forward strand.
GCGTACTGCTCCGTGGGCCCGCGCGGGGCGTTATGGATCACATCTGCTGGGCATCATCCACCGTGACGAGCGGCCGGATCATCGGGCTGCCCAGGCGAGGAAGGAAGCTCCCATGGGGGAGAAGGTCGCTGCGGGCGCGGTCGATCCGGCGGATCGGCAGCACTACCGGCAGAAGGTGAAGGAGTGTCTCGAGGGGCTCGGGCGACTCCTGAAGGAGAAGCGGTTCGACCGTCCCAAAAACTTGATGGGGCTGGAGATCGAGCTGAATCTCGCCGGGCCCGACGGGCTGCCGCGAATGATGAATGGGGAAGTGCTCGAACGCATCGCGAGCCGGGATTTCCAGACGGAACTCGCGATGTTCAATCTCGAAGTGAACATTGCTCCGCACCGGCTCGGCGGCCGCGTTCTCGACCAGCTCGCCGAGGAGCTGCGCACGGGGCTCGGCTATGCCCACAGAAAGGCGAACGAGGTCGACGCCGGCATCGTGATGATCGGCATTCTGCCGACGCTGAAGCCGGACGACCTCGTCTCCGCGAACCTGTCGGACGTCGACCGCTACACGCTGCTGAACGAGCAGATGGTCGCCGCGCGCGGTGAGGACTTCCAGCTCGACATCGACGGTGTGGAGCGACTGACCACCACGTCCTCGTCGATCGTGCCGGAGGCCGCCTGTACGTCCGTGCAGTTGCACCTCCAGGTCACCCCGAACCGGTTCGCCGCCGTGTGGAACGCGGCGCAGGCGGTCGCCGGGGTACAGATCGCGATGGGCGCCAATTCACCGTTCCTCTTCGGGCGCGAGGTGTGGCGGGAGTCGCGGCCCCCGCTGTTCCAGCAGTCCACGGACGTGCGTCCGCCCGAGCTCCAGGCGCAGGGGGTGCGGCCGCGGACCTGGTTCGGGGAGCGCTGGATCGACTCGGCGTACGACCTCTTCGAGGAGAACCTGAAGTACTTCCCGCCGCTGCTGCCGATCCTGGACGACGAACAGCCCCTCGAGGTGATCGACAAGGGCGGCGTGCCGACCCTCGCCGAGATGGTCCTCCACAACGGCACGGTGTACCGCTGGAACCGGCCCGTCTACGACATCGCCGACGGCGTCCCGCACCTGCGCGTGGAGAACCGGGTGCTGCCCGCCGGGCCCACCGTCACCGACGTCGTCGCCAACACCGCCTTCTATTACGGCCTTGTCCGGGCGCTCGCCGAGGAGTCGCGGCCCGTGTGGTCGCGGCTCTCCTTCGACGCGGCCGCCCGCAACTTCGACACTGCCTGCCGCCACGGCATCGACGCACACCTGGAGTGGCCGCGCCGGGGCCGGTTCGGCGGCACCGAGCAGGTGGCGGCCACCACCCTCGTACGGGACGAGCTGCTGCCGCTCGCGGCGGCCGGACTCGACGCCTGGGGGATCGAACCCGCCGATCGCGACTTCTACCTGGGCGTGATCGAGGGGCGCTGCGAGCGGCGGATGAACGGCGCGGCGTGGCAGGCGGCGACGTACCACCGGGCTCTGGAGAGCGGACTGGAGCGGGAGGCGGCGCTCGCGGCGACCACGCGCCGGTACGCGGAGCTGATGCACTCCGGGGAGCCCGTGCACACCTGGCCGGTGGGGCTGCCGACGCCCGCTGTCCCGCTCGGCTGAGCCGGCCCCGGAGCGGCTCAGCCGCTCTTGGCGCCCGCCTCGACGATGGCCCTGAGGATGACCTGCTGGATGTCGGCGGGGTCGCTGACCTGGTGCCCCGAGCCGCCGGTGACCTCGGCGATCTGCTCGACCTCGTCCTTGTCGGTGTCCGGGCCGACCGCGATGGCGATGAGGGGCACCGGGCGCTCGGGGTCGGTGAGGATTTCGAGGCGCTTGAGGAGGGTGGAGCGGGACATCGAGCCGGGGTCCTCGTTGACGCCGTCGGTGACCAGGACGACGGCGTTGAACTTGCCGCTGCGGTACGACGCCGTCGCCTCCTTGTAGGCGGCGAGCGTCGTGTCGTACAGGCCCGTCGCGCCGCCCGCGACGGGCCGCAGGGAGGTGAAGGCGGCGGAGAGCCGGTCTCGCTGGGTGCCGGAGCCCTTGCGGTCGCCGAGCCGCTCGGTGGGGACCAGCTTCTTGTAGTCGCGGGCGCCGTCGAGCAGCGTGGAGAACTCCCACAGGCCGATCTCGTCCTCGGGCGTGAACGTCGACAAGGCGGCCAGCATGGACGCCTTCGTGACCTCCATGCGGGACTGGCCGCGGCCCGGCACCGGGTTCGCCATCGACCCCGAGGCGTCCACGACCGTGGTGATCCGGGCGCTCTGCACGGTGATCGTCCACATGCCGAGGGTCTTCTCGATCTCCTCGTCGGTGGGCGGGCGCGAGGTGGGCTCCGCGTACGGCTGCGGGGAGCGGGCGCCCGCCCGGGAGGCGACCGCGTCCGGTGAGCTGCCGCCGTCGGTGCGGAAGCCCTCCTTCGCCAGGGCCGCGCGGCCGTCGGGGGCGCCGAGCAGCGTCATGAAGCGGACGGCGGCGCGGCTCTGCTCGGTCGTCAGGGAGTCTTCGCCGACCAGTGTGAACGGGTAGTTCAGCTCGGGCGAGCCGTCCTTCGGGTAGAAGAGGTCGAGGGAGGCGCCGGCGCCCGCCTCGGCGTTGTGCGCGAAGGCCGCCTGTTCGGAGAGGATCACCGCCTGGTTGCGGCGCGGGTCGCCCTCCTCGGTGCCGGAGCCGGGGCGGGCCACGGTCTCCATCAACTGGGCGTCGCTGTCGGACGTGCGCCGCGACAGGATCTTCGCCAGGGCGGCGGCCCGGGTGTCGCCGTCCCCCGATCCCCGCGCGGCGCCCGCCAGCTTGGTGAGCGCGAGCAGCCCCGTGGAGCTGCGGGCCGGGTCGGCGGCGCCGAGGCGCACCTTGTCGTCGGCCGTCGCGGCGCCCGTCAACTGTGTCCACGTGTACGTCCTCCCCGGCCAGCCGAATCCTTTCGCCGCCGCGGGCGCCATGGCGACGCCGATCGGGGACGTGGCGATGTTGCCGGCCACGCTGACCCGCGTCGCCCTCGCGGTCCGCTCGACGCGCCGCACCCACAGGTCCGCGTCCGGCACCCACACCTGGAAATCCGGCGCGCCCTTGCCCGCGCGCAGGGCGTCGGCCACCTTGTAGGCGTCGCGCGGGGTGACGGTGACGTCGAGGCAACTGCCGTCCGAGGTGACGTTCCGCTCGCGGGCCCGGTCGGCGGTGGTCCGCAGGGCGGGCGCCACGTCCGGGGAGGCGACGACGTCGAGGTGGACCGTCCTGCCGCACGCGTCACCGAGGTCAAGGAGGTCGCTGCGGACCGCGAACGCCGTACCGGCCGCGACAGCGAGGACCAGGGCCGTCGCGACGGCCACCGAACGGCCCCGCGGGCGCGGGCGCGGGTCGGCCGCGGCCGACCCGTGTGCGTCGGGCATGCTGCTGTGACGTCCCATGACGGTGGTGCCCCTCCCTGAGCCGTATCGGCAGTTGCGATATAAGCGGTGGAGCAGGCCAGGGGAGAGGTGCGCCGCACAGCGGTGTCCGCCCCCTCGGCCTGTCGCGCGCGATCTTCGTACCTGCATTCGAGACCCTAGCGGGGCGGCGTGGGGGATGCGGCGGGATTACCCAAGTAAGGCAGGTGTGCAGGTGGAGGCGGGGACAGTGACGGAATCTCTTCCCGACGGGGGACTTTCGCGACGATTCTTGCGGGACGAGACACTGCTCGTCCTGGGTCTCTCGCTCGGCGCGAGCGGAGTGTCCGCGCTGATCAGTTTCGTGGGCTCGGTGACCAAGCCGGGCGGCCTCAAGGACCAGGCGGCCACGCTCAACGCCTCGGCCGCGCCCGGCAGGCCGTGGCTCGATCTCGCGTGGCAGTTGTTCGGGATCGCGAGCGCGCTGGTGCCCGTCGCGCTCGTCGCGCACTTCCTGCTGAGGGAGGGCGGGAGCCTGCGCACCATCGGCTTCGACCGGACGCGGCCGTGGTTCGACGGGGTGCGCGGCGCAGCCGTCGCCGCCGTCATCGGCAGCACCGGCATCGCCTTCTACCTCGCCGCGCGCGGCCTCGGCTTCAACCTCACGGTGGTGCCGGAGGCGCTGCCCGACGTGTGGTGGAAGTACCCCGTGCTGATCCTCTCGGCGGTGCAGAACGCCGTCCTGGAGGAGGTCATCGTCGTCGGATATCTGCTGCGCAGGCTCGGGCAGTTGGGGTGGACGCCCGGGACGGCACTGGTCGCGTCGTCCGTGCTGCGCGGCTCCTACCACCTGTACCAGGGCATCGGCGGCTTCTTCGGGAACCTGGCGATGGGCGTCGTCTTCGCCTATCTGTACCGGCGGTGGGGGCGGGTCGGGCCACTGGTCGTGGCCCACTCCCTGCTGGACATCGGCGCGTTCGTCGGATACGCGCTGCTCGCGGGCAAGGTGGACTGGCTGCCCACCGCCTGACGCTCAGGCGTTCAGTTCGCCCTCGATCGTGGTGACGGCGCGGCCGCCGAGCAGTGTGCGCGCGCCGCGCAGGTCGACGCGGACCAGGCCGGTGCGCGCGGACGCCTGGAGACCGGTGAGGACCGTGCGGCCCAGGCGCTGCGCCCAGAACGGGGCGAGCGCCGTGTGCGCGCTGCCGGTCACCGGGTCCTCGTCGATGCCGACGCCGGGGAAGAAGCAGCGCGAGACGAAGTCGTAGCCCTGGGCGGGGTCCTCGGCGCGGGCCGTCGCGATGATGCCGCGCTCGGAGAGCCCGACGAGCGCCTTGAGGTCGGGCGCGAGCGCCCGGACCGTCTTCTCGTCGGCCAGTTCGACGACGAGGTCCCCGACGAGACGTCCGGTGTCGTGCACGGAGAGCGGCTCCGCGCCGAGCGCGTCGGCGAGCCCGTCCGGCGCGGGCTCCTCGGTGAGCGGGGCCGTCGGAAAGTCGAGGACGTACGAGCCGTCGTCCCGCGGTGTCGCGACGAGGACGCCGCTGCGCGTGGCGAACCGGACCGGGCCACTGGTGACCCCCGTCGAGTGCAGGACGTGCGCGGTGGCGAGCGTGGCGTGCCCGCACATGTCGACCTCGGTGCCGGGGGTGAACCAGCGCAGGGCCCAGTCCGCGTCGCCGCCCTCCGGCAGGGGGTGCGCGAAGGCGGTCTCGGCGTGGTTGACCTCGATGGCGACGTTCTGCAGCCAGGCGTCGTCCGGGAAGGCGTCGAGGAGCATGACGCCGGCCGGGTTGCCGGCGAAGGGGCGGTCGGTGAAGGCGTCGACGACACGAATACGCATGTGGCGGACGCTAGCCGGTCCCGGCGCGCCCGGACCAAGGCCAATCCGGTCCGCCTGGCCCTTCTTTCTTGTCGGAGGGGTGTTGCCAGGCGACTGCTTCCGATATATCGTTGAGACATCGCGATCGATCAATGATCGCGTTCATCGAAACCCACGATCAGTGACGAAAGGACTGATTCCCATGCGTAACCACGGACACGACCATGGACATGGACACTGCGGACCCGGCCACGAAGGCCGGGGAGGCTTCGAACGCGGCGGCTTCGAGGGCCGGCGCGCGGCGTTCGGGCCCTTCGGGCCCGGCTTCGGGCCGGGGCCCTGGGGCGGCCGCGGCGGACGCGGCGGCGGACCCCGGGGGCGAGCGCGCCGCGGTGACGTGCGCGCCTCGATCCTGGCCCTGCTCAAGGACCGCCCGATGCACGGCTACGAGATGATCCAGGAGATCGCCGAGCGCAGCGGCGGCGCGTGGAAGCCCAGCCCGGGCTCCGTCTACCCGACGCTCCAGTTGCTCGAGGACGAGGGCCTGATCGCCAGCGCCAGCGAGGGCGGCAAGAAGCTGTTCTCGCTCACCGAGGAGGGCCGCGCCGCCGCCGAGGGCGGCCCCGAGGCCCCCTGGGAGGAGGCCGGCCGCGGCGTCGACTGGGACGCCATGAACGAGATCCGGCAGGCCGGCTTCGGCCTGATGGAGGCGTTCGGCCAGGTCTGGAAGACCGGCAGCAAGGGACAGCGCGAGAAGGCGCTCTCCGTCATCAACGAGGCGCGCAAGAAGCTGTACCTGATCCTCGCCGACGAGGACTGAGCCCCGTGCGGGGCCGGCCACCAGGAGACAGAGCGCGCGAGAGGCGCCCCGTGCACCACGCACGGGGCGCCTCTTCGCGTACGGAGTCCGGCGGAGCGGGGCTCGGTCGGTCTCACCCCGGCCTCCTCCCTGAGGAGGAGGTGCCGGGCCCGTATGCCCACCTTGTGTCGGACGCGAAGATGCTCCTCGCCGGGGATGTTCCTGTGCATCCGGGCTGATGGGGTGGGGTACGTGCAGAGTCTTCCCCCGCCGAACGCCCCCGCCGCCCCGCTCAGTGACGAGCTGGCCCTGGTGGTCGCGGGCGCCCGGCGGCGTGCGCTGCGGGACGGCGACCGGCAGATCGACACGGCCCATCTGCTCCACTCCCTCCTCGAGACCGACCCCGACGTGCGCGCGGCCTTCGACGACAAGGGACAGGTCGCCCGGCTCCTCGGCTACCTGGTGCAGCGCAGCATCGGCTACGGACTGCGGTGGCAGGGCGCCGCCGAGGACTCCGGTGCCGTACCCGTCGTCGTCGGAGGAGCCACCGACTGGTCGCCGCCCGCCGCCGCCGCGATGGAGGCGGGCACCGGGCGGGCCTCTTCCCGTGGGGAGGAGCGGGCGCGCGGCGTGGACGTCCTGGCGGCGCTCGCGGCGGACACCGAGTGCCGGGCGGTGGAGGTGCTCGGCCGCGCGGGCGTGGACGTGGCGCGACTGCGGCAGCGGCTCGGCTGACCCCGCCCGGACCACGTCACCGGGATCTTCCCTCGTCCGTCCAGTGAGACAGGCGTCAACGGGGATGACGGTACTGACCCGCCCTGTCATGATGTGCCGGTGCATGGGTCAAAGGGGTCTCAGGAGAGTCAGGCGACCGGCGGACGCGGCTTCGGCCTCGGGCTCGCGCTGGTCTCCGCGCTGGCGTTCGGCGGTTCGGGCGTCGCGGCGAAACCGCTGATCGAGGCGGGGCTCGATCCCCTGTCCGTGGTGTGGCTGCGGGTCGCGGGCGCCGCGCTCGTCATGCTGCCCGTCGCCTGGCGCCACCGCGCCCTGGTACGGCAACGGCCCCTGCTGCTCCTCGGGTTCGGACTGCTCGCCGTCGCCGGTGTCCAAGCCTGCTACTTCGCGGCGATCTCCCGCATCCCGGTCGGCGTGGCCCTGCTCATCGAGTACCTGGCGCCCGCGCTCGTCCTCGGCTGGGTCCGCTTCGTGCAGCGCAAGCCGGTGACCCGCGCCGCCGCGCTCGGCGTCGTCCTCGCGGTCGGCGGACTCGCGTGCGTGGTGGAGGTGTGGGCGGGCCTGAGCTTCGACGTGCTCGGACTGCTCCTCGCGCTGGCCGCCGCCTGCTGCCAGGTGGGCTACTTCGTCCTGTCCGACCAGGGCAGCGACGCGGGCGCCTCCGGCGGTGAGGTGCCCGATCCGTTCGGCGTCATCGCGTACGGGCTCCTCGTCGGCGCGCTCGTGCTCACCGCCGTCGCCCGGCCCTGGTCCATGGACTGGCCGGTGCTCGCGGGCGAGGCCACGATGAACGGCACCGCCGTCCCGGCCTGGCTGCTGCTGTGCTGGATCGTGCTGCTCGCCACCGTCGTCGCGTACGTCACCGGTGTGGTCTCCGTACGGCGGCTCTCGCCGCAGGTGGCCGGGGTCGTGGCGTGCCTGGAGGCGGTCATCGCGACCGTCCTCGCCTGGGTCCTGCTCGGCGAACACCTGTCGGCACCGCAGCTGTTCGGCGGCGCGGTGGTCCTGGTCGGGGCGTTCATCGCGCAGTCCTCCAAGCCCGCGGAGCCCGCGCCGGAGCAGGCCGCGGCCGACCGGGCGGAAACCTCGTTGTCCCGCACGGGCGGCGCGGTCTAGGGTGCCGATCATGCATCGACACGCACTCCTCCTGCCGCCTCCGGGGGCCTAGGGCCCGTCTGACCGGCCGTTGTTCAGGCCGGTCCGGCCCGGGGCTTCACGTTCGGTGATCCGCCGCCGTGAGACGCGACCGGCACCCCTCGGTGCCGGTCCGCACGGTGCTGCCGACCTGCCGGGACGGGTGCTCCGGGCGGGCGTCGACCCCTCCTGGACCGTCGGCCGCGATCGTGGCCGTGCCGGGTCCGGAGGGGCCCGCCCGACGGGCCCGTTCGCGGGCGGCCCGGGTCTCGTGGCCGTCCGCGCAGGACGGTCCGTGTCCCCGGGCCTCGCCGCGGCGGGGCCCCTTCCGTGGAGATCCACGTGTCGCATGTCGTTCCGGCCGGTTCAGCCGTGCCGTCTTCCGAAATCCGTTCCGCGCGCCGACTGTCCGTCGGGCGCGGCTTGTCGTACCTCGTCGTCGCCGGTGTCGCCTGGGGCACCGCGGGCGGCGCCGCCTCCGTCGTGTTCCGGCAGAGCGACCTCGGGCCCGCCGCCCTGTCGTTCTGGCGGTGCGCCGGAGGGCTCCTCCTGCTCGTGGCCGCCCGGGTGCTGCGGCGCGGGTCCACGCCCGCGCCGACTGGGGAGTCGCTCGGCCGCAGGCTGGTCCGGTATGTCGTGCTCGGGCTGTGCCTGACCGTGTTCCAGACCGCCTACTTCGCCGCCGTGGGCGTGGCGGGCCTCGCCGTCGCCACCGTCGTCACGCTCGGCGCGGGCCCGGTGCTCATCGCGCTCGGCGCCCGCCTGACCCTGGGGGAGCGGCTCGGGCGCGGCGGGATGGTCGCCGTCGCGGGCGCGCTCGGCGGCCTCGCGGTGCTCGTCCTGGCCGGCGGCGGCGCGACCGTACGCCCGCTGGGTGTGCTGTGGGCGCTGGCCTCGGCCGCCGGGTACGCCGTGATGACGCTGCTCACCCGGTGGTTCGGCCGGTCGGGCCGTGCGGGTGACCAGCTCGGCACGACCGTGGCCACGTTCGCCGTCGCCTCGCTCGCGCTGCTGCCGCTCGGCGCGGCCGAGGGCCTGGTCCCGCACACGGCCCGGCCGCTGGAGGTGCTGGCGCTCCTCGCGTACACCGCGTCCGTGCCGACGGCGCTCGCCTACGCCCTGTACTTCGCGGGCGCGGCCGTCGTACGGTCCGCCACGGTGTCCGTGATCATGCTGCTCGAACCGGTCGCGGCGGCGCTCATCGCCGTCACCCTCCTCGGCGAGCGGCTGACCGCGGCCACCGTCGCGGGGACCGCGCTGATGCTGGCCGCGGTGGTCGGGCTCGCGATGGCGGAGGCGCGCTCCACGACGTAGCGGGTCACGCCTCCTGGCGCCGTCGCCGCTGCCCCGCCAGCGCGGCGGCGTCGCCGGGGGCGCCCCGGTCCGCGAGCCCGGCCGCGATCCGGTCCTGGACCTCCTCCGACTTGTGCCCGGCGTACTTGAACTTCGCCCGTACGTCGGTCACGTCGAGCCGCAGCCCACGGATCCCGGCGAGCATCCGCCCGTATGGCACCTCGCCCACCGCCACCGACGTGGAGAGACCGGGCGGCTGGAAGTGGCCCACCTGCCGGTTGAGCAGGACGGCCTTCTCCTCGGGGTCGTCCACGACGTGGGCGGTGCAGTGCAGCTGGACGGCGGTGTAGACGCTGGTCGGCGTCCCGTGCTCGGCGGGGGCGCCGGGCAGCGCCTGCCACGGGCCGGGCACGAACGCGTAGTCGTCGACGACGCTGAGGACGACGTGCGGATTCGCCTCCAGCGCGGGCCACAGCGGGTTCGGGCGGGCCAGATGGGCGACGGCCTCGCCGAACGCGCCGCCCGCCGACGGGTCGTAGGCGAAGTGCATCGGCTGCACGAAGGGCGGCTCGCCCGCGAGTCCGTTGACCGCGAGCTGACCGAAGTCGCGGGCGGCGAGCCACCGCTGCCACTCGGCGGTGGAGCGGGCCGCGTCCCAGGGGTGGATCAGCATCACAGCTCCCGCAGGTACGCGGGGACCTCTATGCCCTCGGCGAGATCGTCGGCCGGGACGAGCGGGCCGTGGCCCCGGGTCAGCGGGACGACGCCCGCCCAGTGCGGCAGGTCCAGGTCCTCCGGCTCGTCGTTCGGGCCGCCGGTGCGGACCTTCGCGGAGACCTCGGCCAGGTCGAGGGCGAGGACGGCGGTCGCGGCCAGCTCCTTGGCGTTCGCCGGACGGGAGTCGGCGGTGCGGCCCGGCACGACGTGGTCGACCAGCGCGTCGAGAGCGCGCCGCTTCTCCTCCGGGTCGGTGACCTGGTGCGCGACGCCGTGAACCACGACGGATCGGTAGTTGATGGAGTGGTGGAAGGCGGAGCGGGCGAGGACCAGGCCGTCCACGTGGGTCACCGTCAGGCAGACCGGCAGGCCCGGATCGTGCTGTCCGGCCATGCGCAGGGGGCGCGAACCGGTGGAGCCGTGCACGTAGAGGCGTTCGCCGACCCGGCCGTACAGCGTCGGGAGCACGACCGGGGTGCCGTCGCGGACGAAGCCGAGGTGGCAGACGTAGGCCTCGTCGAGTATCGCGTGCACCAGGGAGCGGTCGTAGGCGGCGCGCTCCTTGGAGCGGGTCGGGACCGTGCGCTCCGTCGGTGCGTAGACGGACCCGGTGGGTGAGGGGGCGGCTGACGATTCGGGGGCGGCGCTCATGTTGCGGACTCCATTGCACTAGTGCAAACTGTTCTTTGTGCTAGGAGAGTATCCGATCAGGGGGCGGCGTGCCGCCGAGATCTCGGCGAGCGTGGAGCGCGCGGTGGCCGACGGCGCGCTCGCGCCGGGCCAACTGCTGCCGCCCATGCGCGAGTTGGCCCAGCGGCTCGACGTGAACCCGAACACGGTCGCGGCCGCCTACCGCACCCTGCGCGAGCGCGGGGTCATCGAGACGGCGGGCCGGCGCGGCAGCCGCGTACGCCCGAAGCCCGCCACGACCGCGCGCGAGCAGATCCGGGTGGACGTGCCGCCCGGCGTACGGGACGTGTCCGACGGCAACCCCGACACGGCGCTGCTGCCGTCGCTGGCCGAGGCGTTCACGGCGGCGGCCACCGTCGCGGACGCGCGGCCCGTCCTGTACGGGGACGAGCCCCTGGAGCCCGAACTGGCGCGCCGCGCACGGGCCGACCTCGACCGCGACGGGGTGCCCGGCGGGCCGGTGGCCGTCGCGTCCGGGTCGCTCGACGCGATCGAACGGGTGCTGACCGCGCACCTCAGGCCCGGGGACGCGGTCGCCGTCGAGGACCCCGGCTGGGGCAGCATGCTGGATCTCGTCCCCGCCCTCGGCCTGCGGCTCGTCCCGGTCGGCGTCGACGACGACGGGCCGCTGCCCGCCGGTGTCGAACGGGCGCTGCGCGAGGGCGCCCGGGCGCTCGTGGTCACCGACCGCGCGCAGAACCCGACCGGCGCGGCCGTGAGCGCGGCGCGCGCGGCCGAGCTGCGCACGGTCCTCGCCGCGCACCCGGACGTGCTGCTCATCGAGGACGACCACGGGCACGGGATCGTCGACCTGCCGCTGCACCCACTGGCCGGGGCCGTCCGGCACTGGGCGTTCGTCCGCTCCGTCGCCAAGGCCTACGGCCCGGACCTGCGGCTCGCGGTGCTCACCGGTGACGCCGTCACCCTCGACCGGGTGCGGGGCCGCCAGCGGCTCGGCCCCGGCTGGGTCAGCCGCCTCGTGCAGCGGGCGGTGGCCGGGCTGTGGGCGAGCGGCGCCGGGGACGCGCGGGCCGTCGCCGCGTCGTACGGCGAGCGGCGCGACGCCCTGATCGCCGCCCTGGCCGAGCGTGGCGTCGCCGCGCACGGGCGCAGCGGCATGAACGTCTGGATCCCGGTCCCCGACGAGACCGGCGCGGTCGCCCGCCTCCTCCACGCGGGCTGGGCGGTGGCCCCCGGCGCCCGCTTCCGCCTGACGGCCCCACCCGCCATCCGCCTCACGGTCAGCCGCCTGCGCCCCGAGGAGATCCAGGCGGTGGCGGAGGTCGTGGCGGGGGCGGTGGGGGCGGGGCCGGTGCGGTCCTACGCCTGAGGGCGGTCGCGGCGGTTCCGGGTGCGGGGCTGGGTCAGGGCCGCGCCCGCCAGGATGACCGCCGCGCCCGCCGGGGTCGACCAGGCCAGGGATTCGCCGAGGACCGCGACGCCCGCCGCCGTGGCGATCACCGGGACGAAGTACGTGACCATCTGCGCCGTCGTCGGGCCGACCTCGGCGACCAGGCCGTACTGGATGAGGACCGCGATGCCCGTGCCGAAGGCGCCCAGGGCGAGGATCGCGAGGAGCGGGACCACCGGGAGGCTGTGCGGCCAGGACGTGAACAGCGGGGTCACGACGGCCAGTTGCACGGTGGCGAGCAGGAGCTGGGCGCCGGTCATCGACAGATGGGAGTGGCCCGTGTGCGCGAGCGTGCGGCGGACGTAGATCCAGCCGACCGGGTAGCTGAGCGAGGCGAGCAGCGCCATCGCCGTGCCCGTCACGTCCAGGCCGTGGAAGCCCTGCCAGACGCCCAGGACCGTCAGCACGCCGAGGAAGCCCAGACCGAGCCCCGCCACCCGGCGCCGCGTCGGCCGGTCCTCCGACAGCGCGACCAGGGAGAGGGCCATGCCCCACAGCGGGGACGTGGCGTTGCAGATTCCGGCGAGCGTCGAGGGGATCGTCTCCTCGGCGAACGCGAACAGGGAGAACGGCAGCGCGTTGAGGAAGAACGCCGCGACCGCCAGGTGGCCCCAGGTGCGGGCGCCGCGCGGCAGCCGCTCCCGCTTCACCGCCATCGCCGCGACCAGCACGAGCGTGCCGAAGAACAGGCGCCCGAACGTCACCTGGAACGGGGCGTACCCCTGCGTGCCCACCTTGATGAGCAGAAAGCTGAAGCCCCAGATCGAGGACAGCACGCCGAACCGGACGCGCCAGTCGAGCGCGCGGCGCGGCGGGACGGCCGACGGGGTGGTGACAGGGGTGGCAGGGGCGGCGGGGGTGGCGCTCGCAGGGGTGACGGTGCTCATGGACGCAAGGATCGCGCCCGCCGTCCTCGTAGCACAAGCGAGATTGTTTGCGCGGTATTCATTAGCAGCGCTTACCTATAGCATCGCCACCATGTTGAACCTGGAGCGGCTGCGCGTCCTCGACGCCCTGGCCCGGCACGGCTCGGTCAGCGGCGCCGCCGACGCGCTGCACGTCACGACGTCCGCCGTCTCGCAGCAGATGACGAAGCTGGAGCGCGAGGTGGGCCAGCAGCTCCTCGCCAAGCACGGGCGCGGCGTACGCCTCACGGACGCGGGGCGCCTGCTCGCCGAGCACTCCGGGCGGATCCTCTCCCAGGTCGAGCTGGCCCAGTCCGATCTGGAGGCGCAGCGCGGGCAGGTCGTGGGCGAGCTGCGGCTCTCCGCATTCCCGACCGCCGCGCGCGGCCTCTTCCCGGCCGCGCTCGCCGCGCTGCGCTCCGCCCACCCGCAACTGCGCGTGCGCTCGCGCGAGCTGGAGCCGGAGGCCGGTGTCGCCGGGGTGATCCGCGGCGATCTCGACCTGGCCGTCGTGCTCGACTGGCACAACAAGCCGATGCCGCTGCCCGACGGGCTGGTCAAGGCGAGCGTCCTGGACGACCCGGTGGACATCGCGATGCCCGCGGGGCATCCGCTCGCCGACCGTGACGAGGTCCGCCTCGAGGACTTCGCCGACGACGAGTGGATCACCTGGGGCGAGGGCGAGTTCTGCCACGAGTGGCTGCTGTTCACGCTCCGCGCGGGCGGTGTCGAACCCCGCATCGGCCATGTCGCCGCCGAGACGCACACGCAACTCGCGCTCGTCGCGGCAGGGTTGGGCGTCTGCGTGGCCCCGCTGCTCGGTCGCTGGCCGATCCCGCCGGGCGTGGTCACGGTCCCGGTCCGCCATCAGGTCCGCCGTCATGTCTACGTGGTCTGGCGCGCGGACGCCGACCGCCGCCCCTCGATCAGGGCGGCGGTGGAGGCGCTGGGCAAGGTGGGCGCGGACCTGGGCGGGTCGGCGGAGCGCGGCTGAGCGCGCCCCTACGACCCGCCCATGCGACCCGCCCCTACAGATCCGCCAGCTTGCGGAAGTCCCAGGACGTGATCTTGTCCGGGGTGAGGCGGGCCCAGGCGTGACGGCCGTCGTGGAACATCTCGGGCATCCCGAAGTTCTTGCGGGCGAACAACTCCTCGGGCCTGTCGAGTGCGGGGCACGGCTCGCCGGTCCGGGGTGACTCGCCGATGAACTCGACGCGCCCGGACAGTTCGACGCCGCGCAGTTCCCCGTACTCCTCACCCGCGTCGACCACCACGGCCACCCGTCCGTCGGCCCGCAGGTCGGCCCAGCGGCGGCTGCGCGTGAGGGAGTACAGCCACAAGGACGTGCCGTCCCACACGAACCACAGCGGGCTGACGTGCGGCGCCCCGTCCGCCGACACCGTGGCCACCCGGCACGTGCGCCGCTCGGTGAGGAACGTCTCCAGCTCCTGCGGGGTCATCATGATCTTTCGTCCCCGGCGCTGCTGGGTGGCGGCCATGGCGCTCCTTGTCCGTTGCGTCGTGCGCGGCGTCTGGCTGACGGGGTGTCAGGAAAGCAGGATGCGGCCTCTTCCGTCCCCGCGCAATGGTGGCTAGTCTCCAGCCCCCGGAGCCGAGGGACGTACGAGGGGGGACCATGCCGAGGCGCGAGGATCTGGCCGAGCTGCTCGACCCGGCGTACACCGCGCTCCTGACCGTCGAGTGCCAGCAGGGCGTCGTCGGCACCGACAGCGCCCTGCCCGAACTGGCCGAGGCGGCACGGACCTCGGGCGCGCTCGTCCACGTGGCACACCTGGTCGCCGCCGCCCACGAGAGCGGGGTCCAGGTGCTGCACGCCGTGGCCGAGCGGCGCCCCGACGGCCGCGGCGCCAACCGCAACGCCCGCCTGTTCCGCGCCGCCGAACGCCTCCCCGTCCAGCAACTGTCGGGGTCGAAGGCTGTGCGGATCGCGCCGCCCATCGAGGTCGCCGACGAGGACCTGATCGTCCGCCGTCTGCACGGGCTCTCACCGATCGCGGGCACCGACGTGGACCCGCTGCTGCGCAACCTCGGCTGCCGCACGCTCCTGATCACGGGCGTCTCGGCCAACGTAGCCATACCGAACGCGGTGTTCGACGCCGTGAACCTCGGCTACACCGTCGTCGTCCCGAGGGACGCCATCGCGGGGGTGCCCGCCGACTACACCGCCGCGATGGTCCGCAACACCCTCGCCCTGGTCGCGACCGTGACGACGACACGCGAGGTCCTGACCGCCTGGAAGCGTCCTAGGCGAGGCTGATCGACTCGCCGCTCACCTTGATCTGCTTCTCGGACAGCGGCTGGGTGGCGGGCGGGTTCTTGACGCTGCCGTCCTCGATGGAGAACTTGCTGCCGTGGCAGGGGCAGTCGATCGTGCCGCCCTCGACCTTGGTCACCGCGCACCCCTGATGCGTACAGGTGCTGGTGAACCCCTTGAACTGGCCCTTCGTCGGCTGGGTCACCACGACGCCCGCGTCGGCGAAGACCTTGCCGCCGCCCTCGGGGATGTCGGAGGTCTTCGCCAGCTCACGTCCGCCTCCGCCTCCACTCTTGTCTCCTCCGCCGCCGTTGGCCGGGGAGGCGTTGCCCGCGGGCTCGGACGACCCGTCCTTCTTCGAGCCGCCGCACGCGGTCAGCGCCGCGGCGGCCCCGACGACGCCGACCGCCGCGACGACGGTGCGACGCGCGGGCGCCCGGCCCAAGGCCGGCGCGGACATGTTCGGATCGGTCATGCTCTCGGTCCTCTCGATCAGCGGCTGGATCCCGTGGGGGTGCTCTTCCGTACGTGCGGTGATCCCGGAGCGTTCAACCACGCGCCGATCTCCTAACCTGGGCGCATGCTCAAGGAAGTCGCGGCGACCCGCTATGTCACCCCCATGAGGGAGGGCGGATCGCTCCCCGGCCTGGTCGAGGCCGATGATCTGACCTCGTACGTCATGAAGTTCACCGGCGCGGGACAGGGCCGCAAGACGCTCGTCGCGGAGGTGGTCTGCGGGCAGCTCGCGCGGCGGCTCGGCTTCCGGGTGCCGGAGCTGGTCGCACTCGGCCTCGACCCGGTGCTCGGGCTCGGCGAGCCGGACCCGGAGGTGCAGGAGCTGCTCAAGGCGAGCGGCGGCACCAACCTGGGGATGCGGTTCCTGCCGCGCGCGCTCGGCTTCGACCCGCTCGCGTACGCGGTCGGCCCCGCCGAGGCGGGCCGGGTCGTCTGGTTCGACGCGCTGATCAACAACGTGGACCGGTCCTGGCGCAACCCCAACATGCTGATCCACCGCGGCGACCTGTGGCTCATCGACCACGGCGCCACCATGATCTGGCACCACAACTGGCGCACGGCCGCCGCCTGGGCGGACAGGCCGTACGACGCCACGGACCACGCCCTCGCCCGGTTCGCCCCCGATGTCGCCGCCGCCGCGGCCGAGCTCGCGCCCCTTGTCACCGAGGACCTGCTCGCCGAGGCCGCCGCCGACGTCCCCGAGGTGTGGCTGGCCGACGAACCCGGCTTCGACACCCCCGACGCCGTACGGCGCGCGTACGTGGAGATCCTCGCGGAGCGCGCGGCGACCGTCCACGAGCGGATCGAACTGCCCGAGGCCACCCTCGCCGGGGCCGCCCCCACGACCGGCTGGATCATGCAGTGAGCGAGCACGAGGTGCGTGACGTCTTCGAGTACGCCCTGCTGCGGGTGGTGCCGCGCGTCGAACGCGGCGAGCAGATCAACGCGGGTGTCGTCGTGTACTGCCGCGCCAAGTCCTTCGTCACCGCGCTGACCCACCTCGACGAGGCCCGGCTGCTCGCCCTCGACCCCGAGGCGGACGTGGCGGGCGTCCGCGCCCTCCTGCACGCCGTCGAGCGGCACTGCCGGGGCGGCGAGAGCGCGGGCCAGGCCGCCGCCGACGACGCGGGCCGCCGCTACCGCTGGCTGATCGCGCCGCGCTCGACGGTGGTGCGGCCGGGGCCGGTGCACACGGGCCTGACGGCGGATCCGGCGGCCGAGGCGGAGCGGTTGCTGACCCTCCTCGTGCGCTGAATCGTGCGCTGAGTGATCAGGGGCACCCGGTGGGTACGTTGACACCGGGTGCCAGGGCTTCTAGCGTCAGCCGCACAGGGTACTAAGCGGTCGCTCACCTGTTCCGGGTGGCGCGACCGCCCTCTAGGGCGAGGAGACCACAGAGCATGTCCACCACTGAGCAGCGCGTAGCGATCGTCACGGGAGCCGCGCGCGGCATCGGCGCCGCCACCGCGATCCGCCTCGCGGAGGAGGGCCGCGCCGTCGCCGTGATCGACCTCGACGAGGCCGCCTGCAAGGACACCGTCGACAAGATCACCGCCGCCGGTGGCAAGGCGCTCGCCGTCGGCTGCGACGTCTCCGACGAGGCGCAGGTCGAGGCGGCCGTCGCACGCATCGCCGAGGAGCTCGGCGCGCCCACGATCCTCGTGAACAACGCGGGCGTCCTGCGCGACAACCTCCTGTTCAAGATGAGCGCCTCCGACTGGGACACGGTCATGAACGTGCATCTGCGCGGCGCGTTCCTGATGTCGAAGGCCGTCCAGTCGCACATGGTGGACGCCAAGTTCGGCCGCATCGTGAACCTCTCCTCGTCGTCGGCGCTCGGCAACCGCGGCCAGGTCAACTACTCCGCCGCCAAGGCCGGTCTCCAGGGCTTCACCAAGACCCTCGCCAAGGAGCTGGGCAAGTTCGGCGTCACCGCCAACTCGGTCGCCCCCGGCTTCATCGTCACCGAGATGACCAAGGCCACCGCCGAGCGCGTGGGCATGGGCTTCGAGGAGTTCCAGGCCGCCGCCGCGACGCAGATCCCCGTGCAGCGCGTGGGCCGCCCCGAGGACATCGCCAACGCGATCGCCTTCTTCACCGGCGACGCCGCCGGCTTCGTCTCCGGCCAGGTCATGTACGTGGCCGGCGGACCGCTCAACTGAAACCGGGAACCCGAAGATGACCGACATGACTTCTTCCGAACGTCCCGCGCTGTCCGGCAACGTCGCGCTCGTCACCGGTGCCAGCCGCGGCATCGGCTACGGCATCGCCGAGGCCCTGATCGCGCGCGGCGACCGCGTCTGCATCACCGGCCGCGGTGAGGACGCGCTCAAGGAGGCCGTGCAGAACCTCGGCCCCGACCGCGCCATCTACGTCGCCGGAAAGGCCCACGACGAGGCGCACCAGGCCGCCGCCGTCGAGCGCACCATGGAGGCGTTCGGCCGCGTCGACTTCCTCGTCAACAACGCCGGTACGAACCCGGTCTTCGGCCCGATCGCCGAGCTGGACCTGAACGTGGCGCGCAAGGTCTTCGAGACCAACGTCGTCTCCGCGCTCGGCTTCGCCCAGCGGACGTGGAAGGCGTGGCAGAGCGAGAACGGCGGCGCGATCGTCAACATCGCGTCCGTCGCGGGCGTCTCGGCCTCGCCGTTCATCGGCGCGTACGGCATGAGCAAGGCCGCCATGGTCAACCTCACGCTCCAGCTCGCGCACGAGTTCGCGCCGAAGGTGCGGGTCAACTCGATCGCCCCGGCGGTGGTGAAGACCAAGTTCGCGCAGGCCCTGTACGAGGGCCGGGAGGCCGAGGCCGCGGCGGCCTACCCGCTCGGCCGGCTCGGCGTGCCGGAGGACATCGGCGGCGCCGCCGCGTTCCTCACCTCGCGCCAGGCCGACTGGATCACCGGTCAGACGCTCGTCGTGGACGGCGGCATCTTCCTCAACGCGGGCGTCGCCTGACACCGCGTACCGGGTGAGATTGCGGGCGCCGGGTGACAACGCCTGACAAACGTCCTCAACGCGTGAAGTGGCCTGCTGGAAAGGCGAGTTGATCCAGCGGGCCACTGCGGTATGGTCTGCCGACCCTTGGCATGGCCGATCGAGGAGCGTGCGCGTGTCCAAACGTATGCTTGCCCCACGCACATGGGCGGCGAGTGCGTCCGTGGTTCTGCTCGCCGGGTGCGGACTGGTCGATTCCGGTGATGCGGACGACGGCGGGGCCCCGATCGTCGTGGGGACGACGAGCGCGCCGAGCACCCTCGACCCCGCGGCCTCCTGGGACGGCTCATGGGAGCTGTTCCGCAACGTCTACCAGACCCTCGTCGCCTTCCCCTCGGGCGCCGCGCAGCCGGAGCCCGACGCGGCGACCTGCGAGTTCGAGGACAACGCCAACCGCGTCTACCACTGCCGGCTGCGCGAGGACATGCGCTTCTCCGACGGGCACCCGCTCGACGCCGCCGCCGTGAAGCACTCGATCGACCGGATCCGCGCGATCGGCGTCAAGGGCGGGCCGAGCGGCCTGCTCGGCAGCCTCGACCGCGTGGAGACCGAGGGCCGCCGCGACGTAACGTTTCATCTGAACAAGCCGGACGCGACGTTCCCCTTCATCCTCAGCACCCCGGCGATGTCCATCGTCGACCCGCGCGAGTACCCCGCGAAGGCGCTGCGCACGGACGGCGAGGTCACCGGGTCGGGCCCGTACGCGCTGAAGGCGTACACCGAGAACCAGAAGGCGGAGCTGGTCGAGAACACCCACTACAAGGGGTTCGCCGACCGCAAGAACGACGCCGTGACCATCCGCTACTTCGCCACGTCGGCGCAGATGGTCGCCGCTCTCAAGGACCAGCGGATCGACGCGACCTTCCGCGGCCTCGCGGCGGAGGACGTCGTGGACCTCCAGGGCAAGAGCGACAAGGAGGGCCTCCAGCTCGTCGAGGGCGCGGGCACGGAGATCAGCTACCTCGTGTTCAACCCGGAGGACCCGTGGGCGGGCAAGCGGGCCGTGCGGCGGGCCGTCGCCCAGATCGTCGACCGCGGGGCCATCGCGCACCAGGTCTACAAGGACACCGTCGAACCGCTGTACTCCATGGTCCCGCGCGGCCTCGCGGGCCACACCACCGACTTCTTCGACGACTTCGGCGACCCGGACCCGGCCAAGGCGGCCGAGATCCTCGGCAAGGCGCACGTCACCACACCGGTCCCGCTCACCCTCTGGTACACCACCGACCGCTACGGATCGGCGACCGCGCCCGAGTTCCGCGAGCTGAAGCGGCAGTTGGAGGCGTCGAAGCTGTTCGAGGTGCGGCTCAGGAGCCGCCCGTGGAAGACGTACGAGCAGGGCTACCGCAAGGGCGAGTACCCGGTGTTCGGACGCGGCTGGTTCCCGGACTTCCCCGACGCCGACAACTTCATCGCGCCCTTCGTCGGCGAGGAGAACGCGGTGAGCACCCCCTACGTGTCACCGGAGATCACCGACGAACTGCTCCCGCAGGCCCGCCGCGAACGCGACCGGAGCGCCGTCGTGCGGCAGTTCGAGCGCGCCCAGCAGATCATGGCCGACGACTCCCGGCTCCTGCCGCTGTGGCAGGGCAAGCAGTACATCGCGGCCAGCGACGAGATCTCCGGCGGGGAACGCGCCCTCGACCCGTCGACGATCATGATGATGTGGGAGCTGCACCGCAAGACCAGTTGGTGAGACCGCCGGGACCGGGGGCGGGGACCCGTTGTCAGTGGGCGCCGGTAGGTTCATAGGCATCGAACGTGCCCGTACCCCGGAGGTTGTTGACGTGACCGACACCGCGATGCTGCCCGAGTCCTGGCGCGGCGTCCTCGGCGAGGAGCTGCAGAAGCCCTACTTCAAGGAGCTCACCGAGTTCGTCGAGGAGGAGCGCGCGAAGGGTCCCGTCTACCCGCCGCGCGAGGAGGTCTTCGCCGCGCTCGACGCGACGCCCTACGACAAGGTCAAGGTCCTCATCCTCGGCCAGGACCCCTACCACGGCGAGGGCCAGGGCCACGGGCTCTGCTTCTCGGTGCGGCCCGGCGTGCGCACCCCGCCGTCGCTGCGCAACATCTACAAGGAGATGCAGGCCGAGCTGGGCACCCCGATCCCGGACAACGGCTACCTGATGCCGTGGGCCGAGCAGGGCGTCCTGCTCCTGAACGCGGTGCTCACGGTGCGGGCCGGGGAGGCCAACTCGCACAAGGGCAAGGGCTGGGAGAAGTTCACCGACGCCGTGATCCGCGCCGTCGCCGACCGCCCCGACCCGGCCGTCTTCGTCCTGTGGGGCAACTACGCGCAGAAGAAGCTCCCGCTCATCGACACCGAGCGGCACATCGTCGTCAAGGGCGCCCACCCCTCGCCGCTCTCGGCCCGCAAGTTCTTCGGCTCCCAGCCGTTCACGCAGATCAACGAGGCGGTGGCGGCCCAGGGCCACGAGCCGATCGACTGGCGCATCCCGGATCTGGGCTGAGCCGCGCCTGCCCCGGATCGCCGTCGGCGGCCGTTAGCGTCGGTGACCGGGACCGGCGCGCGGCCCGTCCCGGACCTGGAGGAGCCAGTGGGACAGCAGCGTGAGCAGACGGCGGACGACGCCATGATGACCCGCATCGGGCAGGCCGCCATGCTGGCCCACGCCGGTGACCGCGAAGAGGCCCGCGGCCGCTTCCTCGCCCTGTGGGCCGAGATCGGCGAGGACGGGGACCCACTGCACCGCTGCACGCTCGCCCACTACCTGGCCGACACCCAGGACGACCCGGCCGACGAGCTGGCCTGGGACCTGCGCGCGCTGACCGCCGCCGACGGGCTCACGCGGGAGCGGCTCGCGGCGCACGAGCAGTCCCTCGCGCTGCGGGCCCTGTACCCGTCGCTGCACCTCAACCTCGCGGCGGACTACGTGAAGCTGGGCCGCCCCGGCGCGGCCCGCGATCACCTCGCCCGCGCCTGGTCGATGGTGGACGCGCTGGGCGACGACGGCTACGGGAACGGGGTGCGGGCCGCCCTCACCCGTCTCGAACAGCGGGTGGCGGGGCTGCCGGGGCCCCCGGAGCCGCCGCGCTTTCCGGAGCCACCGGGGGAGGGGCGCCCCTGACGTGTCCGCCGCCGCTCAACGGCCGTAGGCGTCACGGCAGATGACGGCCTGCGGACTGTCCGGCGCCCAGCCGCCGTACGCGCGGCCGAGGGCGCACACGTCGGTGCCGGTCCGGGGTGGCTTGGGCACGGCGGGCCGTACGGGGAGCCGCGCGGGGGGCGCGGGATGCGCGGGGTGCGCCACGGGCCTGCGGGGCGCGGGCCGCGGCGCCGGGGCCGCCCGGCGCGGCGGCGACAGTGCGGGCGGGGCTTGCGTGTGCGGGACCCGCGCGTGCGGGGTCTCGGCGCGCGGGGTCTCGGCGCGCGGGGCGGCCGGTGCGGGGTGCGGCGCGCGGCCCGTCCGCCGCAGCGCCTCCCGCACGGGGGCCTGGACCAGCGGCCGGCCCGCGTGGCCGTCGGGGCGGGGCACCGGGGCGGTGACGGGCGTCGAGGGCCGGGCCGGGGGCTTCGGCGTCGGCACGCTCACGCAGCCCGACGCGGTGGCGGCGAGGGCGAGGGCCGCCGCCCACAGGAGCGCGGCCGAGCCGCGGATTCGGAGCACGCGGGCCACTGTGGAGGACGTCGGGGTGGCGGGGGAGGGGGAGCGGGGAGGTTGCCCTGTACGGGTGACGGGTGACGGGTGACGGGTGACGGGTGACGGGTGACGGGTGACGCGTTACGCCGGGTCCTGCACGGCGAGCATGCCGTGCAGCAACTCCGCGAGCCCCTTGCGCAGTTCCACGAGGCTCGGCACCGACGCGTGGTACGCGCCCGCCACGCACGAGAACATCGTCCCCTCGGCCCACGCCACCAGCGACAGCGTGTGCCGCTCGGGCTCCTGTGAACCCGCCTCCCGCAGCAGCCGGGTGAGCGGCTCACGGAACTGGCGGCCCGTGGCGTCGAAGAACGTGCGCAGCTCGGGCCTGCGCGTCGCCTCCAACGCCAACTCATAGCGACAGACGAGCAGTTGCGGGTGCTCGGTCAGATAGCGGTGCAGGGCGAGCGCCATGCCGTCGATCAGGGCCGGCAGGCCGCCCGCGGGGTCGGGCAGCTCGTCCACCGCCAGCACTCTGCCCTCAAGTACCGCGAGCCGCCGGACAGCCGCCTCCAGGAGGGCTTGACGGGTGCGGGCGTAGTTCGACGTCGAGCCCTGGGGCAGATGGGCGACCTCGTCGACCGCGCGGTGGGTGAGGCCGCGCATGCCGCGTTCGGCGAGCAGGACGAGGGCGGCGTCGGCGATCCGGTCGTGGCGGGGGGCTGAAGCGTTCGGGCTGGACATGAGGGCAATCTATCGCGCCGACTACACCTGTAGTACCGTGCCGTTGCGTCCGCACTACAGCTGTAGTTCAGGCCCTCGGAGGCGACACCATGGCCACGACCGACCCCGCACCCACCCGTTCCCGCTCCCACTCCCACTCCCGCGCCCTCGTCATCGGCGGCGGCATCGGCGGCCTCACCGCCGCCCTCGCCCTGCACGCGCGTGGCTGGCGCGTCACCGTCCTGGAGCGGGCGCCGGAGCTGAAGCCGGTCGGGGCGGGCATCTCGCTCGCGCCCAACGCGCAGCGCGCCCTCGACGTGGTGGGCCTCGGCGACGAGGTCCGCGCCCTCGCCGCCTGGGAGGGCGACGGCGGGCTGCTCACACCGAGGGGCCGGTGGCTGTCACGGGCCGACCCGGCGCGCGCGGCCGAGCGGTTCGGCGGCCCCCTCGTCCTGCTGCACCGTGCGACCCTGATCGGCATGCTGGCGGACAGGCTGCCCGCGGGCACCGTCCGCACGGGGGCCCAGGCATGCCTCGCCGACGCGGGTGACCCGGCCGATGCGGCCCGCCCCGCGCGGGTCACGACCGGGGACGGTGAGCTGGAGGCGGAGCTCGTCGTCGGCGCGGACGGGATCCGCTCGGCGGTGCGCGGCGCCCTCTTCCCCGGGCACCCCGGCGCCTCGTACGCCGGATTCACCACCTGGCGTGTCCTCGCGCCGCCGCTCGGCCGCCGCTTCGTGGAGCACGAGAGCTGGGGGCGCGGACAGCTCTGGGGCACGCACCCCTTCGCGGACGGCACCCTCTACGCGTACGCCGCCGCGAGGGTCCCCGCGGGGCGGACCGCCCCGGGCGGCGACGAGAGGGCGGAGCTGCTGCGCCGGTTCGGGGACTGGCACGACCCGATCCCGGCGATCATCGACGCGGTCGGGCCCGGCCAGGTGCTGCGGCACGACGTCCACCACATCGCCGAGCCGCTGCCCGCCTTCCACCGGGGACGCGTCGCCCTGCTCGGCGACGCCGCCCACGCCATGGCGCCGTCGCTCGGCCAGGGCGGTAACCAGGCCATCGAGGACGCGGTCGTCCTCGCCCATCACGCCGACCCCCACGGTGAGGCGGACCTCGCCGGGTACACGCGCGAGCGGCAACCGCGCACGGCGATGATCGCGGGCAGGGCGCGGACGGTCGCCCGCCTGAGCATGATGCGCAGTCGCCCCGCCGTCGCGGTGCGCGACGCCGCGATGCGCGCGGCCGGACTTCTCGGGCCCGCGGCGACGCTGCGTGGCATGGACGGCATAGCGGACTGGCGGCCTCCGCAGCGGCGGGCGTACGGGGAGGCGGGCGCGCGGGTGTGAGCGCGGAGGCGCCCCGTATGCTGCCGGGACCGCGCCGGAGGGCGGCGGTTCAGGGCGGTTCAGGGCGACGAAGGGGAACAGGGACGTGAAGGTCGGCTGCATCGGACTCGGGGACATCGCGCAGAAGGCGTACCTGCCGGTGCTGACCGCGCAGGCCGGGGTGGAACTGCATCTACAGACCCGCACTCCCGCGACCCTCGCGCGCGTGGGCGAGCAGCACCACATCCCTCAGGAGCGGCGCCATGCCGACCTGGACGCGTTGCTCGCGCAGGGGCTCGACGCGGCCTTCGTGCACGCCCCGACCGCCGTGCACCCCGAGATCGTGACGCGGCTCCTGGAGGCGGGCGTCCCCACGTACGTCGACAAGCCGCTCGCCTACGACCTCGCGGACTCCGAGCGCCTCGTGGGCCTCGCCGAGGAGCGCGGGGTCAGCCTCGCCGTCGGCTTCAACCGGCGCCACGCGCCCGGGTACGCGCAGTGCGTCGAGCACCCGCGCGAGCTGATCCTGCTGCAGAAGAACCGGGTCGGGCTGCCCGAGGAGCCGCGCACGATGATCCTCGACGACTTCGTCCACGTCGTCGACACCCTGCGCTTCCTCGTGCCCGGCACGGTCGACGACGTCACCGTGCGCGCCCGGACCCAGGACGGTCTGCTGCACCACGTCGTGCTCCAGCTCGCGGGCGAGGGGTTCACCGCGCTCGGCGTCATGAACCGGCTCAGCGGTTCGACGGAGGAGATCCTGGAGATCTCGGGGCAGGACACCAAGCGGCAGGTGGTGAACCTCGCCGACGTCATCGACCACAAGGGCCAGCCGACCGTGCGCCGTCGCGGCGACTGGGTGCCGGTCGCGCGCCAGCGCGGCATCGAGCAGGTCGTGCTCGCCTTCCTCGACGCCGTACGGGCCGGTGAGGTGCTCAGCGCGCGCGACGCGCTCGCCACGCACGAACTGTGCGAGCGGATTGTCCGTGAGGTACAGCGGGGCGCCTGAGCAGGCGGAGCGCCTCGGCCGCGGCCAGGACCGCGAGCACCGCCACCGCCGCGTGGACCGGCCAGTCGCCGAAGCGGACGTACAGCGTGTCGCCGTGCGCCGTCGGGGCCGTGTACACGCGGGCCGCGCTCGCCGAGGTCGGCAGCCACGGGCCCGCGCGCCGGCCGTCCGGGCCGTACACCGCGGAGACCCCGGTGAGCGTCGCGTGCACCATGGGGCGGCCGGTCTCCGCGGCCCGTACCGCCGCGAGCGAGGCGTGCTGCGGGGGCGCCCAGCTGTGCTGGAAGGTGGAGGTCGAGGACTGGGCGAGCAGCAGCCGCGCCCCGTCGCGGGTGAGCTGCCGCGTCATGTCGGGGAACGCCGACTCGAAGCAGACCAGCGGCCCGACCCACAGCTCCCGGTCGCCGTGGCGGACGTCCATGACGACCTGGCGGGTGCCGCGCCTGCGGTCCTCGCCCGCGGCCTTGCCGACCGAGGTCGCCCAGCCGAGCAGGGAGCGCGCGGGGATGTACTCGCCGAACGGGACGAGCCGCATCTTGTCGTAACGGTCGCCGGTCGGCCCGTCGGGGCCTATCAGCACCGAACTCTTGTAGATGCCCTGGCTCGCGGCGCCGCCCGCGCCGGTGGCCGGGCGGCGCGCGTCCACGTTCACGAGGATGTCCGCGCCGACCGCCCGGGACAGGGCCGCGAGCCGGCGCGCCAGGGCCGGGTGCCCGGCCAGGTCGAAGCCGACGCTGCTCTCGCCCCACACCACCAAGTCGACGTCCTGTCCGGCCAGTTGCCGGGTCAGCGCCTCCTCGCGGTCGAACCTGCGGACGGGGCCCTCGATGACGCCCGGCTGCACCACGGCCACGCGGACCTCCCCGTCGGTCTGCGGACGCGGCGCCCACGCCCAGGCCGCGCCCGTGACGGCGGCGGCCGCGAGGAGCCCCGCCACCGCGGGCGTACGGGCCCCGCGCGCGACCACGAGCAGCACGACCCCGGTGTTCACGGCCACCACGAGCAGGCTCACCAGCCACACGCCGCCCACCGACGCCAGCCGCAGCGTGGGCACCACTTGCCACTGGCTCGAACCGAGCAGCCCCCACGGGCCGCCGAGCCCCTGCCAGGACCGCACGAGCTCCACCATCAGCCAGCCCGACGGCACGGCCACCAGGGCGGCCGCCGCCTGACCCGCCGTCGGCACGCCCTGGAGCAGCCTGCGCAGCAGCCACCCCCAGGGCGCCCACAACGCGCCGAGCAGCGCGGCGATGACGACCGTGAACACGTTGAGGCTCGGGATCAGCCAGTGGTGCACCGCCAGCATGAACCCGAGACCGCCGAGCCAGCCGTCGAGCGCCGCGCGCCGCGGCGAGCCCGCCGCACGCGCCAGCAACATCCACGGCACCAGGGCCACGTAGGCCAGCCACCACAGCGACGGCGCCGGGAACGCGAGGGCGGGCAGCGCGCCCGCGAGGACCGCCGCGACCCCCCGCCACCAGGGCGATGATCCGAGCCGCCGCGCCCATGGCCCTCGCCCTTGCCGCATACAGGTGCCTCCCAGCTCGTACGGGACCGGTCCGTCCGCCACCGGCTCGTGCGGGACCGGTGTCGGCACCCGGCGTACCCGACGGCGGCCGCGGCATGCGTTCAGTGTGCGGGAGGCAGGTGATCAAGGAGAAGGGCGCGCGCGTCGCGGGCGCGTCACGCCCCGGCCGTGGCCCGCGCGGGGGCGCGCCGCCACTTCTCGTCGACGGTCACCCGCCGCACCCTCCACCCCGGCGCCGTGCGGACCAGGGCGAAGGCGTACCGGCCGCCGCAGACGAAGTCCGGTGCCGTGCCCTCGCCGGGGAAGCGCATCGGGTTGACGTAGTCGGCGCGGACGTGCGCGGCGTCGCCGATCTCCCGGTCGACGGAGTCGAAATGTACGAGCCGGTTCACGATCAGGTGCTGGCGCATCGGGAAGAGTTCCATCGTGGCCGTCAGCCAGCGCGCGATCTCCTCCGCGCTGCCCTCCACACCGCCCGCCGCCCGGTAGTCGGCGCGGCCGTCCGGCGCGAACAGGGCGCGGTACGCCGCCCAGTCGCCGTCGTCCACGGCCACCGCGTAACGGGTCACCAGATCGTCGACGGCGAGCCGGTCCAGGACGGTCGCCAGTTCCACACGCTGCGTCATCGGGCAAGTGTCGAGCCGTGGGTGCGCGCAGCCAAGGGGCGTGCGCGAGCGCGGCGGAAATCCCTTCGGACGGCCGGGCGGATCGCTGTTACGGTCCCCGCATGCCAGCCGAACCGCACACCCCGACGGCCGCCCAGGACCCCGGGCCCGTCACCGCCGACGACGTGGCGCTCGCCGTCGGCCTCGCCGTGGCCGCACTGCGTCCCGCGCTCGACGCCGACTGGGACGTTCCGGCCGGGTCCTTGGAGTGGACGTGCTGGGAGACCGGCGAACACCTCGCCGACGATCTGTTCTGGTACGCGGCGAAGATCGGCTCCCTGCGCCCCTCGACCGACGACCGCGAGGCGTTCGGCTGGACGCGGCGGCGCCCCGAGGGGCCCGCCAACACCATCACCGCCGACCGGGCGGCGGGCCCCGCCGGGCTGCTCCAGGTGCTCCAGGACTGCGGCGGGCTGCTCGCCGCCGTCGCGCGGGCCACCCCGGCGAGCGCCCGCGCGCACCACGTCTTCGGCGTCAGCGACCCCGAGGGGTTCGCCGCGATGGGCGTGGTCGAGACGCTGCTGCACGCCCACGACCTGGCGCGGGGCCTCGGCGTCCCCTTCCCGGCGCCGCCCGCCAACCTCTGCGCCCGCGCGCTGCACCGCCTCTTCCCGGACACGCCCGAGGACGCCGGACCCTGGCCGGCGCTGCTCTGGCTGACCGGGCGCGGGGACCTTCCGGGGCGTGCACGCGTCGGGAAATGGCGCTGGTACGGTGCACCACGCGCGACATGATCATCCGTTTCTGGAGGCCCCGTTGACCAGCTCCGTTCGCTCCCGCCCGCACACGCTGGTCACCGGCGGCAGCCGCGGCATCGGCGCCGCGACCGCCCTGCGCCTCGCCCGCGACGGTCACGACGTGTCGCTCTCCTACGTCCATGACGAGGGCGCGGCGGAGCGGGTCGCCGAGGCCGTGACCGCGACCGGCGCCCGCTGTGCCGTCCTCCGCGCCGACACCTCGCGGGAGGCGGACGTCGAGCGGATGTTCGACGAGGCGGTGGAGCGGCTCGGGCCGCTCACCGGCCTCGTCAACAACGCCGGGGTCACCTCCCCGATCGGCCCCCTGGCGGAGGTGAGCACCGAGGACCTGCGCCGCGTCGTCGACGTCAACGTCCTCGGCGTCCTGCTCTGCTGCCGTCGCGCCGCCCGGGACATGAGCGCCGCAGGCCAGGGCGCCATCGTCAACGTCTCCTCCGGCGCGGCCACCCTCGGCAGCCCCGGCGAGTACGTCCACTACGCCGCGTCCAAGGCCGCCGTCGACACCCTCACCCTCGGCCTCGCCAAGGAGCTCGGCCCGGCCGGCGTACGCGTCAACGCGGTCGCCCCGGGCGTCATCGACACCGAGATCCACGCCACGAGCGGCGCCCCCGACCGCGCGGCCCAGGCGGCCCCGAACATCCCGCTCCGCCGCCCCGGCACCGCCGAGGAGGTGGCGGCGTCCATCGCGTGGCTGCTGTCGACGGACGCGTCGTACACGACGGGCACGATCCTGAGAGTGGCGGGCGGCCGCTAGACGCTCCGCGCGAACGGGCGTGGGCGGCCGGAACCCGTGTCCCGTCGATTCGGGACGGTCGTCGGACGATGCGAGTGCAGTCGCCGGGTGGGCCGAGTGCTTGGCGCGCGGCCGGGTAGGCGCCGGGTCGGCCGTATCCGCAGGGGCGCGACCGCGGTCAGTCGGAGGTGTCGATCTCCGCGTGGACCGCCGCGGCCCACTCCCGCACCAGCAGTTCGTACTCCGCGCGCTGTTCCGCGGAGAGGCGGCCGCCGGTGCGCAGCCACAGGCCGCGGATCTGCTCGTTCACCTCGTCGGCAGACCGCACGGGACAAGACGGGACAGGCGGCATGTGCCAAGGTTACGTGCCAGACGACCGATTGTGAACCCTGAGCGAGCGTTCGCATGCGTCAAGTGATCGATTTTACGCCGTAGTTGGGACGGGCCGCGCCGCCAGCCCGGCGAGGCGGTCCGCGTCCGAAGTGCCGGGTTCGGCCGTGTAGACCATGAGGCGGATCTCGTCGCCCGCGACCGTGAGGATGTCGCAGTCCAGCGTCAACGGCCCCACCTCCGGGTGATCGACCGTCTTGCGCGCCGACTCGTGGCGCCCCACGGCCCCGGAGTCCCACAGCTCCGCGAACCGGGCGCTGCCCGACCGCAGTTCGCGGACCAGCTCGTGCAGGCGCGGGTCCGACGGATACCGCCCGGCCGTCACGCGCAGGTCCCCGACCAGCGCAGCCTCCAGTGCCCGCCGCTCCCGCGCGCTCTGCCGTACGCGGCCGGGCGGACCGAGGAACGTCCACCAGACACCGTTGCGCCCATGACCGCGCCATTCAGGACGCTCACCCATCAGCTCCGTGTACACCGGGTTGGCCAGAAGCAGCGTCCACGCCGCGTCGAACACCGCGACCGGCGTACCACCGAGCCGCCGCAGCAGCCGGTGCACACCCGGCGTCAGCGTGGCGGGCACCCGCTCGGGGCCCGGCGGCACCAGACCGGCCAGCCGGAACAGATGCGCCCGCTCCTCCGCCGACAGCCGCAGGGCGCGCGCGAGCGCCTCCACGACCTGGTCGGACGGGTGACTGGCCCGGCCCTGTTCGAGCCGCGTGACGTAGTCGGCCGAGACCCCGGCCAGCAGGGCCAGCTCCTCGCGCCGCAGCCCGGCCGCGCGCCGCTGCCCGGCCGGCGTCAGCCCCACGGACTCGGGCGCGACCCGGTCCCGCCACCCCCGCACCGCGTCACCGAACGCCGCGATGGACACCGTAGGACCGCCGGACCCGACCCGCGTACTCGCCATGCCTCCACTGTGCACCGGCCCGCCCCCGTCTTCCTGGTACCGGCAGTCCCAGGAAGACGGGACGGCTGGCCCGCCCCGCCGTCGGGGGCGAGCCTGGACCCATGACCACGACACTGATCACCGGGGCCAACAAGGGTCTCGGCCACGAGACCGCCCGCCGCCTCCTCGCCGCGGGCCACACCGTCTACATCGGCAGCCGCGACGCGGACCGGGGCCGCCGCGCCGCCGAGGAGCTCGGGGCGCGCCACGTCGTCATCGACGTCACGGACGACGCCTCCGTCGCCGCGGCGGCCCGCACGATCGAGGCCGACGGCGGCCTCGACGTCCTCGTCAACAACGCGGGCATCGAGGGCCGCACCGCGGGCAACGGCATCGTCGCCCCCGCCGACGAGACCGTCGACACCCTGCGCCCCCTGATCGAGACCAACCTCTACGGCACCCTGCGCGTCACCCACGCCTTCCTGCCGCTCCTGCTCCGCTCCACCGCGCCCGCCCCCGTCATCGTGAACGTCAGCAGCGGCCTCGGCTCGATGGCCCTGGTCACCGACCCCGCCGCCCCCGCGTACGGCTATCCGGGCATCGCCTACCCGACCTCGAAGACGGCCGTGAACATGCTGACGGTGCAGTACGCGAAGGCGTTCCCGCGGCTGCGGATCAACTCGGTCGAGCCGGGCTTCACCAAGACCGACCTCAACGGCAACACCGGAGTCCAGACCGTGGAGGAGGGCGCCGAGATCATCGTGCGGATGGCGCAGGTGGGACCGGACGGGCCGACGGGCGGCTACTTCGACGCGCACGGCCCCGTGGCGTGGTGAAGAAGCCGCCCGGCAGGCCGGCTCAGCCCGCCGACTCCGCCGCGTGCGGCGACAGCACACCCGCGCTGACCAGCACGAACAAGGCGATGCCGAGCGCGATCCGGTAGTAGACGAACGGCATGAAGCTCTTCGTCGAGATGAACTTCATCAGCCAGGAGATGACCGCGTAGCCCACGCCGAAGGCGATGAGCGTCGCGAAGATCGTCGGGCCCCACGAGACGTGGCCGCCCTCGGTCGCGTCCTTCAGCTCGAAGACGCCCGAGGCGAGCACCGCGGGGATGGCCAGGAGGAACGAGTACCGGGCCGCCGACTCCCGGGTGTACCCCAGGAAGAGGCCGCCGCTGATCGTCGCGCCCGAGCGGGAGACGCCCGGGATCAGCGCCATCGCCTGGCAGACGCCGTAGATCAGGCCGTCCTTGACGGAGAGGTCCTTCAGCTCCTTGCGGCTGCGGATGGCGCGGTGCTTGCCGCCCGTCTCGTCGCGCGCCGCGAGCCGGTCGGCGACGCCGAGGACGATGCCCATCACGATGAGCGTCGTCGCGGTCAGCCGCAGGTCGCGGAACGGGCCCTCGATCTGGTCCTTCAGCGTCACACCGAGCACGCCGATCGGGATCGAGCCGACGATCACCAGCCAGCCCATCTGGGCGTCGTGGTCACCGCGCATCGTCTTGTCGGTCAGCGACCGGAACCAGGCGGAGATGATCCGGGCGATGTCCTTGCGGAAGAAGATGACGACGGCCGTCTCCGTGCCGAGCTGGGTGATCGCCGTGAAGGCGGCGCCCGGGTCGCTCCAGCCCGCGAACGCGGCGGTCAGACGGAGGTGGGCGCTCGACGAGATCGGGAGGAACTCCGTCAGTCCCTGGACGAGGCCGAGAATGAACGATTCGAACCAAGACATGGGGAAGAGGCGATCCAGGGTGCGGGCGGAACCGGCCGCGAACGCGGTCCGGACAGGGCTGTGCGCACCTCCGCGCCCTTCGGCGCGGGTGTGCGCGGGGGCAGCGTAGCGCCCGAAAATGACGGGACCCCCACGGGGTCGGTCATCTCCCGCCCTCCGCGTCCTGCGCGCCCGCCTCCTGTGCCGCGAGGAGGGCGTCCCCGGCCGGGGCCCGGTAGTACAGGACCGAACGGCCCGCACGCCGCCGTCGTACGAGGCGCGCGTCGAGCAGCACCTTCAGATGACGCCCCACCGAGCCCAGCCCCTGACCGGTCAGCGCCACGAGCTGCGTCGTGGTCAGGGGCCGGTCGAGGAGCACGAGGACCTGCGCGCGGGCCGTGCCGAGCAGCGTGGCGAGGCCCGCGGGCGGCGCCGTCCGGCCCGCGTCGGCGAGGGCGCCCGCACACGGGTGGACCACCGCGTACCGGTCCGCGGACTCCGGCCAGGAGACCCAGCCCTGGTGCGGGGTGACGGGGACGAACAGCAGGGCGGCACCCGAGATGTCCCTCGGCGGGTGGTCGTGCGCGTTGATCCGCAACCGCCCCTCACCGAGCCAGCGCATAGCGGGCCGCATCCCCCCGAACGCCGCCGCCCAGCCCCCCACCGCCAACTCCCGCGTCCGCGCCACCACATCGGCCTCGACGATACGGCGCCGCCGGTCCCAGTCGGGCCGCACGGTCTCCCGCCACGTCCACTCCAGGAGCGCGGCCATGCGCTCCGCGAGGTCGTCGGCGCGGGTCAGGGTGGCGGGCAACGGGCGTCCCGAGGCCACGACCAGGTCGGCCCGCACCGCCTCCGGGGGCGTGGCCCGGATCCGCGCGAGCCCGTCGGCCAGATCGAGGCCCGGCCCTCCGCGCGGGGTGGGCGTGACGAAGTCGGCGATCCAGGACGCCCCGAACGCCGCGCCCACGAGCGCCGCCGTCACCGGATCCGCGGCCAGCCGCGCCCGGTAGGCGGGCAGATACGTGTCCAGCCACGCCCGCTCACCCGGATGCGCCGCCCTGGGCTCGGCCAACTTCTTCAGACTGGCCGTCACCTCGGCGAGCTGCGACACGACGAACCGACTCCCGGCGAGCGTGTCGGCATCGACCTGCCAGATCCCCATCGCGCCCTCGCACCTTTCGCCCCACCGCGAAACATTAACGACCCCACCCCGGCACCCCGCAGCCTCCACCCATGCGCACCTATCGCGGGCTGTTCCGCGTTCCCGCATATCCGGCCTTCTTCCTCGCCTGTGCGACCCAGGTGGCCGCGCGGACCGTCGCCGGGCTGGCGCTCGGCTCGCTCGTCTACGCCTCGACCGGCTCCGCGCTGCTGTCCGCGCTCGCCATGTTCGGGCCCGCGCTCGCCCAGGTCGTGGGCGCGTTCACCTTGCTGTCGGCCTCGGACCGGCTGCCGCCGCGCGCCGCCCTCGCCGGGCTGCCCCTGTTCCTGGGTCTCGCGACGGCGGCGCAGGCCGCGCCCGGCATGCCCACGGGCCTGGCGCTCGCCCTCGTCCTCGCTCAGGGCGTCCCCGCCGCGCTGGGCGGCGGCGTCCGCTACGGCATGCTCACCGAGATCCTCGACCGCGACGGCTACCTCATCGGCCGCTCGGTCCTCAACATGAGCACGGGCCTCTGCCAGATCCTCGGGTACGCCCTCGGCGGCCTCCTGGTCCAGGCCGTCTCACCGCGCGGCACGCTCCTGATCTCCGCAGCCCTGTACGGCCTGTCGGCGGCCGTCGCCCGTTTCGGCCTGACCCGGCGCCCCGCACGCGCGGAGGGCCGCCCGTCCATCGCGGAGACGATGCGCGGCAACGCCCTGCTCTGGTCCTCCCGCCCGCGCCGCTACGTCTACCTCGCCCTCTGGGTCCCGAACGGCCTGGTCGTCGGCTGCGAGGCCCTGTTCATCCCGTACGACCCCGGGCACGCGGGCGTGCTGCTGGCGAGCGCCGCCGTCGGCATGCTCACCGGCGACGTCCTCGCGGGCCGCTTCCTGCCGCCAGGCCGGCGGGCCCGGCTCGGGGCGCCCCTGCGGCTGCTCCTCGCCGCGCCCTACCTGCTCTTCGCGACGCGGCTCGCGCTCCCGGTCGCCGCGTTCGCGGTGGCGCTCGCCTCCGTCGGCTTCGCGGCGAGTCTGCTGCTTCAGGAACGCCTCGTGTCCCTCACTCCGGACGAGCTGAGCGGCCACGCCCTGGGCCTGCACACGGCGGGCATGTTGTCGTCCCAGGGCGTGGCGGCGCTCCTCGCGGGCGCTATGGCCGAGGCCACGTCTCCGGCCATGGCGATGACGATCCTGGCGGCGCTCTCCTTGGCGGTGACGCTCGCGCTGGCGCCGGGGTTGCGTCCGGTGGTGCGCAGGGAGGCGAGCCCGGTGGATCAGGTCTCCCCGCCCCGGTGACCCCGCCGGACCGGTTGTCGCGCCCAGGCGCTACCAGCCGCCTGACGTGGCCTCAGACTCCGGCCCGCAGCTTGTGCCGCTTCAGCCACGCCACCAGCGCGCCCGCCACCGCCGTGACGGTGATGAACCCCATCGCGATCAGGAACGCGGGCGAGGTGGGCGTCGAGGCGCGGGCGCCCGCGACCACGTAGGCCGCCGTGTTCGGGATCGAGCCGAGCGCGGTGGCCAGGAGGAACGCGGGCCAGCTCATCCGGGAGATGGACGCGCAGTAGTTGGCCGCCCAGAACGGGATGCCGGGGAAGAGCCGGGCCGCCAGCATCGAGCGGAACCCGTGCCTGCTCAACTGGCCGTCCGCCGCCTTCAGCCAGCGCCCGCGCAACAGCGGCCGCAAGGCGTCCTGGCCGAGCATCCGGCCGAGCCCGAAGGCGAGCCCCGCGCCCAGCACGGTCCCGGCGATCGCCCCGAGCAGTCCCAGCTCGGAGCCGAACAGCGCGCCCGCCGCCAGGTTCAGCAGGGGGCGCGGCATGAACGCGACGGTGCACACCCCGTACGCCACGGCGAACAGCACCACCGCCGCGGCACCGCCGACCTCGGCCTGCCAGCCGCCCGACAGATACCGCTGCGGCTCGAACAGCAGCACGCACGACGCGCCCGCGGCGAGCAGCGCCACCAGGAGCGAGAGTCTCGCCCACGGCGAGAGCAGGACGCGGGTGCAACGTGCGGCGAGGCCGGCCGGGCGGGCGGCGACGGTTTCGAACATCCGGGGAGACTAACCGACCCGCACATAAGATCGCCGTAGGTTGTATCTCACTTTTGCCGCGGTTCTTCCCACGGTTCCGGCCCGTTCCGGAGCGCGGGAGTCCGGGAGGAGGAGCCCCGTGCCCGTCGTCGCGCCGCCGCCGAGCGTCTACGCCGACACCGTGCTGACCAGGCTCGTCGAGGTCTACGGCGGTGCGGCCGACCCGGAACGGGCCGCGCCCATGCGCGCGTACATGAAGGACGTCGCTCCGTTTCTGGGCCTTCCCTCGCCCCGGCGGCGGGAGTTGAGCAAGGCGGTGCTCGCGGGAACGGAGCGTCCGGACGAGACGGATCTCACCGCCGTGGCGCTCCGCTGCTGGGCGCTGCCCGCACGCGAGTACGCGTACTTCGCCGTCGACCTGCTGCGCCGGCACGTGCGCCGTCTGTCGTCCGGGTTCCTGCCCGTCGCCCGGCAGTTGGTGGAGACCGTGCCGTGGTGGGACACGGTCGACCTGCTCGCCGCGCACGTGGTCGGCGGCCTCGTCGCCGCCGACCCGGCGCTCACCGCCGACATGGACGCCTGGATCGAGGACGACAACCTCTGGGTCGCCAGGACCGCGCTCCTGCATCAACTCCGTTACAAGGAAGCAACGGACACCGAGCGGCTGTTCGCGTACTGCCTGCGCCAGGCCGGGCACCCCGATTTCTTCCTCCGCAAGGCGATCGGCTGGAGCCTGCGCGAGTACGCGAAGACGGACCCCGACGCCGTACGGTCCTTCGTCGCCGCGCACCGGGACGTGCTCGCGCCGCTGTCGGTGCGGGAAGCGCTGAGGGGCGTCGGCTAAAACCATTCGACGCGGGGCGCCGGGTCGGCGATGATCTGCACATGTTCCGGCACGCCTTCCTCGCAGCTCCGTCCGCAGTCGTGGACGCTGCTCAGGCTGCCGTCTTCCTCGCAGCGGCCGTCGACGGCGCGCGAAGCTGACCCTCTCCGGACATTCCGGCGGACCCCGCAGGGGGAGGGTCGGCCCGGTTCAGGGGTCCCCGCCTCCCGCACGCGCGTGAGGCCCTCACTCATCCGAGCACGCAGCGCACACCCGACGCGCCGTGAACCGGACGTTCCGGAAGGAACCACCCCAGCCATGCCCAAGACGGCATACGTGCGCACCAAGCCGCACCTGAACATCGGCACCATGGGCCACGTCGACCACGGCAAGACCACCCTGACCGCCGCCATCACCAAGGTCCTCGCCGCCCGCGGCGCGAGCACCTTCGTGCCCTTCGACCGGATCGACAAGGCGCCGGAGGAGGCGCAGCGCGGCATCACCATCAACATCGCGCACGTCGAGTACGAGACCGACACCCGGCACTACGCCCACGTGGACATGCCGGGCCACGCCGACTACATCAAGAACATGGTCACGGGCGCGGCCCAGCTCGACGGGGCGATCCTCGTCGTCTCCGCGCTCGACGGGATCATGCCGCAGACCGCCGAACACGTACTGCTCGCGCGGCAGGTGGGCGTCGACCACATCGTCGTGGCCCTCAACAAGGCCGACGCGGGCGACCCCGAGCTGACCGACCTCGTCGAGCTGGAGGTGCGCGAGCTGCTCACCGCGCACGGCTACGGCGGCGACTCCGTGCCCGTCGTCCGGGTCTCCGGACTCAAGGCGCTGGAGGGCGACCCGCGGTGGACGGCGTCGATCGAGGCGCTGCTCGACGCGGTGGACACGTATGTGCCCATGCCGGAGCGGTACGTGGACGCGCCGTTCCTGCTGCCGGTCGAGAACGTGCTGACGATCAGCGGGCGCGGCACCGTCGTCACCGGCGCCGTGGAGCGCGGACGCGTCCGCCTCGGCGACCGCGTCCGTCTGTACGGCGCCGAGCCCGGCAAGGACACGGAGACCGTCGTCACCGGCCTGGAAACCTTCGGCAAGCCGATGGACGAGGCGCAGGCCGGGGACAACGTGGCGCTGCTGCTGCGCGGGGTCGCCCGCGACGCGGTGCGGCGCGGCCACGTCGTCGCCGAGCCCGGCAGCGTCCGGCCCGCCCGGCGCTTCACCGCGCGGGTGTACGTCCTCTCGGCGGCGGAGGGCGGCCGCACCACGCCGGTCACCACCGGCTACCGGCCGCAGTTCTACCTGCGCACGGCCGACGTCGTCGGGGACATCGACCTCGGTGACGCGGCGGTCGCCCGCCCCGGTGACACCCTCACCATGACGGTCGCGCTCGGCCGTGACGTGCCCCTTGAGCCCGGGCTCGGCTTCGCGATCCGCGAGGGCGGCAGGACCGTCGGCGCGGGGACGGTGACGAGCGTCGGGTGAAGAGGGTGGTGCGGCCGGGTCCCGGCCGCACCACCCGTACGCCACACTGGGCGCGACGCACCGGCGCGCGAGGGAGGTCACGGTGGCGGGCAGGGCACTCGTACTCGGCAGTGGTGGCGTCGCGGGCGTGGGCTGGCTCTGCGGCATGCTGCACGGGCTCGCGGAGGCGGGCGTCGACCTGAGCGACGCCGACACCGTGATCGGCACATCGGCGGGGGCGATCGTCGGCGCGCAGCTCACCTCCGGCAAGCTCGACCCGGCAGCGCTCTACGCACGTCAACTCGCGCCCCACTCCGAGGAGACGCCCGGCGCGCTCGGCGCCGGCCTCCTGCTGCGCTTCGCCCACGCCGCGCTCACCTCCCGCACCGCCGAGGCGTACGGGCGCAGGCTCGGCCGCCTCGCCCTGACCGCACGCACCCCCGACGAGGCGGCGCGCCGTGCCGTGATCGCCGGGCGGCTCGTCGCGCACGACTGGCCGGCGCGGCGCCTGCTGATCACGGCGGTGCAGGCGCGGACGGGGCAGTTCCGCGTCTTCGACGGGAAGGACGGCGTGGGGCTGGTGGACGCCGTCGCCGCGAGCTGCGCCGTCCCCGGCGTGTGGCCCCCGGTGACCATCGGGGGCGCCCGCTGGATCGACGGCGGGATGCGCTCCCCGGCCAACGCCCACCTCGCCGAGGAGCACGCGCGGGTCGTCGTCCTCGCCCCGATCGGCGCCGGCGGGGGCGTCCTGCGCCCGGCCCGGGCCCAGGCCGCCCGGCTCGCGGCGGCGGGCGCGCGGGTCGCCCTGGTCACCCCGGACCGCGCGGCGCGCCGCGCCTTCGGCGTGAACAGCCTGGACCCGAAGCGCCGCGCCCCGGCCGCCCGCGCGGGCCTCCGCCAGGCGGCGGCACACGCGGAGGCGGTACGACGCGTGTGGGCCGCCGACTGAGAGTCTCTTCAAACCCTGGCCCCGGCCGGACCGAGGGGCCGGAGTTCCGGACGGGCCCGGCACAATGGGCCCGTGAACGAGGACAACCCCGCGCCGGGCCCCGAACCGGACGAGCCCATACCCGTCACCCGCCCCGTCGACCACGGCACCGCCAAGCTGATGCCCGACGTGGACCGGCGGCGCGCGTGGCTGCTCACCGTGGACGGGGCGCCGCAGTCCTACGTCGACCTCGACGAACCGGCCCACCTGGAGTTCGAGTACGCCCGACGGCTCGGCCACGTCCTCGACCGCGCGACGCCCGAGGGGCGCGCCCTCGACGTGCTGCACCTGGGCGGCGGCGCGTGCACCCTGGCCCGGTACGTCGCCGCGACGCGGCCGGGGTCGCGGCAGCACGTCGTCGACGCGGACCGGGCGCTGCTCGACCTGGTCGCCGAGCACCTGCCGTTGCCGGAGGGGGCGGACATCTCCGTGCACTCCGCGGACGCCCGGACATGGCTGGCGGGCGCGCCGGACCGGTCGGCGGACGTCCTCGTGGCCGATGTGTTCGGCGGCTCGCGGGTGCCCGCGCATCTGACGACCGAGGCGTACGCACGCGAGGCGGACCGTGTGCTGCGGCCGGGCGGCACCTACGCGGCCAACCTCGCGGACGGGGCCCCGTTCGCCTTCCTGCGCTCCCAGCTGGCCACCTTCGGGGCCGTGTTCGCACACCTCGCGCTGATCGCGGAGCCCGGTGTGCTGCGCGGCCGCCGGTTCGGCAACGCCGTGCTCGTCGCCTCCCACCGCGAGCTCGACGTGGCGGAGCTGGCCCGCCGCACCGCCTGCGACGCGTTCCCCGCCCGCGTCGAGCACGGCGACGGATTGCGTCGCTTCATCGGCGACGCGCGGCCCGTGACGGACGCGGACGCGGTGCCGTCACCGGAGCCACCGGGCGGCTCGTTCAGCGTGGGGTGAGGTCCGACTCCTTCACGGCGTCGTCCCCGGAGACGCCGGACGCCACTACATCCGTCGTGACACGGCGCCGCAGATTGCGTACGTCCGGCACGAACAGCACCGCCGACGTCGCGAGGACGACGAGCGCCGCGCACCCCCACAACGACGGCGTGCGGCCGAACGCCGACTCGGCGGGGCCCGCGAGCGCCGTGGCCAGCGGCACCATCGCCACCGAGCCGAACCAGTCGTAGGCCGAGACGCGCGAGAGCTTGTCCTCGGGGATCTCCTGGTGCAGGGCGGTGATCCAGGAGACGCCGAAGATCTCGATCGTGACGCCGCTGACGAACATCACGGCGATCAGGACACCGAGCGGCACGGGAATCGCCAGCGCGGCCGAGGGCAGGGCGAGCGAGAACACCGACAGCGTCGCGGCGAACAGCAGCCGCCGCGGCTTCCAGCGCATCATCAGCAGCCCGCCGAGGACCGTGCCGACGCCGAACGCGCCGAGCGCGATGCCCCAGGGCCCGGCCCCGCCCAGCTCGTCGCGCGCGACCAGCGGCCCGAACACCGACTCGGCCGCGCCCACCACCGCGACGACCACCGAGAACTGGGCGACGATCGTCCACAGCCAGGGCCGCCCGGTGAACTCCTTCCAGCCGTCCCGCATGTCCGCGAGCAGCCCGCTGCCCGGGACGCGCGGCGCGATGTGGCCGACGTCCAGGAACATCCGCAGACCGCCCGCGACCGCGAACGCCGCCGCGTCGAAGGCCAGCACCCAGCCGGGCCCGATCGCCGCGACCATCGCCCCGCCGAGCGCGGCGCCGCCCACCGCCGCGCCGGACATCCCCATGCGGAACAGGGCGAAGGCGCGGCTCGCCTGCTCCCCGGAGACCGACGCCATGAGCATGCCCTCGGCCGCCGGGTTGAAGAACGCCTGCCCCGTGCCGCCGAGCGCGCTGAGCGCCAGCATCTGCCAGAGCCGCGGCTCGCCGTGGAGCACGAGGAGCGCGAAGGCGCCTTGAGACAGGAAGTTGAGCGCGTTGGCCGCGACCATCACGTGGTGGCGCGGGAACCGGTCCGCGACCGCGCCGCCGACCAGCAGGAACACCACGAGGAAGAGGGTGCGCGCGGCGGCCACCAGACCCACGTCGCCGCCGTCGCCGCCTGCCTCCAGGACCGCGAACGTGGACGCGATCAGCGCTCCGTGCGCGCCGAGCGTCGTGATGAACGAGGCGACGGCGAGGAGCGTGTAGTTCCGCCCGGCCCACGCGGGGCGGCGACGGCGCGGACGCTCGGGCGAGGAAGGCGAAGAAGGCGAGGAAGGTGAAGAAGGCGGGGAGGCGGCGGCGGAGGTCACTGAGGGACTATCGCCGCCGCACACCTCATCTGCCAAACCGTTTCCCCGGCCAGGGGGCTCACAGGGCCGGGGGCGGCAGGCCAGGAGACGGTCGGGTCAGGAGACGGTCGGATCCTTGTAGTAGCGGACCGAGCCGAGGATCTTGTCGATCGTCGCGTCGTCCAGCTCGTCCTTGACGCCCTTGGCCCCCCACAGGTCGAAGGAGACGAAGTCGCCCGACTCATTCTGGAAGGCGAAGACGACCGCCTTGCCGTCGCTGGCGCACTTGCCCTTCTGCGGCGTGTTCTCCGAGGTCGCCTTGATGAGGCTGCCCTTGATGCCCTGGCCGTTGGTGAAGTCCCGCGCCTTGCCCATCTTCACCGACTTCAGGTCCGGCTCGGTGTATCCGCCGTAGATCCACCACGGCACCCGGTTCTCGGCGGCCTGCGCGGCGCTCTTCGCACCGTCCTCACCACGCGTGCCCGCACCGGCGAGGGAGGTGTCCTCCTTGCGCCCGTCCTTGTCGGAGTCGTCGGAGCACCACTTGGACTTGAACTCGGCGGGGGCCGACACGGTGGTCATGCCGTGCTGCTTCTTGCCCTTCTTGTCCTTGTAGTCGTACTCGAACCCGATGATCTGGTCCGAGCCGCCGGGGCTGACCTCCCAGTCCGGCGGGACGTCGAAGACCGTCTTGTGCTTGGCGTTCACCACGGGCTGCCACCCGGCGACGACCGGCTGCACGGCGGCGTCGGAGCCGCGCGGGTTGCCGCCGCCCGTCTCGGAGGCCGACGCGCTCGGCGACGGGCTCGCGGACTGCGAGGCGGCGGGGTTCTTCTTGTCGCCGTCCTTGCCGTTCTTGGCCTCGTCGTCCTTGTCCCCGCCGAGGACCAGGAAGCCGGTCACCCCGGCCGCGACCACGACGGCCGCCGCGGCGACGATCGCGACGATCTTCGTCCGGTTGTCGCCCTTGCCCGGGCCGCCGCCCTGGTGCGGCGCCTGCGGCGGACCGATCGGCGTCGTCGGCGCGTTCCACCCCGGCTGCGTCGGCTGCTGGTACGGGTTCGGCTGCTGGTACCCCGGCTGCTGATAGGGGTTCGGCTGCTGATAGCCGGGCTGCTGGTACGGGTTGGGCGCCGGCGGGCTGCCGGGGTGGTTCGGCTGGTTCGGGTCCTGCGGGTTCTGCTCGCCCCCGGGCGGCTGCTGTCCTGGCCACATGGCCGTAAACGATAGAGGGTCCCGGGGTGCGTGAGGTCCGCGCACGGTACCGGACGTGCAACGGTTTCGCGCCACCGGAGAGGATGGCCAAGCTTGCTACCGACCGGTAACATGCGGGTCATGAGCGCAGACCAGATGTCCGTCGGCGAGATGCTCGCCGCGACCGTGCCGATGGCCCGGACCCTGAACCTCGACTTCCTGGAGACCACCCCGGAGAAGGCGGTCGTCGCCCTGCCCGACCAGGCTGAGTACCACAACCACGTCGGCGGCCCGCACGCCGGCGCGATGTTCACGCTCGCCGAGTCCGCGAGCGGCGCCGTCGTCCTCGCCGCCTTCGGGGACCAGCTCTCGCGGGCCGTGCCGCTGGCCGTCAGCGCCGAGATCGCCTACAAGAAACTGGCCATGGGCCGGGTCACCGCCACGGCGACCCTCGGCCGCCCGGCCGCCGAGGTGGTCGCGCAGCTCGACGCGGGGGAGCGCCCCGAGTTCCCGGTGGCCGTCGCGATCCAGCGGGAGGACGGCGCCGTCACGGGCGAGATGACCGTCGTCTGGACCCTGCGCCCCAACAGCTAGCTCTGCGGATGCGGCGATCCGGGTGAGCCCCCATGCTGGAGGCAACGGCTCGAACCGAGGAGGCCGACCATGTCCGTGATGGACAAGCTCAAGCAGATGTTGAAGGGCCACGAGGACCAGGCCGGCAAGGGCGTCGACAAGGCCGGTGACTACGTGGACGACAGGACCCAGGGCAAGTACAGCAAGCAGGTCGACATGGGTCAGGACAGGCTGAGGGACCAGTTCGGCGACGAGCAGAAGTAGGCCGCGCCCTCGCTGCCCGCACCACCCGCCCGCAGAGCCCCGCCGAACAGACGGCGGGGCTCTGCCACGTCCGCGCTCTTTCTCGCCGCTCTTTCTCACCGCCGGCCCGATGCACCTTTCCGGACTCCGACGCGTCATAGGGAACAGGTAGGCTGCCCGGCGTGCGCGGCCCGCGGGGGAGCGCACGCCGGTCACACGGTTTTTCGGGTACGGGAGGCGACCGCGTTGCACGTCCAGGAATGGCTCGACACGATTCCGGCGGTCGCGATCTACGCGCTGGTGGCCGGGGTCATCGGCCTCGAGAGCCTGGGCATTCCGCTGCCCGGCGAGATCGTCCTCGTCTCGGCCGCGCTGCTGTCCTCGCAGCACGGCGAGGTCAACCCCGTCATCCTCGGCATCTGCGCCACGGCCGGCGCCGTCGTCGGCGACTCCATCGGGTACGCGATCGGGCGCAAGGGCGGCCGGCCGCTCCTCGCCAAGCTGGGCCGCAAGTTCCCCAAGCACTTCGGGCCCGCCCACATCGCCACGGCGGAGCGGTCCTTCGACAAGTGGGGCATGTGGGCCGTCTTCGTCGGCCGCTTCATCGCGCTGCTCCGCATCTTCGCCGGTCCGCTCGCGGGCGTCCTGCACATGCCGTACTGGCGCTTCCTGATCGCCAACGTCCTCGGCGGCATCGTCTGGGCCGGCGGCACGACCGCCGTCATCTACTACCTGGGCATCGTCGCCGAGGACT
This sequence comes from Streptomyces sp. NPDC046939, assembly GCF_040644575.1. Lineage (NCBI taxonomy): Bacteria > Bacillati > Actinomycetota > Actinomycetes > Kitasatosporales > Streptomycetaceae > Streptomyces > Streptomyces sp. NPDC046939. The sequence goes on from NZ_JBEYWV010000002.1 coordinate 59,273, forward strand.
GGCTGAAGCGGTTCTCGTACGTGGGTCTCGGCCTGGCCGTCCTGTTCGGGCTCGGCTCGATGCTGTTCATGAAGCGGCGCGCGGCCAAGGTCGCCGCGGAGAAGCCCCCGGCCGAGCCGGAAGCGGTCCCGGCCGGGGAGTGACACCCGCTCGACAGGGTCAGGCGTGGGCCGCCCGGTGGGCCTTGGCCAGCTCCACGTAGAACGTGCCGTTGAGGGTGAGGCCCTCGCGCTCCTCCTCGGTCAGTTCCCGCCGGACCTTGGCGGGGACGCCCGCGACCAGGGAACCGGGCGGGACGACCATGCCCTGCGGGACCAGCGCCTGCGCCGCGACCAGGGAGCCCCTGCCGATCACCGCGCCGTTGAGGACGGTCGCGCCCATGCCGACCAGGCAGTCGTCCTCGACGGTGCAGCCGTGCAGGACCGCGTTGTGCCCGACGGAGACGCGCTCGCCGACCGTCACCGGGAAGCCCGGGTCGACATGGACCGTGCAGTTGTCCTGGATGTTGCTGTCGGCGCCGATCTCGATGGGTCCTGCGTCCGCGCGCAGCACCGCCCCGTACCAGACGCTCGCGCCCGCGCGCAGCGTCACCTCGCCGATGACGACGGACGTCGGCGCCGTGAACGCCTCCGCGTCCACCGCCGGTTCCTTCCCGCCGATCCCGGTGACGAGTGCCTCGTGGCCCGTGCTTCCCATCGCCTGCCGCTCCTCGTGTGCGTCGTGTGCTGTCGCGCCTGGGCGAACCGTACCCGTGGGGTGAAGATCACAGCTCGGCGAGGTGGGGACGGACGGTACGGGTGAGTAACGTGGCGCCGTGCCGAAGCAGTGGAACGTGTTCTCGCCGCGTGGGCGGTCCGCCAGGGGCGGTCTCGCCCACCGCGCCGTCCAGGCGGGCTGGCGCTGGGCGCAGCGCGCGGGCGCGGTCACCGCGGAGCGCCCCGGCGGGCACCGGTTCGGCGCGATCGGGCACGGGACGAAGCTGGCCTTCCCGCAAGGGACCGTGTTCGGGGAACCCTGGATCCGGCTCGGGGCCCACTGCATCATCGGCGAGCAGGTCACGCTGACCGCCGGGCTCATGCCCGACCTCGACCTCGGGCCCGACCCCATCCTGACCCTCGGTGACGGTGTCGTCGTCGGACGCGGCAGCCACGTCATCGCGGACACGACGGTCACCATCGGCCGCGACGTGTACATGGGCCCGTACGTCTACATCACCTCCACCAATCACTCCTACGACGACCCGCACGAGCCCATCGGGCGGCAGTGGCCCCGCATGGAGCCGGTGGAGATCGGGCCCGGCTGCTGGATCGGCACCGGCGCGGTGATCCTGCCGGGCGCCCGGATCGGCCGGAACGTGGTCGTCGCGGCCGGGGCCGTGGTGCGCGGCGAGGTGCCGGACCACGCGGTGGTGGCCGGGGCGCCCGCGCGGATCGTCCGGAGCTGGGACGCGGAGACGGGCTGGCAGCCGCCCCTGCGCACCCCCGCGCCGCGCCCGATCCCGTCCGGGGTGACGCCGGAGCAGTTGCTGGCTCTGGCCGACCTCGAGGAGCCGTAACCGTGTGGTGCGATAGTGAACCCTGGATTCGAAAGATGTAACGAGCAACCAGGAACTCCGTGGACACCAGCGAGAGCAGCACCGACAGCGACAGCGGTACCGGCACCGGCGGCGGACAGCGGGAGGCCGGGGTGGAGCGGCGCGGATGGCGCCGCTTCGCCATGGACACGCGTCCCCTGCGCATCCCCGCCTACCGCCGGCTGTGGTCGTCGACCATCGTCACGGCCGTGGGCAGCCAGCTCACCGCCGTCGCCGTGCCCAAGCAGATCTTCGACATCACCGGCTCGTCCGCGTGGGTCGGCGCCGCGAGCATGGCGGGGCTCCTCCCGCTCATCGTGTTCGCCCTGTGGGGTGGCGCGGTCGCCGACACCATGGACCGGCGCAAGCTCCTGCTGATCACCAACTGCGGCATCGCCGTCACGTCGGTGCTCTTCTGGGTCCAGGCCCTCATCGGGCTCGACTCGGTCGGCGTGCTCATGGTGCTGCTCGCGCTGCAACAGGCGTTCTGGGGCCTCAACGCCCCCGCGCGCAACGCCTCCATCGCCCGGCTCGTGCCCGAGGGGCAACTGGCCGCCGCCAACGCGCTCGGCTCGACCGTCATGCAGACCGGCCAGGTCGTCGGCCCGCTCCTGGCCGGTGTCCTCATCCCGGTCATCGGCCTGCCCGAGCTGTATCTGATCGACGCGCTCGCGCTGTGCGTCACCGTGTGGGCGGTCTACCGGCTCCCGGCGCTGCCGCCCCTGGACGCGACGGCGAAGCGCCGCGCGGGCGTGCGCGAGATAGCCGAGGGCTTCCGCTACATCTCCGCGCGCAAGGTCCTGCTGCTCTCGTTCCTGGCCGACATCATCGCGATGGTCTTCGGCATGCCGCGCGCCCTGTTCCCCGAGCTCGCCGCCGAGACGTACGCCCCGTACGGGGAAGGGCTCGCCCTGGGCCTGCTGTTCGCCGCCATCCCGATCGGGGCGGTGGTCGGCGGCCTGTTCTCCGGCACGTTCTCGCGGGCGCGGCGGCACGGGTGGATGGTGATCGGCGCGGTCGTGGCGTGGGGCGCGGCCATCGCCGGGTTCGGGCTGAGCCGCAACCTGTGGCTCGCGGTCGTCTTCCTCGCCGTGGCCGGGATCGCGGACATGGTCTCGATGGTCTTCCGCGGCGCGATCCTGCTCTCCGCGGCCACCGACGAGATGCGCGGCCGGATGCAAGGTGTCTTCACCGTCGTCGTCGCAGGCGGCCCGCGCCTCGCCGACGTCCTCCACGGCGCCTCGGGCTCAGCCTTCGGCCCCCGCACGGCGGTCACCGGGGGCGGCCTCCTGGTCGTGGTCCTGATGCTGTCACTGGCCCTGGCAATACCGGCCCTGCGCCGCTACCGCATTTGACCGGCCCTGGGCTACTGGCGCGGGTGTCGTGCATTTGACCGGGGCTGGGGTGCTGGCGCGGGCGTCGTTTCCGTTTTTGGCCCGGGCCTGCTGGCGCGGGCGCCGTTGCCGCATCTGACCCGCGCCCAAGTCGCTCGCGCCAGCGCCGCTATCGCATCTGGCCTGTGCCTGGGCTGCTCGCCCGGGCACCGGTTCCGTAACTGATCCGCGTTCAAGCCGCTCGCTCGGTGGCGGGCGGGACGCGCCCGGCGTCGTCGCGACCGGACCGGGGCGCCGTGACCGGGGCCGCTCCCGGGGCCGGCCCCGCTCACCCCGCCGCCAGCAGCACCGTTCCGAGCAGGGCCAGGCCCGCTCCCGCCGCCTGGGCCCCGCGCAAGCGCTCCGACAGGAAGCCGCGTGCCGCCAGGGCCGTGATCACCGGGTAGAGGGAGGCCAGGACCGCCGCCACTGTCACCGGGCCCGACTGCGCGGCCAGCGAGTACGTGCCGTTGGCGGCGACGTCGGCCAGGCCGACGAAGGCCAGCGCGGGGAGCGAGCGCCGGATCAGGCGGGCGCCGCCCTCGGATGCGGCCGGGAGCACCGGCGCCCCGCGCTTGGCGGAGACGTAGAGGGCCGCGCCGCCCGCCGCCACGTTCGTCACGCGCTGCACGAACAGGGCGAGGAAGAGGCCGGTCAGCGTGGTGGACGCCTCCGAGATCAGGGCCATCACCGCGCCGAAGCCGAACGCGGCCACGAGCGTGAGCAGCACCGCCTGGCGCTGGACCGGGGCGCCCCGCAACTGCGGTCCGCCCGCCAGGACGATCCCCGCCACGGCTACGAGGATGCCCGCGACCTGGAGCAGCCCGGGGCGCTCCCCGAGGATCAGGCCGACGCCGACCGGTACGGCGACGCCGACCGAGCCGAGCGGGGAGACGACGCCCATCGGCCCGAGCGCCAGCGCCTTGTAGAAGGCGAGCATGGCGACCGGACCCACCAGGCCCGCGCCGACGGCGAACCAGAGCTGCGGCCCGGCCTCGCTCCATCCGCCCGTCGCGACGACGATCGCGCCGAGCACCACCACCGCGATGGACTGCGAGACGACCACGACCGTCAGCGCCGGCGTGCGTCGCGTGAGCAGCCCGCCGCCGAAATCGGCCAGACCCCACAGCACGCTCGTGGCCAGGGCGAAGAGCGCGGACTGTGCTTCCACTGACGACCTCGCAGTACAGTTTGCTGAACACTTTGGTGCACCACACCGTAGTTCAATGCATTGAACTCTGTCATCCATCATATTGGACGGAATGTGTCGGACCTCGACCTCCTGACCCAGTCCCTCGCCCGCAACGTCAAACACTGGCGGACCGAGCGCGGCTTCACCCTGGACGTGCTCGCCACCCGGGCCGGCGTCAGCCGCGGCATGCTCATCCAGATCGAGCAGGCCCGCACCAACCCGAGCATCGGCACCGTCGTCAAGATCGGCGACGCGCTCGGCATCAGCATCACCACCCTGCTCGACTACGAGCAGGGCCCCAAGGTCCGTATCGTCCCCGCCGAGCAGGCGGTCCGGCTGTGGTCCACGGACGCGGGCAGCTACCACCGCCTCCTCGCGGGCACCGAGGCGCCCGGCCCCCTGGAGATGTGGGACTGGCTCCTCCAGCCCGGCGACGGCAGCCGCTCCGACCCGCACCCGCGCGGCACCGTCGAACTCCTCCACGTCACCGAGGGCGAGCTGACCCTGGTCGTGGACGGCGCCGCGCACACCGTCCCCGAGGGGTCGAGCGTCACTTTCGAGGCGAACGTGGACCACGAGTACCGCAACGACGGCGACGTACCGGCCCGCATGATCATGGCGGTCTCGGTCCCGTTCGAACGCTGAGGCGCCGGAAGCGGGGCCGTCGTTCGCAGCGTGAGACGCGCGGAACCCGTCCCCGCCCCGGCTGTTAGCGTGCCGCCATGCGCGCACCCCTCGGCACCTTCGACGACGCCCGCCCCGCCCCCGACGCCCTGGACCTGCTCACCCGGCCCGTCGCCGACGCCGTACGGCACTGGCGCGGCACGGTGCCCGCGCGGGAGCTGGTCCACGTCGACACCGACCCCGAGTGGGCCGACACCGCCACCTTCGTCGAGCACTACGGGCCCGAGCTGCTCACCACCTCGGCCAACTGCGTGGTCGTCGCGGGCAAGCGCGGCGGCGAAACCACGCTCGCCGCGTGCGTCGTCCTCTCCACCACCCGGGTCGACGTCAACGGCGTCGTGCGCCGCCAACTGGGGGCGCGCAAGGCCTCGTTCGCCGCGATGGACACCGCCGTCGGCGCGACCGGCATGGAGTACGGCGGCATCACCCCCATCGGGCTCCCCGCCGACTGGCCGGTCCTGGTGGACGCGGCCGTCACCGACCTCCCGTACGTCCTCATCGGCAGCGGCACCCGCAGGGGCAAGCTGATCGTCCCCGGCAAGGCGCTCGCCGAGCTGCCGAACGCCGTGGTGCTCGACGGGCTCGGGGTCGCCGCGTAGAGGTGTGCGCAGATGGTGCGCCCGGCGTCCCCCGCCCGCACAGCGGCAGCCACGCCAGGAACGGGTCGTCGCCCGCACCGGATCGGTGGTCGAGCCTAAGCTCGCCCTGACGGACCGTCGGCCGACGAGGGAGTGGACGAAGAGATGAGCGACGACCTGACCGTGAGCGTCCTGGGCACCGGGATCATGGGCGCGGGGATGGCGCGGAACATCGCGCGCGCCGGGCACACCGTCCGCGCCTGGAACCGCAGCCGCGACAAGGCCGAACCCCTGACGGCGGACGGCGTGCACGTCGCCGGCACCCCGGCCGAGGCGGTCGCGGGCGCCGACGTCGTCCTGACGATGCTCTACGACGGGCCCGCCGCCCTGGAGGTCATGCGCCAGGCCGCCGACGGGCTGCGCCCGGGCACCGCGTGGATGCAGTCGACCACGGCGGGCCTGGACGGACTGAGCGACCTGGCCGACTTCGCCACCGCCCACGGCCTCGTCTTCTTCGACGCGCCGGTCCTCGGCACCCGCCAGCCCGCCGAATCCGGCGACCTGCTCGTCCTCGCGGCGGGCCCGAGCGCGTACCGGGACGCGGTGACGCCCGTCTTCGACGCGGTCGGCGCCCGCACGGTGTGGACCGGCGAGGACGGCGCGGCGGGCTCCGCGACCCGCCTCAAGCTCGTGGCCAACAGCTGGGTCCTGGCCGCCACCAACGCGGCCGGCGAGGTTCTCGCCCTCTCCAAGGGCCTCGGCGTCGACCCGCAGCACTTCTTCGACGCCATCGCGGGCGGCGGCCTCGACCTCCCCTACCTGCGCCTCAAGGCGGGCCTCGTCCTGGAGGACCGCCTCACCCCGCCGCAGTTCGCCGTCGCCACCGCCGCGAAGGACGCCCGCCTCATCGTCGAGGCGGGCCGCAGGCACGGCGTCCGCCTCGACGTGGCAGAAGCGAGCGAGGCCCGCCTGACCCGCGCGGCCGAACAGGGGCACGGGGAGGAGGACATGGCGGCGGCGTACTTCGCCTCGTTCGACGAGAAGGACACGCCGCACACCCTTTGAGCCTCACCCGCGCCCGCGCCGCAACAACGCCCGCAGCATCTGCCGCGCCGGGCGGAAGGCGGCGACCATCACCACCGCACCGGCCACGGCGCCCAGGGCCGATACGAGGAAGAGGCGGGGGCCGGGATCTCCCCAGACGGCTGCGGCGGAGAAGGCGACGCCGATCGGCAGGCCCAGGATGGTCAGCAGGCCTAGAGCCGCATTGACGCTGCGATTGGTCATGGCCTCCACGAGGCGCGCCGCGTCGGCGAGTTCGCTGATGATGTTGTCGAGCAGGGCCTGCAGCGCGTGCTGCTCCTGGAACTGCCGGAGCACTTCGTTGCCCTTGCCGCGCACGGTGATGTGGCTGGACCACAGGCGTCGCCGGACGTTCATGAGCCGGTGCTCGAGCGCGGCGAGGGTGTCGGCGTCGAGCTTCGCGGCGGGGGTGTTCGCCACCGCGTTCGCGACCTCGTTGAGCGCGTACAACTGCATGGCGCCGACGAGGAGGGCGTCGAGGTAGATGCTGTGTACGTGGGCCTCGGCGAGCGCGTGGAAGCCGTCGTCGCCGGGGTCGGCGGTCATGCCCACGAAGGCGGCGCCCTCCCGCAGGACGAGGGACCGCCAGTCCGCGGAGAAGATCACTGTGCCCGAGGCGACGGCAGGGTCCTCGGGATCGGGGGCGAAGCGCTCCTCGGAGCAGGCCGAGGCCAGGAGCCACAGCCACTGGTCCACGGCCGTCCATTCGGCGTAGGGGGCGGACATGATCGGCTCGGGCCGCCCCTCGAACGTCACGTGCGCCAGGGTCCGGGCACGCGTGCTCGTCCGCTCGAGTCGCGTCCCCGCCGGGAGCAGGGCCTGCAACGCGTCGCCGTCCGTCTCGCTCGGTGCGCCCGAGGTGGCGAGGCGACAGAGCCGCTCCAGGGCAGGGACCGGGCTCGACCCCAGTGAGTCCGGGTCGGTCAGGTCGACGTGGAGGACGGCGAGGCCGAGCCCGTCGCGCACGAGCGGCATGCGCAGGATCTCGACGCCGAGGACGCGGGCCCCGGCGAGCGGCACCGGCGTGGGGAAGGGACGGTGCCAGCGCACCGGCCGGCCATCGACCCCGTAGAGCACCTCTTGCAGCCGCGACTCGAAGTATGTGAGGCGCAGCTCCCGGCCGGCGACGTCCGGTCGCCGCGGCAGTCGCACGGGGAGGGGGCCGGGACTCCAGGACGGGGATCTCGCCAGCCGGACCTCGTAGATCACACAGGCCGAACCGCGGCGCAGGCGCACGCGCCCTCCTCAGGTGGTCGCATCCGTGGCCGTCCAATGGTCGATCAGTTCGCGCGCCAGCTCCCTCGGTCCGGCCACCAGAAGAGGGGAGTTCCAGGTGAACGCATCCCCGTCCGCTCCGAGGACGGTCCCGCCCCGGCTCGCCACGAGGGCGATGCCCGCGGCCACGTCCCACGGTTGCGGGCCGAGGCACACGCAGGCGTCCAGCCACCCCTCGGCGACGCCGACCAGGTCCATGCTCATGGCGCCCTGCATACGGACGCGGTAGGCGTCGGTGTGCAGTCGGCCGAGGAAGGCGTGGGTGGTTCCGGGGTCGCCGGAACTCGTGCCGGTGACCCCGACGACGGCGTTCGGCAGGTGTCCGACGTCAGAAGGCGTTCCGTCCTGCGCGCAGGGGCCGCTCGTGGTCCAATGACGCTTCAACGCTGGCGCGTTGATGACGCCCAGAACGGGCGTTCCGTCCTCCACCAGCGCGAGGGAGACGGAGTAGAACGGTGCGCCGCGGGTGAAGTTCATCGTCCCGTCGATCGGATCGAGGAGCCAGCAGCGGGAGGGTACCCGTCCGTCGGTCCCCGCCTCGCCCTCCTGGACCGACTCCTCGCCGACCAGCGGGATGTCCGGGGTCCGCGCCCGCAGAAACTCCGTCACCAGCGTCTGGACGCCGACATCGGCGTCGGTGACTTCCTCGCCCGACGCCTTGTACCGCCTCGCCGAGAGGCGACGGCCCTTACGGTCGAGCCATCGCGCCGCGGTCGTCGCGGCTTCCTCGGCCACAGGAAGCAGCGGGTGGTTCCGGTTCACGAAGCGTCCAACGGCCTTTTCGCAAGGATGCGGGCGTGGGCGCCGTTCTCCCCCATGACGTAGAAGCTCAGCCGGTCGAAGACCCAGTCCGCGCCGACCTCCGCGCGCGTGGGCGCGGTGTCGACGATGGTCCGGGCGGCCTGCTCGTCGGTGCGCCCCAACGTGATGTGCGGGGCGTAGGCCTCACCGGTGTAGCGGTAGCCGTAGCGGGCGTAGCTGGACCGTTCGGCCTCGGTGTAGCGCGACGTGTCCTTGGAGGTGTCGAACGCCGCCTGGTCGAGGTGCGGCGTGAGGACGGCGAGCGTCTCCTCCTGGAGCTTGTCGAGGACGGACGGCCGCGTGAGGCCGAGGAACACCCAGCCCGTCGGCTGGTAGTGGATGCCGGTAAACCCGAGGTGGATCTCGGCGGGCAGGCTGAGGGCTGCTCCGATGCGCCCCAGGTCTCGCGCCGGATCGAGGGTGTCGGTGAACGGCCCCTGGAACACGGTCACATGGGGCAGGTTGCCGTCCGGCGTGAGGGGCGGCTGCAGCCCGTGGTCGGCGCCCAGGGCGCGCTGTATATCGATCGCGGCCCGGAGATGGTCGGCGCGGGGGAGCAGGGCTACGCCCAGCCACCTGGTCATGGATGTGCTCCAATCTTCATGATCACGTGCGATGCGGCGTCGAGTCCTCTGCGCAGACAGGCTACGGGGGCCGCGCCGCTGAGCCATGCGGCGATGACGCCGGCGTCGAACGCGTCCCCGCCGCCGGTCCGGTCCACAGGCTCCAGGGGGCGTGTGTCCTCGTGGAAGAGTGTCCCGTCGGGCGTCGCCCACACGGCGCCGTGCGCGCCCATCGTGACCACCACGTGGCGCCCGAGCGACGCCGAGAGCGCGCGCGCCGTCGTCCGTGGATCGCTCCCGGCGACGCAGGGCAGGCGCGCTGCCTCGTCCGCGTTCATGAAGTGGAGTGCGGGGCCCGGCCCGAGGGGCGTCATGTCGCGCCCGTTCCACTCGACGGATACGGAGCACCCGGCGTCCTCGGCGAGGCCGAGGAGCCGCACCAGCGAGGGGCTCACTTCACCGACAAGGTGGACGTGGTCCGTGTCCCGCAAGTCGTCCGCGGTGACGGCGTCGAACGCCTGGGCCCGGTCCGCCCCCGCGAACGTCATCATGCGTTTGCCGTCGGAGTCGGAGAAGACGACCGCCATTCCGGTGCGGTTCGCGGTGTCCGTACGGACGAGGGAGGTGTCGACGCCGCCCGCCCTCAACTCGTCCAGGCAGAGCCTGCCCGGCAGGTCGCCGCCGACCGCGGACACAAGGCGGACCATGCAGCCTTCGCGGACGAGGCCCATGGCCGTGTTGGCGGCCGAACCGCCGGGGGCCGCAGCGTAGTCACCGCCGCGGAGCTTCTCGTGCTCGGCGGGCAGCCGCTCGGAGCGGATGATGATGTCGAAGTTGGTCGCGCCGACGACGAGCACGCGCGGAGCCGTCACGGTTCCCCCAGCCGGTAGCTCTCGAAGAGCACGTGCCGCACCAGCCGTTCCCGGCTCTCCGGCGTGTTGTCGATCGGGAAACTGGCGTGGGCGACGAGGTCACGCACGAGCGCCTCGAAGCGGTCGGTGTCGGACGCCAGGCCGTGGAAGGTCCGCATCAGGTCGTGGTGGAGTTCGTCGGCGTCCATCTCCACCTCTCGCAGCCAGGACTTGTTGGCGATGAGGACATTGGACGCGGCCGCCCGCAACTGGCGTTGGGCGGCCGGCGGCAGAGCTGTCGAGTCGAGCAGTTCGAAGTACCGGTCGTCGTCGCGGGCGTGCATCCGCAGGTTCTGCCCGCCCACGGCGAGGATGTCCGGGTTGAGCTGGAACAGCTCCAGACCGAGATGGTGCGGTACGTCGACGATCTGCACGCCCAGGTCCCGCAGCCCGGCCTCGTCCGTGGACAGGGCCGACAGGATGTTGCCGAACATGTCGCTCTGCCGGGGCACGGCGATCTGCGCGCCGGACGGGTCCGCCAGGAACTCCTCGGCCGTGACACCGCCCCAGCGGCCGGCGCGGGCCGCGAGGAGGTAGAAGTGGTGGCCGCCCATCGAGTAGCCGACGCGGCCCACGGTGACGACGTGGGAGCGGACCGCTTCGTCATGCTCGGCCATCCGCAGGACGCGCTGCTCGTTGTAGACAGCCACGTCGAGGATGCGCTCGGCCACGCTCGTCACCAGGCTGTCCGACCAGGGGAGCTGGAGATGGGAGACGCGGTGGCCGCGACGCTCCACGAGCAGGTCGAAGCCGCTGCCGAGCAGGACCGCCTTGACCACTATGAGCGTGGAGTCCGCGAGGCGGGTCGTGCACCGGCTGCGAGGCGTGGCGGCCAGCCAGTTCCTGCTGGCGTCATCGGCCTGCGACGCGGTCTCCTTCGCGTACCAGGAGGCCAACTGGGTCAGGGCTTGGAGGCACGGCTGGATGTCCTCCGCGGAGATCTCACCTCCGTCCGCTCCGTGCGCGTGGCTGCCGAAGTTGCCGTAGTTCTGGATGGTGCGGACCGCGAGGACGACCTTCGGCGGCACGACGGCGCTGGTCCCGAGCACGGTCAGCAGGGCTTCGAGGGTCGGTTTGGAGCCGATGGCCTGCCGTACGGCTACGTCCATGAGGATCGCCTCGGCCGCCCTTCGCGCGGTACTGAGGAAGACCTCAGGATCCCGCTGCGCGTACCCGAGCGCCTTCTTGTACAGCCGGAGCGGCTCCCCCTCGTTGCCCATGACGTGATGTCAGCACCCCCCAAGCTGTTGCGGGCACGCTACCAAGCGCGCCCGACAGAGGGGGTTGCTTTTACCCGCAAGGATGCTGCCGGTCAGCCGAGGCGCGGGATCTCGATCGCCGGGCAGCGGTCCATCACCATGTCCAGGCCCGCCGCCCGCGTGCGGTCGTACGCCTCCTCGTCGACCACGCCGAGCTGGAACCAGACCGCCTTGGCGCCGATGGAGACGGCCTCGTCGGCGACGGGGCCCGCGAGGTCGCTGTTGACGAAGACGTCGACCACGTCGACCGGGAAGGGGACGGCGTCGAGCGAGGGGTAGCCCTGTTCGCCGTGGACCGTCTCCGCCTTCGGGTGGACGGGGACGATCCGCTTGCCGAAGCGCTGCAGGACGGCGGCGACCCCGTACGCGGCGCGCGCCTGGTTGGAGGAGAGGCCGACGACCGCCCACGTGTCGCCGGACTCGGTGAGGATCTTCCGGATGGTGGCTTGATCGGCGTACATGCTGGCTCCCTACCGCCGTGACGCGAAACTCCCTGTCCTGTCCGTCAACCGGGCGGGTTCGCCGGGGATTCCTGTGCGCGGGCATTGACGCACCGACTGAACCCCCCCGGGTGCGCCTCAGCCCACGTGCACGCGCGGCCTGCGGGCCGGGTCCGGTTCCGCCCTGCGCAGCACCTCGCGCGTGACCGGTGCCACCTCGCCGTCGCCGAAGACCAGGAAGCGCAGCAGGTGGCTGACGGGGTGGCCCTCGGTCCAGTTGAAGTAGGCGTGCGGGACCTCGCCCGTACGGTCCCGCAGGTCCATGAGGACCGCCGCCACCGTGTTGGGGACGCCGGGGCCGTGCACACGCAGACGGCGCACCCCGTGCTTCTCGTCGCCGTGCACGGTCAGGTCCTCGGTGAAGTCGGAGGAGTCCTGCACGAACACCTCCAGGAAGAGCACCGGGGCGCCCTCGGGGATATGGGTGTCCTCGCGCTGGGCGTGCTCCTTGTCGCGGTACGCGGCGGTGCTGTGCTCCTGCGGCTCGTTCGCGATGATCCGGAGCGGGCCGTGCGCCGCCGCCTCGTCGACGATCCGGGTGGCGGCGTCGTCGTAGGCGACCGCGCCCGCGCGCAGCTCGAAGGCGCGGTGCACGCGCGAGGCGAAGGAGGAGAGCAGGATCGCCACGATGAAGATGGCGGCGATCTTGATGCCGTCGGGGCGTTCCACGACGTTCGTGACCAGGGTGTACGCGAAGACGGCGGTGATCGTGCCGAAGCCGACCGTCGCCCGGCGGTGGCCGTGCCGGTGCACGGCGACCGTGGAGGCGAACGACGCGGACAGCATCAGGACGAGAACGCCTGTGGCGTAGGCGCCGGACTGGTCGTCGACGTTGGCGTTGAACCACAGGGTGATGGCGATCGCCGCCGCCATGAAGGTGAGGACCAGGGGGCGCACGGCCCGCGTCCACTCCGGGGCCATGCCGTAGCGCGGCAGGTAGCGGGGGACGAGGTTGAGCAGGCCCGCCATCGCGGAGGCGCCCGCGAACCACAGGATGCAGATGGTCGACACGTCGTAGACCGTGCCGAAACCCTCACCGAGATACGTGTGAGCGAGGTAGGCGAGCGCGCGCCCGTTCGCCGAACCGCCCGCCTCGAACTCCTTCTGCGGGATGAGGATGGTCGTGGCGAGGCTCGACAGGAGCAGGAAGCCGCTCATGATCAGCGCGGCCGTGGTGAGCAGCTTGCGGGTGTCGCGGATCCGGCCCGCCGGCTTCTCGAACGTGTCCGATTCGTCGCCCCTGACCTGCGGCATCACCGCCACGCCCGTCTCGAAGCCGGACATGCCGAGCGCCAGCTTCGGGAAGACGAGCAGCGCGACGCCGACCATCACGAACGGCGAGGAGTGCTCGGCCGTCATCGCGTCCCACCAGTTGCCGATCTTCACCGGCGCGGTCGCGACGTGTGCGGCGGCCGTGGCGAGCACGACGACGTTCAGGGTCAGATAGGCGGCCACGAGGACGACCGCGACCCGGATCGCCTCCTGAAAGCCCTTCAGGAACACCGCGCCGAGCGCCGCGAGGAGCACGAGGGTGATCCATGTGTTGGCGCCGTGCAGCGCGGCGGGCGCGAACGGGTTCTCCACCACGTGCGCCGCCGCGTCCGCCCCCGACAACGTGATGGTGATCATGAAGTCGGTGGCGGCGAAACCGAGCAGGACCAGCACGAACAGCTTCCCCGCCCACCAGGGCAGGAGCCGCTCCAGCATCGCGATGGAGCCCTCGCCGTGCGGCGACTCCTTGGCGACCCTGCGGTAGACCGGCAGCGCGCCGAGGAGGGTGAGGGCGATCAGGACGAGCGTCGCGAGCGGGGACAGCAGACCGGCCGCCAGGGCGGCGATGCCCGGCTGGTAGCCGAGTGTGGAGAAGTAGTCCACACCTGTCAGACACATGACCCGCCACCACGTGTGTCCCTCGTGCTCCGCGGGCGCGTGTGCGTGCGGGCCCTGGTGGCGGGCCGTCCGGTCGGTCAGCCCCTCCAGGAGCCAGGCGCGCCAGCGCGGGGTGTGCGGCGCCGGGCGCTCGGTCTGGGTGCCGGTGGTCATGTGACGGTGCTTTCTGTGTCGGGGAGCGATCTCTGCCGCCGGGGCGGCGACGTGCGAGTATCCACCACATCGTCGCCCGCACATCGGGCGGGGGCGAATGCGGTCGTACCTGCGCATACGCTGGGGTGATGCAGGACGAGTACCGCACCGTGGCCCGTGAGGGCGTGCACGAGACAGAGATCAGCCGCTCCCGGTTCCTGTGCGCGCTCGCGCCCGCCGCGACGGAGGAGGAGGCCCAGGCCTTCGTCGCCCGCGTCCGCAAGGAGCACCCCACCGCCAACCACAACTGCTACGCCTACGTCATCGGCGCCGACGCCTCCGTGCAGAAGGCGAGCGACGACGGCGAGCCGGGCGGCACGGCGGGCGTGCCGATGCTCCAGATGCTGACGCGCCGTGAGATGCGCTACGTCGTCGCGGTCGTCACCCGGTACTTCGGCGGAGTGAAGCTGGGCGCGGGCGGGCTCATCCGGGCGTACGGCGGGGTGGTGGGGGAGGCCCTCGACGCGCTCGGCACGGTGACGCGCCGCCGGTTCCGCCTCGCCACGGTGACGGTGGATCACGCCCGCGCCGGAAAGATGGAGAACGACCTGCGGGCCACGGGCCGCGCGGTGCGCGACGTCCGGTACGCGGAGAAGGTCACGATCGAGATTGGGCTGCCCGAGGGGGACGTGGAGCGGTTCCGGGCGTGGCTCGCCGACGTGAGCGCGGGCACCGCCGGGTTCGAGCTGGGCGGGGAGGCGTACGGCTAGGGCGCATCTCGCCCGCTTGGGACGTTGGGTGCCCTGGGCGCCTGCGTCCCTTGCGCGTTTCTTGTGCGTTCAACTCCTGACGAACTGCCGCACTTCCGGACGCCGTTGGGGGTTTCTCGGGTTCATCTCTTGACGCTTGTGGTGCAGACCTTTAGGTTCCGGTTCGCCACAGCTTCATGAATGCGCCCTCTGTTCATCTACGTGAACGGCGGGCTCCCCCCAACGGCTTCCCGTGAAGGGCTGTGAACCCCCCATGTCCAGATCTCCCCGTGCCCGCTCGACCGTGATACACGGCGCTCTCGCCGCCGCGCTCCTCACCGTCTCGGTGGGCGCGCTCTCCGCGACCCCCGCCTCCGCCGCCACCGGCACCATCACCGGCCTCGCCGGGAAGTGCCTCGACGTGGCCGGGGCCAACTCCGCCAACGGCACCGCCGTCCAGCTCCACGACTGCAACGGCACCGCCGCCCAGCAGTGGACCGTCGGCACCGACGACACGGTCCGCGCGCTCGGCAAGTGCCTCGACGTCAAGGACAACGCGACCGCGAACGGAGCCCGGCTCCAGTTGTGGGACTGCGCGGGCACCGACAACCAGAAGTGGACCGTCACGGCCGCCCGTGACCTCGTCGGCCGGCAGTCCGGCAAGTGCGCCGACGTCACCGGCAACACCTCGGCGAACGGCACCCCCGTCCAGCTCTGGAGCTGTACCGGCGCCGCCAACCAGAAGTGGACGGTGCCCACCGGTGGCGGCACGGCCCCCGCCGCGCCGATGGCCGTCGCCCCGTACCTCTACAACGGCTGGGGCAGCCCGCCGAACCCGGTCACGATCATGAACGCGACCGGCGTCAAGTGGTTCACCCTCGCCTTTGTGCTCAGCAACGGCACCTGCAACCCGCAGTGGGACGGCGGCCGGCCGCTCACCGGCGGCGTCGACCAGCAAACGATCAACACGGTGCGGGCCAATGGCGGTGACGTCATCCCCTCCTTCGGCGGCTACAGCGGCAACAAGCTGGAGAGCTCCTGCTCCAGCGCCGCCGCGCTCGCGGGCGCCTACCAGAAGGTCATCGACGCATACGGGCTCAAGGCCATCGACATCGACCTCGAAGCCGACGCCTACAGCAACCCGACCGTGCAGCAGCGGACCGTCGACGCGCTGAAGACGGTCAAGGCGAACAACCCCGGCATCAAGGTGATCGTCACCATCGGCACCGACACCTCCGGGCCCGACACGAGCCTCATCAACCGGGCCGCGAACTCCGGTCTCACCGTCGACAGTTGGACGATCATGCCGTTCGACTTCGGCGGCGCCGGACAGAACATGGGCACCTTGACGACGCGCGCCGCCGAAGGTCTCAAGAACGCCCTCAAGAACGCGTACGGCTACAGCGACGACCAGGCCTACCGGGACATGGGCATCTCGTCCATGAACGGGATCACCGACGTCGGCGAGACCGTCACCCCCGCCGACTTCCAGACCATCCTCGGCTACGCGCAACAGCACCACCTCGCGCGCCTGACGTTCTGGTCGGCCAACCGCGACCGGCCCTGCCCGGCCGGTTACCCGAACGACGACACCTGCTCGGGCGTGAGCCAGAGCACCTGGCAGTTCACCGGCATCTTCGCCAAGTACACCGGCTGACCACCCCCTCACGCCGCACCCTCACAGGTTCACAGGAGAGCTCTGTGCAACAACGTCGTCTACCTGGCCAGTTACCCGTAAAGCGTGAATGTGATGGAAGGGGATGAAAAGGTGATGTATCGGCACGTGAGGGTGGTGCTGGTCGTGCTCGCGGCCCTGCTCGGCCTCGCCGCGCCCCCGGCCGCCGCCGCGCAGCCGGGCGGCACCCAGGCCGCCGCACCCTTCAAGGTGCTGGGCCTCTACAGCGGCACCTGGGACGCGGCGCACATCGACTTCGACAAGGAGGCCAACGACTGGTTCCCGAAGCAGAGCGCCGCAGGCGGCTTCACCTACACCGCCAGCAAGGACTGGAACCTCCTCGCCAACGGCGGCGTCAACGCCTACCAGGTCGTCCTCTTCCTCGACGACCTGCCGCAGACCGCCGCCCAGCGCGCCGGGTTCGAGCAGTACATGCGCGGCGGCGGCGCCTGGATGGGCTTCCACGTCTCCGCGTTCACCACGGACGCGGCGAGCTGGTCCTGGTACCACGACCAGTTCCTCGGCAGCGGCGACTTCAGGTCCAACACCTGGGGGCCGACCTCCGCCACCCTCAAGGTCGAGGACCGCACGCACCCCTCCACCACGGGCCTGCCCGCCACGTTCACCTCGTCGGTCAGCGAGTGGTACGCATGGTCCCGCGACCTGCGGCAGAACCCGGACATCAAGATCCTCGCCTCGGTCGACCCGAGCAGCTTCCCGCTGGGCACCGACCCGGACCAGTCCTGGTACAGCGGCTACTACCCGATCCTGTGGACCAACACGAAGTACAAGATGCTCTACGCGAACTTCGGCCACAACGCGATGAACTACGACACCAACACCCGTACGTCGTCGACGTTCGCCAGCGCCACCCAGAACCGCTTCCTGCTCGACGGACTGAAGTGGCTCGGCGGTGGCGGCGGCACCACCCCGCCGGACGACTCGATCGACGGGACGTCCTGGTACTCCCTGAGGAATGTCGGCAACGGTACGTGCGTCGATGCCCGCGCCGCCGCCACGGCCGACGGGACCGCCGTCCAGCAGTACGCCTGCAACGGCACCCAGGCGCAGCAGTTCCGGCTCGCCCCGACGGACGGCGGCTACCGGCGGATCGGGGTGCGACCCGCTCCGCAGCAGGTCATCGACGTGACCGATGTCTCCGTCGCCGATGGCGCACCGCTGCAGTTGTGGGCGTACGGAGGCGGGCAGAACCAGCAGTGGCTCCCGGTGAGGGAAGCCGCCGGGCGCTACCGCCTCACCGCGCGGCACAGCGGCAAGTGCCTCACGGCGCCGGGCGCGGCGACGAACAGCGCGCAGCTCACACAGCGGGCCTGCGACGGCTCGGCGGCGCAGAGCTTCACGCTGAGCGCCGCATGACGATCCGGTGACCGACATCACGTGCGGGACTCCTGTTCAGGACGTTCCGCACGGGATGTCAGAACCAGCGGATAGCCTCGTGTGCCATGAGGCTGCTGCACACGTCCGACTGGCATCTGGGCCGCGCGTTCCACCGCGTGAGCATGCTCGACGCCCAGGCCGCGTTCATCGGCCACCTCGTCACCGTCGCGCGTGAGCGCGAGGTCGACGCGGTGGTCGTGGCGGGCGACGTGTACGACCGCGCGGTCCCGCCGCTCGCCGCCGTCGAGCTGTACGACGACGCGCTGCACCGCCTCGCCGACCTCGGCGTGCCCACGGTGATGATCTCCGGGAACCACGACTCGGCGCGCCGCCTCGGCGTCGGCGCGGGGCTCATCGGCCGCGCCGGCATCCACCTCCGTACGGAACCGGGCCGCTGCGGCGAACCGGTCGTCCTGGCCGACGCCCACGGCGACGTCGCCTTCTACGGCCTGCCGTACCTCGAACCGGCGCTGGTGAAGGGCGAGTTCAAGGTCGACAAGGCCGGGCACGAGCAGGTGCTCGGCGCCGCCATGGAGCGGGTCCGCGACGACCTCGCAGGGCGCGCGCCCGGCACCCGCTCCGTCGTCCTCGCGCACGCCTTCGTCACCGGCGGGACGCCCAGCGACAGCGAGCGGGACATCACGGTGGGCGGCGTCGCGGCGGTCCCGGCCGGGGTCTTCGACGGCGTCGACTACGTGGCGCTGGGCCACCTCCACGGCAGCCAGGTCATCTCCCAGCGTGTCCGCTACTCCGGCTCGCCGCTCCCGTACTCCTTCTCCGAGGCCGATCACCGTAAGAGCATGTGGCTCGTCGACCTGGACGAGGAGGGCGGCGTCACGGCCGAGCGCATCGACTGCCCCGTCCCCCGGCCGCTCGCCCGCATCCGCGGCGACCTCGACGATCTCCTCGCCGACCCGGACCTCACCGCCCACGAGGAGTCCTGGGTCGAGGCGACGCTCACCGACGAGATCCGGCCCGACGACCCGATGGCCCGCCTCATCGAACGCTTCCCGCACACGCTCAGCCTCCTCTTCGACCCGCGCCGCACCGGGACGCGGCCCGACGCCACCTACGCCGAGCGCCTCAAGGGGCGCGACGACCACGAGATCGCGGAGGACTTCGTGCAGCATGTCCGGGGCGCCGGGCCCGACGACGAGGAGCGCGTGGTGCTGCGCGCCGCGTTCGACGCCGTACGCACGGACGACGTGGTGCGCGAGGTCGCCCGGTGAGACTGCACACGCTGCGCGTCACCGCGTTCGGGCCCTTCGGCGGCGCCCAGGAGATCGACTTCGACGCACTGTCCTCGGCCGGACTGTTCCTCCTGCACGGCCCGACCGGCGCGGGCAAGACCTCCGTCCTCGACGCGGTCTGCTACGCCCTGTACGGGTCCGTGCCCGGCGCCCGCCAGACCGGGAGCGGCCAGGGCCAGAATCTCCGCAGCGACCACGCCGAACCCGGCGTACGCACCGAGGTCGCCCTCGAACTGACCGTCGCCGGACGCCGTCTGGAGCTGACCCGGCAGCCGCCGTTCGCCCGGCCGAAGAAGCGCGGCACCGGGTTCACGACGGAGAAGGCGCAGAGCTGGCTGCGCGAGCACGACGCCGTGACGGGGGAGTGGAAGGACCTCAGCCGCTCCCACCAGGAGATCGGCGAGGAGATCACACAGCTCCTCGGCATGAGCAAGGACCAGTTCTGCCAGGTCGTGCTCCTGCCGCAGGGCGACTTCGCGCGGTTCCTGCGCGCCGACGCGGAGGCGCGCGGCAAGCTCCTCGGCCGGCTCTTCGACACGCACCGGTTCGCCGCCGTCGAACAGCGGCTCGCCGACGACCGGCGCGGGGCCCAGCGGCAGGTCGAGGCGGGCGACGCCGAACTGCTCGCCGACGCGCACCGGATGCAGCAGGCCGCAGGCGGCATCGTGGAACTCCCGCCCGTGGACGCGGCGCCCGGCGACCCCGGACTCGCGGACGCCGTCCTCGCCTGGGCGGCGACCGCCCGCTCCACCGCCCGTGAGCACTACACGCACACGCATCTCGCCCTGCACGCGGCCGAGTCGGCGCGCGCGGCGGCGCAGCGCGCACTGGTGGAGGCCACCGAGACGGAGCGGCTCCAGCGCCGCCACGCGGAGGCCGAGGCGCGGGCCGCCGCGCTCGCGGACCGGGCGGACGAACACCGGGCCGTCGAGCGGCGGATGGAGCGGGCCCGGAAGGCGGAGGCGGTCGCCCCGGCGCTGTCCCTCCGCGAGGCGGCGGAGGGCGAGCACCGGGCCGCGCTGGTACGGGAGGAGCGGGCACGGGCCGCGCTGCGGGCGGAACCGGAGAGCGTGGGCGCCCTCGACACGGCGGCCCCGCCCGACGCGCTCACCGACGCCGCCCGGCGTGTCGCCCTGGAGCTGGGCGGGCTCGCCTCCGCGCGGCGCGCCGAGCGCAGACTCGCCGAGGTCGCCCAGGAGCGGGCCGGACTCGACCGTGAGGAGCGCGCCGACACCGACCTCCTCCACGAGGCCGAGGCGTGGCTCGCCGCCTGGGACACACGCCGGGCCGCGCTCCAGAGCCGGGTCGACGACGCCCAGGAGGCGGCGACCCGTGCCGAGCACCTCGCCGGGCAACTGGAGCCCGCGCGCCGGCAGGCCCGCGCCGCCGTCGAACGCGACCGGCTCGCCGCCCGCGCGGAGGAGGCCGCCGCCGTCATGCTGGCGGCCCGCGAGGAGGCCGCCGCCGCGCACGAGCACTGGCTCGGCCTCAAGGAACAGCGCCTGCGCGACGTGGCCGCCGAACTCGCCGAGGGGCTTGTCGACGGCGCGCCCTGCACCGTGTGCGGGGCGACCGAACACCCCGCGCCGATGCGCAAGTCCGAGCAGCACGTCGACCGCGCCGCCGAGGAGCGCGCCCTCACCGCCTACCGGACGGCCGAGGCCCGCCGTGGCGACACGGAGCGCGCCCTGGGCTCTGTACGGGAAGAACTGGCCGCTGCGAAGGCGGCGGCCGGGGACGGCTCGGCGGAGGAACTCGCCGCGGCCGTCCGGGATCTTGAGGCGCGACACGCCGAGGCGCGTACCGCCGCGTCCGGGCTGCACGCCGCCCGCGAGACGCTCGCCCGCGCCGAGAACGAGCACGGGCGGCGGCTCACGGACCGCCAGGAAGCCGCGACGCGCACCGCGGCCCGCGCCTCCACGCGCGAATCGCTGGAGCGTGAACAGGCCGCACTGGCAGAGGAGTTGGAGGAGGTGCGCGGCGGCGCCGTGACCGTCGAGGAGCGTGCGGCGCAACTGGAGCGGCACGCCCACCTGCTCACCGAGGCGGCCGACGCCGCGCGCGCCGTCGAGTCCACGGCGACCCGCCTCAAGGACGCGGACGCGCGCCTCGCCGACGCGGCGTTCCGCGCCGGGTTCGACACGCCGCAGGACGCCGCCGCCGCGCTGGTCGACGACGCGGAGCACCGGGAACTGCAACGCCGCCTGGACGCCTGGCAGTCGGAGCAGGCGGCGGTCCGCGCGATCCTCGCCGAGGAGGAGACCGTCACGGCCTCCCGCGCACCCGCCGCCGACGTGCCCGCCGCCCGCGCCGCCGCCGAGGCCGCCGACGCGCGCGTACGGGCAGCCGGTTCCGCGCGGGACGCCGCCGCACGCCGCTGCGACGAACTCGACCGGCTCTCCCGGCGCGCCGCCACCGAGGCCCGCCGCCTCGGCCCGCTGCGCGCCACCTACAACCGCATCGCCCGGCTCGCCTCCCTCGCGGCCGGCACCTCCGCCGACAACGAGCGCAAGATGCGCCTGGAGTCCTACGTCCTCGCCGCCCGCCTCGAACAGGTCGCGGCGGCGGCGACGGCCCGCCTGCGCCGCATGTCGTCCGGGCGCTACACCCTGGTCCACTCCGACTCCCTCACCGGGCGCGGCCGCTCCGGGCTCGGCCTCCACGTCGTCGACGCGTGGACGGGCCGCGAACGCGACACGGCGACACTTTCGGGCGGCGAGACGTTCTTCGCCTCCCTCGCCCTCGCCCTCGGCCTCGCGGACGTCGTCACGGACGAGGCGGGCGGCGTCCGCCTCGACACCCTCTTCATCGACGAGGGCTTCGGCAGCCTCGACGACCAGACCCTCGACGAGGTCCTCGACGTCCTGGACGCCCTGCGCGAACGCGACCGCAGCGTGGGCATCGTCAGCCACGTGGGCGACCTGCGCCGCCGGGTCCACGCGCAACTGGAGATCGTGAAGGGACGCTCGGGGTCGGTGGTACGGCAGCACGGGGCACGTGTCGACTAGCGGCGCGCTGGGCGCGCGCGGGAGTCTGTTGGCCGCACTCGATCTGCTCGCGGCCGATGCGCCGGAGCAGCGGGCCTGGACGGAGCGGTTCGGCGTCGGCGTGGACGAGATCGCGCTGCGGTACGACGACATGTACCGGTTCGCCGAACGGCTGTCGGCCGAGGGCCGGCTGCGTCCGGAGACGCTTCCGCTCCTGCGCGCGGTCGACGCACACCTCGCCGCGATGACCGCCGACGGCCGCGCCCCGGATCTGTGGACCCGCGAGGCCCTGGCGATGCAGCCCGCCTGGGAGCGCGCCCGCATCCTCGCACGGCGGGCCCTCGCGGCGGAGACGGCGCAGGGACCGCCCGCGGCGCACCCATGACCGGCTCACTTCCCGATGGCCCGGCGAGGAAGCGGCGAGGAGTACACCACGCTCGTCGTCACCGAGCCCAGCGTGCCGAGCTTGCCCGAGACCTCCTCCAGGTGCGGCATGGAGCGCGCCGCGACCTTGACCACGAAGCAGTCGTCGCCGGTGACGTGATGGGCCTCCAGGATCTCGGGTGTCACCTCGACCAGGTCGTGGAACGGCTTGTAGTTGCCGTTCGGGTAGCGCAGCCGCACGTACGCGAGGATCGGCAGTCCCAGCCGCTCCGGCACCACGACCGCCGTGTACCCCGCGATGACCCCGGCCTCCTCCAAGCGCCGCACCCGTTCGGTGACGGCGCTCGCCGACATGGACACGGCGCGCGCCAACTCGGCGTAGCTGACGCGGCCGTCGCGCTGGAGGACCTCCAGGACGCGCCAGTCGGTGGCGTCCGGCAGGTAGGCGGGCTCTTCTGTGGAATCGACGGTCATGCGGCACAAATAGCACCCCGATCCCCGGCAGATCAAACAGGACGCCGGGGATCGCCCCTTCAGAACCGGAAGTGGCCGCCATACATTTTTCTGGCCAGCAGAAACAAGCCCATCCGGACAGAGACAGAGACAGAGACAGGGAAGGTCCCATGACCACCACCCCGGCCCCGGCCGCGCCCCACCCGGTCCTGCGGGACGCCCCCGCCTCGCCCGCCGCGGCAGTTGCCTACTTCACCGCCCACCTCGCCTTCCACGCCGACGTGTCCGACGTCGCCGCCGCGCTCGCGGCCGACGGCGACCCCGGCTTCACCCTCGTCGACGTGCGCTCCACCGCGTCCTGGGACCAGGGCCACGTCCCGGGCGCGACCCACCTGCCGGGCGCGCTCGTCGCCGAGCAGGCCGAACAGCTCCTGGACAAGTCCGTCCCCGTGGTGACGTACTGCTGGGGCCCGGCCTGCAACGGCGCCTCCCGCGCCGCCCTCGCCCTCGCCCAACTGGGCTTCCAGGTCAAGGAGATGCTCGGCGGATTCGAGTACTGGGCCCGCGAGGGCTTCCCGTACGAGACGTGGGAGGGCCCGGCCCGCGTCGCCGCCGACCCGCTGACGGCCCCCGTCGGCGCGGACGACTGCGGCTGCTGACCGGCCGAGTCACACGCGGTGCGGTGACGCCCGCAGGAAGCGTGCGTCACGGTCCCCGAAGGAGCCGACCGGCCGCGCCGCCCGCAGGACCACGTCGAGGACCCGGTCGGCGTCGGCGGCGTAATGCCCGCTGGCCCAGGCCGCGTTGGCCTCGACGACCGCCCAGCAGCCGCCGTCGCTCCCGGCCAGCCGGCCCACGTCCACGACGATCGCGCTCGGCAGCTCCGCGTACGGCAGGCGCGCCGCGAAGTCGAGGACCTCGGCACGCAGGGGGTCCTCGTGCAGCGGCGCCACGTCCAGGGCGCCCCGTCGCGCGTACCGGCTTGCCGTGTGCACCGCGCCGTCGAGCAGGAACAGGCGGTACTCCACGTCGAACGCCACGATGTCGCTGACGAGGACGGGGGTCGTGTCGTCTACGGCGTCCGGGCCCGGCAGGCGGCTGCCGTCCGGGTAGACGCGCGCCGGGAAGCTCTTGTCGTTCGGCGGCTTCACGAAGGCGGGCCGTCGCAGGGCCCTGGCGTCGGCGACCGTCGTCAGCGCGATGTCGCGGCGGGTGAGCGCGCGGGGCAGCGCCGCAAGCCAGCCGGGATCGGCCTCGAGGAGACCGATCCCCACTTCCCGTCCGACCGCGTCCGCGAAGAGCGGACCGGCGTACAGGCTCGCTCCCGGGAGGGAGCGCCATGCGTCCGGCGTCCGCCATGTCGCGTACGTCTCCACGCGCAGCCCGCGCCCCCTGGCGGCGGCGGCAAGGGCCTGCCCGGTCGCGGTGGTGCGCGGCGAGAGCAGGAGGGTGCGGGGTGGCGGAGTCATGCGGTGAGGATGACGGGACGGGGGCGGCACGGGCCACCGGTTTTCCCGCCCGGCGCGCGC
Organism: Streptomyces sp. NPDC046939; assembly: GCF_040644575.1. Classification (NCBI taxonomy): domain Bacteria; kingdom Bacillati; phylum Actinomycetota; class Actinomycetes; order Kitasatosporales; family Streptomycetaceae; genus Streptomyces; species Streptomyces sp. NPDC046939. The sequence goes on from NZ_JBEYWV010000002.1 coordinate 83,512, forward strand.
CGCCCCGACGGCCGCTCTACAGCTTGGACAACTCGTCCACCAGGTCGTCGAGGCCCAGCGAGCCCTGCGAGAGCGCCGCCATGTGCCACGCCTTCGCGTCGAACGCGTCACCGTGCCGGGCCTGCGCGTTGGCCCGGCCGCGCAGCCACGCCCGTTCGCCCAGCTTGTAGCCGATGGCCTGGCCGGGGATGGAGAGGTAGCGGGTCAGTTCGCTCTCCACGAAGTCGGCGGGGCGGCTGCTGTGGGCGCCGAAGAACTCCTGGGCCAGGGCGGGGGTCCAGCGTTCACCGGGGTGGAACGGGGAGTCCGCCGGGATGCGGAGCTCCAGGTGCATGCCGATGTCGATGATGACGCGGACCGCGCGCATCATCTGCGCGTCGAGGTAGCCGATCCGCGCCTCGGCGTCGGTGAGGAAGCCGAGTTCGTCCATGAGCCGCTCCGCGTACAGCGCCCAGCCCTCGGCGTTGGCGGAGACGCCGCCGAGCGTGGCCTGGTAGCGGGAGAGGTCGTCGGCGACGTGCGCCCACTGCGCCAGTTGCAGATGGTGGCCGGGAACGCCCTCGTGGTACCAGGTGGAGAGCAGGTCGTAGACGGGGAAGCGGGTCGCGCCCATGGTGGGCAGCCAGGTGCGGCCGGGCCGGGAGAAGTCGACCGAGGGCGCCGTGTAGTAGGGCGCGGCGGCGCTGCCGGGCGGCGCGATGCAGGACTCCACCTTGCGGACGCGCTCGGCGAGTTCGAAGTGGGTGCCGTCGAGCGCCTCGATGGCCTCGTCCATGACGCCCTGGAGCCAGGCGCGGACCTCGTCGACGCCCTCGATGTGGCGTCCGTGCTCGTCGAGGTGGGCGAGGGCGACCCACGGCGTGGCCGCGCCGGGCAGGATCTTCTCCGCCTCGGCGCGCATCTCGCCGAGCAGGCGGTGGAACTCGCTCCAGCCGTACGCGTACGCCTCGTCGAGGTCGAGGTCCGCGCCGTTGTAGTAGCGCGACCAGCGGGCGTACCGCTCGCGGCCGACGACGTCGGGGGAGCCCTCGATCGCGGGCGCGTACACGTCCCGCATCCAGTCGCGCAGCTCGACCGTGGCCGCGTCGGCGGCGCGCGCCGCCCCGGTCAGCTCGTCGCGCAGCGCCTCGGGCCCGGCGGCGGCGAACTCCTCGAACCAGCCGCGCCCGGTCCCCGCCCACTCGGTGAGCTGTTCGACGAAGGTGGCGGTGGGGCGCGGCGCGCCGTGCAGCTTGCGTTCCAGGCCGAGGCCGAGCGTCTCGCGGTACCCGGCGAACGCGGCGGGCACCGCCCGCAGCCGCTCGGCGATCGCCGCCCAGTCCTCCACGGTCTCGGCCGGCGTGACGGTGAAGGCCTCGCGCACACCGTGGACGGGCGAGCCGAGGTTGCTGACGGCCCGCAGCGGCTCCTCCGCGTCGTGCACGGCGAGCTCGGCGGTCAGCCGCTCGCGCAGGAGCCGCGCGCACCGCCGCTCCACGTCGCTGTCGGCGCCGGGGACACGCTCCGCCTCGTCGAGCCGGGCAAGGGTCTCGCGCGCCAGTCGTGCCACGGCCTCGCCGCCCGCGGGGGAGAGGTCGGGCAGGCGGCTGTGGGACGCGCGGTCACCGAGGTACGTGCCCTCGACGGGGTCGAGGACCACGTAGGCGTCGACGTAGGCGTCGGCGACCTGCCGGGGCAGCGGGGGGCGGGTGTGCTGGTCGTTCGGGGTGGCTGGCATGCGTCCATCCTTCTACGGGTCAGAGGGCGGCGTCGCCCTCGGGCGGCAGCAGCGGTCCGCACTCCCACTGCTGGAAGATGAGCCGGGTCTCGACGCGCGCGACCTCGCGCCGCGCCGTGAACTCGTCGAGGACGAGCCGTTGCAGGTCCGCCATGTCCCGCACGGCGACGTGCACGAGGTAGTCGTCGGGCCCGGTCAGGTGGAAGACCGTACGGGCCTCGGGCAGCGCCCGGATCCGCTCCACGAACGGGCCGACCAGCTCCCTGCGGTGCGGCCGCACCTGCACCGAGAGGAGCGCCTGGAGCCCGCGCCCCAGTCTGGCCGGGTCGAGGCGCAGCACGTGCCCGAGGATGACGCCCGAGCGGCGCAGCCGCGCGACCCGGTCCAGGCAGGTCGAGGGCGCGACGCCGACCTGCGCGGCGAGGTCCCGGTAGGTGGTACGCGCATCGTTCTGCAGGAGCCGCAGGATCTCCAGGTCGACCGGATCGAGTACGACGGAATCGGTCATCGGCCGAACGTAGCACGGGAGTTGGCCCGCGCACCCCGCCCGTTGTTCAGTCTCTCCCCATGGACGACACCCTCCGCCCACGGGCCCTCGCCACCGAGGCCGTGCACGCGGGGCGCGAAGACCTCGCCGCCCTCGGCCTGCACGCCGCGCCCATCGACCTGTCCACCACGTACCCGTCCGCCGACAGCCGGGCGGAGGCCGCCCGCGTCGACCTGTTCGCCGCGCACGGCGTCGTCGACGACGGGCCGCCGGTCTACGGCCGCCTCGGCAACCCGACCGTCGCCCGCTTCGAGACGGCCCTCGCCCGCCTGGAGGGGAGCGACACCGCGGTCGCGTTCGCGAGCGGCATGGCGGCGCTGACCGCCGTCCTCCTCGCCCGGATCGCGGCGGGCCTGCGCCACGTCGTGGCCATCCGCCCGCTCTACGGGTGCAGCGACCATCTCCTCACCGCGGGTGCCCTGGGCTCGGAGGTGACCTGGACCGACCCGGCGGGCGTCGCGGACGCGATCCGGCCCGACACCGGTCTGGTGATGGTGGAGTCCCCGGCCAACCCGACCCTCGCCGAGGTGGATCTACGGGCCCTCGTCCACGCCTGCGGCTCGATACCGCTGCTCGTGGACAACACCTTCGCGACGCCCGTGCTGCAACGGCCCCTGGAGTCCGGTGCGCGGCTCGTGCTGCACAGCGCCACCAAGTACCTGGGCGGCCACGGGGACGTCCTCGGCGGTGTGGTGGCCTGCGACGAGTTGTTCGCGCGCGAGCTGCGCAAGGTGCGGTTCGCGACCGGCGGGGTCCTGCACCCACTCGCCGGATATCTGCTGCTTCGCGGCCTCGCGACGCTGCCGGTGCGGGTCCGCGCGGCCTCCGCGACCGCCGCCGAACTGGCCCGGCGGCTCGCCGCCGACCCGCGCGTCACCCGCGTCCACTACCCGCGGATCGGCGGCGCGATGATCGCCTTCGAGGTCGCGGGCGACCCGCACGCGGTGATCGCGGGCGTCGGCCTGATCACGCCCGCGGTGAGCCTCGGCAGCGTCGACTCGCTCATCCAGCACCCGGCCTCGATCAGCCACCGCGTCGTCGACGCCGACGACCGCAGGGCCGCGGGCGTCGACGACAAGCTGCTCCGCCTGTCGGTCGGCCTGGAGGACGCCGAGGACCTGTGGGCCGATCTCGACCAGGCCCTCGGCGCGGGGTCACCGGGCCGAAGGCTCAGCGCTGTTCGGCCCCTTCGTACGGGACCGGGGACGCCGTCACTGTCTCCGCGAGCCGCGCGGTGATCACCAGCGTGCCCTCCTCGATCTGGTAGTCGAGGGGCAGACCGAGCCCGCGCATCGCCGCCACCATGCCGGTGTTGGACGCCTGCGTGACCGCGTACACGCTGTGGCAGTCCGCCTCGCGCGCCAGTGCCACGAGTCGGCGAAGCAGTTGGGCGCCGATGCCGCGGCGCTGCCAGTCGTCCTCGACGAGCAGCGCGATCTCGGTCTCGTCGCCGTCCCACAGGAGGTGGCCGAGGGCGACGACGCGCCCGGAGGCGGTCCGCGCGGCGAGCGTGCGGCCGTAGCGGGGGCTGAGCAGGTGGTCGAGGTAGCGGTCCGCGTCGCCGACCGGGCCGTGGTACCGCTTGCTCAGCGTCCGCGGCGAGCAGCGCTCGTGCATCGCCTTCGCCGCCGCCAGGTCGGTGGAGTCGGCGCGGCTCAGGGTGATGTCGTTGCCCTCCGGCAGGGTGAGGACGTCCTTGCCGCCCGGCACGCGCGGGCCGAGGCGCGCGTCGAGATCGACGAGGGCGCGGGCCCGCGCGAACTCGGTCGGCGTGAACGGCAGGTACGGCCGCTCCACCGTGAGGGTCCCGCCCTCCGGCGTCCGCAGCCGCATCACCGTCTCCTCGAAGCCGCCCTCGGCCGGGTGCGCGTCGCGGGCCGCGGACGCGGCGGGCAGCGACTTGATCGTGCACCGGCCGAGCAACTGGCGCAGCGCGAGCGGCAGTTCGGCGGCGTCCAGGGCCGTGCGGGTGGCGAGGCCCAGGATGCGGGTGGGGGCGTCCACCAGGTCGTGGGCGTCGGCGCGCTCGATCCAGGTGGCGGTGCCACCGGCCTCCTCGGCGGCCCGGGTCAGCTCGGCGGCGGGCAGCTCCTGCGGGGCGCGCAGCAGGAACTCGTCCATCGTGCCGTCGGCGAGCGGGTGCGTCTGCAGGCTCAGGATGTCGACGCGGCGCTCGGCCAGGGACGTGCACAGGGCGGCGAGGGTGCCGGGCTCGTCGCGGACGGTGGTCCGCATGCGCCACAGGGCGTTCGGGGCCGGATTAGGGGAGGCGCCGGCGGGATCGGGCTCGGCCGGGGGCGCGTGCCCCTGGCGGCGTGACCACCAATGGGCGGCCCGCTCAAGCAGGGCGCCGCGCCTCCGGGGGGAGCGGTCGTGCAGGTCGTTCTCGGTCACTCGGGTCACATCAGACATGTCTCGCCTCATGTGTCCACTGTGGAGGAGCGGTGTTGCGTCACCGCGAACGGTCTGTGACCGATGGGTAAAGAGCGACTATGCCCGTTTTACGGAGTCGGCCCCGGATCACTGACCCACGCGGCCCGGCTGGAGCGTCCGGGAGAACAGTACAGCGCCGCCCTCCTGCCGCAGGCGTACGGTCAACTCCCCGCTGCCGCCGTCGATGTCGACCTCGCCGAAGTACGGCGGCGTCTCGGCCGGTGAGGTGTTCGCGCGGGTCGGCGCCTTGATGAACACCTGTTGAGGACCGAACGTCCCGTCGAGCTTCGCCGCCGGGAAGCCACCGGCCGCCAGCGGGCCCGAGACGAACTCCCAGAACGGCGCGAAGTCCTGGAACGCGGCCCGCTCGGGCTCGTAGTGCTGCGCCGAGGTGTAGTGCACGTCGGTCGTGAGCCACAGGGTGCCGGTGATCCGCCGGTGCTTGATGTGGCGCAGGAGCTCGGCGATCTGCAGCTCCCGGCCGAGCGGCGCGCCCGGGTCGCCCTGGGCGACGGCCTCGTAGTTCACGGCTCCGTCGGCCACGACCAGGCCGAGCGGCATGTCCGAGGCGATCACCTTCCACACCGCGCGCGAACGCGACAGCTCGCGCTTGAGCCACGCCAGTTGTGCGGCACCGAGGATGCCGGTGGTGTCGTCGGGCTGCCGGTTCGGCGAGTTGGCGTTGCGGTACGTGCGCATGTCCAGGACGAATACGTCGAGCAGCGGCCCCTGGCGCAGCACCCGGTACACCCGGCCGTCCGCGTCGCCCGGCGGCAGCGTCGAGACCGGGAAGTACTCGCTGAACGCGCGCAGCGACCGGGCCGCGAGCACGTCCGTGCGCTTCTCGGTGTAACGGGCGTCGGCCAGGATCTGGCCCGGGTACCAGTTGTTGTGCACCTCGTGGTCGTCCCACTGCGTGATGACGGGGACCTGCGCGTTGAACCGGCGGACGTTGTCGTCGAGCAGGTTGTAGCGGAAGGCGCCCCGGAACTCCGCAAGGGTCTCGGCGACCTTCGACTTCTCCTCGGTCGTCACATTGCGCCAGACACTCCCGTCGGGCAGCGTCACGCTCGCCTGGATCGGCCCGTCCGCGTAGATGTTGTCGCCGCTGCACAGGAAGAAGTCCGGGTCCAGGGCGCGCATGTCCTCGTAGACGCGGAAGCCGCCCCGGTCGGGGTTGATGCCCCAGCCCTGGCCCGCGATGTCCCCGGACCACAGGAACCGGACCCCGTTCCCGCGCCCCACGCGCGCGGTGCGGAACGTCCCCGGCACCGGGGCGCTCGTACGGCGCGGATCGTCGGGGTCGGCGAGCAGCACCCGGTAGTGGATCTGCTCGCCGGGCGGCAGGCCGCGCAGCCTGGTCGTACCGGTGAAGTCGGTGTCCGGGCCGAGGAGCGGGCCGCGCCATCTGGTGACCCGCTTGAACGACTCGGTGGCCGATGTCTCCACGATCATCCGCGCGGGCCGGTCGGAGCGCACCCACACGAGCCCCGCGTGTGCGCCGACGTCCCCGCTCTGCACGCCCCACTCGGCCCGGGGGCGGCCCGACAGGGCGAACGCCGGGGCCGCCACGCCGCCCGCCGAGGGCAGGGCGAGCCCCGCCGACGCGGCGAGGGAGCCCCGCAGCACCGCGCGGCGGCCGGGCAGGGGACGGGGCGGACGGTGTGACATGGCGCCTCCAGTGACGGTCGCGACGACGGCGCCGGCGGAGGGCCGGGCCGGTCGTTCACTATTCAGGGCCGTCGGCGGCGCGCGCCAGAAGGCGTACGCCCTCGGCGATGCGGGCCGGGGTCAGATGCGCGTACCCGAGGACGAGGGAGACCCGGTCGCCGGGTGCGCCGCCGCCGTAGTGGCCCAGCGGGCGCACCGCCACGCCGGACGCCGCGAGACGGGCGACGAGCGCGTCCTCGGAGGAGCCGCAGCGCGCGGGCAGCGTGGCGATGGCGTGCAGACCGGCGGCGATCCCGGTGATCTCGGTACCGGGCACGTGCTCCGCCAGGGCAGCCACCAGCGCGTCCCGCCGCTCCTTGTACGCGCGCTGGCAGCGGCGCAGGTGCCGGTCGTGGTCGCCGCGCTCGATGAAGCGGGCGAGGACGGCCTGGTCCAGCGCGGGGTTGCCGAGGTCCATGTACCGCTTGCGCGCCACGATCTCCTCGACGAGCCCGCCGGGCACCACCAGCCAGCCCAGCCGGAGGCCGGGAACCAGCGCCTTGCTGACCGAACCCGTGTACGCGACGTGGTCCGGGTCGAGACCTTGCAGCGCGCCGACGGGAGCGCGGTCGTAGCGGAAGTCCCCGTCGTAGTCGTCCTCGACGATCAGACCGTCCACCTCCCGCGCCCAGTCGAGGAGCCGGGCGCGGCGCGCCGCCGAGTAGGCGATGCCGGACGGGAAGTGGTGCGACGGCGTCGTGACCACCGCCCGCACCCCGGACTCCCGCAGGGGGCCCAGGGCGAGCCCCTCGTCGTCCAGGGGCAGCCGCACCGCACGCGGCCCGGCCGTCGCGAACAGCTCCTCGTACTGCGGACTGCCGGGCCCCTCCACGCCGACGGCGCCCTGCCCGCGCGCGTGGAGCACGATCCCGAGCAGGGTGACCGCCTGCGTCACCCCGGAGCAGACGATGATCCGCTCCGGGTCCGTCACCACCCCGCGCCGCCGGGCGAGCAGCTCGGCGAGGGCCGTACGGAGCCGGGGCAGGCCGCGCGGGTCCGGGTAGCCGAGGTCCGGGTGCGGTAGCTCGGCGAGCACGCCGCGCTGCGCCGCCGCCCACGCAGAGCGCGGGAACAGCGACAGGTCGGGGCTGCCCGCCACGAAGTCGGCCCGCACGTCGGCGGCGGGGCGCGGCGCCAGGTCCCGGGCGGCGGGAGCGGCGGCCCTGACCACCTCGCCCACCCAGGTCCCCGCACCGCGCCCGCTGCGCAGATACCCCTCGGCGGTCAGTTGCTCGTACGCCTCGGTGACCAGGCCGCGCGAGACCCCGAGGTCCTTCGCCAGCTCCCGGCTCGACGGCAACCGCGTCCCCGGCGCGAGCCGCCCCGACCGCACCGCCGCGCGCAGCGCCTCCCGCAACGAACGCCCACGCGCGCGTGGCGGCGCGGAAGCGGCGGGCAGTAGCAACTCCCAGGCGGCGGAGGGCGGACCGGGCGGCGACGTCATACGCAGGGACCCTAACCGGGAAGCCGCGATTGGTCCCCTACACCGGCCCCCGAGTGGACCTCCCACCGGACCACCGCCGCCCCTAGCGTCGACGCCATGAACACCTCGTCCCTCAAGGGCTCCCTGCTCGCCGCGTTCGCCTGCGTCCTGGTCGGCGGCTCCTTCACCGCCAACAGCCTCCTGGGCGACTATCCGTACGCGGGCGGCCAGTTCCTGCGCTACGGGCTCGCCTGCCTGCTCCTCGTACCGTTGACCGGCCGGGGCGGCACGGGCCCGCTGCGCCGGCTCGCGCCGCGCCAGTGGGCACGGCTCGCCCTCCTCGCGGCGGTCGGCATGGTCGGCTTCAACCTCGCGATCCTGGCGGCGGAACGGACCGCGGAACCGGCGGTGCCCGGCGTCTTCGTCGGGTGCGCGCCCGTGCTCGTCGCCGTCATGGTGCCGCTCGCGGCCGGACGGCGGCCGCAGCGGACCGTCCTGTACGGGGCGCTGCTCGTCGCGGCCGGGGCGTTCACGGTGCAAGGGTGGGGGCGGACGGACGCTGTCGGCATCGCGTTCTCGGTGTGCGCCCTCGCGGGCGAGGTCGGCTTCGCCCTGCTCGCCGTCCCCGTGCTGCGCCCGCTCGGCCCCCGGCTCCTGGCCTGCGTGGTCTGCGGGATCGCCGCGGTGGAGGCGGCCCTCGTGGGCGTGGTCCTCTACGGCGCGGCCTGGCTGCGCATGCCCGACGGGCAGGAGGCCGCCGCCCTGATGTGGCAGGCCGTGATCGTCACCGTGATCGGCTTCGTCAGCTGGTACATGGGCCTGCAGCGGATCGGCGCGGAGCGCGCCACGCTCTTCTCCGGGCTCATCCCGGTCGCCGCCGCCTGCACCGCGCCGCTGGTCGGTTCGGGCGCGTACGGGACCGCCCAGGGCGTCGGCAGCGCGCTCGTGGGCGCGGGCGTCGCCCTGGGCTCGGGGGCGTTCGGCCGACGGTCAGCGGCTGGTGTCCAGGATGACGCGGGCGACGAGCGCCGGGTCGTCGTTCATCGGGACGTGGCCGCAGCCGGGCAGCCTGACCAGACGGGCGCCGGGGAGGACCCGCTTGGCGCGGACGCCCTGCCGCCGCAACAGAATGCGGTCACGCGTGCCCCAGGCGACGGTGACCGGGATCTCCGGGATGTCGTCGCGGAAGAGCACGTCACGGCCCGCGTCGAGGGTCTGGCGGAACCCGGTCGCGTGGCGCAGCGCGAGCGTCTCGGCGACCACGGCCTCCGGTGAACGGCGGCCGGGCCGCGCGTAGATGGTCCCGGTGAGCGCCGCGCGCCCGGCCGCCGACCGGGACAACCGCTCGACCAGCGGCACCGGCAGCCTCCGAGCGCCCTGGCGCATCGTCAGCAGCGTCGCGAAGGCGTAGCGGCGCTCGGCCTCGGTCCAGAACCCGGCGGGGGAGAGCGCGGTCACGGACCGGGCGAGCTTCTCGCGCCCCATCTCCAGGGCGAGCAGGCCGCCGAGCGAGTTGCCCGCGACGTGGGGCCGGTCGATGCCGAGCGCACGGCAGAACCCGCCCAGGACCGGCGCCACGGACGTCCGGTCGTAGGTGAACCCGTCGGGCAGCCCGGGGGAGGTGCCGAACCCCGGCAGATCGACGGCGATCACGTCCCGCTCGGTGGCCAGGATGTCGAGGACGGGCCGCCACGCCTGCCAGTGGTGGCCGATGCCGTGCAGCAGGAGCAGCGGTTCACCGGTGCCCACACGCTCGTACGCGACGGTCACCGTGCGCGGGCCGCCGGGCCCGTCGATGCTGAAGGACGCCTGTGCCGCCATGTCGCTCGCTCCCTGTCCCCGTCCTGGACCGACGGTTCCGACGGTCCCGACCCTCTCGCGTAGACACCTTGTCAACAACAATTACCGCTCAGTAGGAGCCAGTTCAAGAGCCGCGAGGGCCGGTTCACGCGTGGGCAGGGGCAGTTCGGGAGGGAGAACGCTCACACGTGGGCGTATCGCCTGGACAGGGCGCGGTCCGCCGGGTTGGGATGGGGGTGTGGCCGCCACCGACACCGCGATCGACGTCTTCCAGGAACACCGCCCCGTCCTGATGGGCGTGGCCTACCGCATGCTGGGCCGCGTCGCCGACGCCGAGGACGTCGTCCAGGACGCGTGGCTGCGCTGGTCCCAGGCCGACCGCGCCGCCGTCCGCGAACCACGCGCCTACCTCGTCCGCATCACCACCCGCCTCGCCGTCGACCGGCTCCGCCAGGTCCAGGCCCGCCGCGAGTCCTACGTGGGCCCCTGGCTCCCCGAGCCGCTCGTCACCGACTTCGGGCCGACCGTCCCCGACACCGCCGAGCAGGCCGTGCTCGCCGACACCGTGTCGCTCGCCGTCCTCGTCGTCCTGGAGTCGCTCTCGCCGCTGGAGCGCGCCGTGTTCGTGCTCCGGGAGGCGTTCGGGCTGCCGTTCGCGGAGATCGCGGCGACCCTGGAGCGCGGCGAGGCCGCGGTGCGCCAGCTCGCCGCACGCGCGCGCAAGCACGTCGAGGAGCGGCGGCCCCGCTTCGACGTCGACCCCGCGCAACAGCGCGACCTCACCGAACGCTTCCTCGCCGCCGCCACCGAGGGCGACCTCGACGGGCTCATGGCGCTGCTCGCCCCCGACGTGCGCCTCGTCGGCGACAGCGGCGGCAAGTCGAAGGCGCCGGTGCGCGTCATCGAGACCGCCGACAAGGTGGGCCGGTTCGTGGCGGGCGCCGCGCGCCGGGGCGGCGGCGGGTTCGAGTTCCGCCTCACCGAGATCAACGGGCGGCTCGGGCTGCTCGCGCTCGACGAGGGGAAGATCGACGCGGCCTTCCAGCTGGGCATCGTGGACGGCAAGGTCCAGTACGTGTACATCGTGCGCAACCCGGACAAGCTGCAGACGCTTCTGTAGGCACTCCGATGACGCGACCCGCCTGGTGAGAGCGACCGGCGGGCCTCCCGCATGCCGTGCGAACACCGCGTGAACGGCATGCGGCCCTCCATGAACGCTCTGCGGCAGAGCCCCCATGCGGACGGTAACCGACCGAGGATTGGTCTTGACCAAGTTCGGAGGCGGCCCTACTCTCGCAGAGTTAGTGCAGGAACCTTTAATAAACAAGGGCGCTAAAAAGCCGCCGGGACACGGCTGTTGCGGAGGACAGGGTGGGGACCACGCAGTTGGAAGCGGCACCGGAGCCGAAGTACTGGCACCTCAAGACCGTGCTCAGCGAGGCGCTCGACTCGGAGTTCGCCGTCGGGGAGATCCTGCCGAACGAGCGGGAACTCGCGGCCCGCTTCGGCGTCGCCCGCGCCACGCTCCGCCAGGCGCTCGAACAGCTTGAACTCGAAGGACGCCTCCAGCGCCGCCGTGGCGTCGGCACCACCGTCGCGCCGCCCCGCGTGGGCGTCGCCGTCGCCTCCACCGACCAGGACTGGCCCGGCGCCAGCGGGGACGCGTGGCAGGCCGTCGACTGCACCCCCGCGGTGCCGCCGGCCGCGGTCGCCGAGACGCTCGGCACGGCCCCCGGCGAGACCGTGCACGTCCTGCGCCGTACGCGCGTCTCGCACGGCCAGCCGGTCGCCGCCGAGCTGCTCTACGTCCCGTCGGCCTCCGTGCCGGACCTCACCGCCATAGACGCCCCGTCCGGCGCCGCACGCGCGCGTGCCGTGCTGCGCGAGCTCCAGCGCTTCGGCCTCGACGGCCAGGACCGCGCGGTCGAACTCGGCTCGGCCCGCGCGGACGACGCCAAGGAACTCGACCGCCTCCCCGGCGCCCCCGTCCTCGTCGTCACCACCCGCTACTTCAGCCAGGGCGAAACGGCGGCGGTCTCGGTGGCCACGTACCGAGCAGACACCTGCCGCCTGACCTTCGGCGACACCCCCGAGGTAGAGATCAACCACACCCCGACAACCCAGGCGTCCTGACCCGGCAGGGGGGCACGAGCACAATCGGGGCAGGCAGCCAGCCCCGCCCAGGGGCGCGGGGAACTGCGCGAGCAACCACGTACGACGGAAGGCCGCGTACGGCGATGGCGGGGCTGCCACGTAGGCGCCCAGGGGGCGCGGGGAACTGCGCGCTCAGCCACGTACAACAGAAGGCGGCCAACGGCGATGGCGAGGCTGTCACGTAGCCGCCCAGGGGCGCGGGGAACTGCGCGCTCAGCCACGCTCAACGCAAGGCCGCGTACGGCGACGGCCGGGCTGTCACGCAGGCGCCAAGCGCGCGGGGCAACCGCACGAGCAGCCCCGCGTCACAGACACCGCCCCGCTCAGCGCGCTGAAACCGCCCCCTCCATCGCAAACAGCTGCGCCTCCACATGATCCAGAGCAAGCCGCAACGCCCCGGTCGCCACAGCCGCCTCCCCGAGCAACGACAGAGCGACCCGAGGCGGCCGCAGACAGTACCGTTCCAGCTCGCGCCGGAGCGGGTCCAGAACCCCGTCGAGCCCCGCGGCCCACCCCCCGACGACGACAAGCTCCGGATCGAGCGCGAGCACAAGCGCCGCGACATCGTGCACGAGCCGCTGAATGAACCGCTCCATCGCGGCCTGGGCCCGCTCGTCCCCCTTGCGGGCCAGCGCGAACACCTCGGCCACGGCTTGCTCGTCCAGCGGATGCAGGGGCTCGTCGGTGGTCGAGAGCAGAGTCTCGGGCCGCACCCCGCGCCCGAGCAGGTGCAGCGCCCCGATCTCCCCGGCGGCGCCCCCGTACCCCCGGTGCAGCCGCCCGCCGATCAACGCCCCGGCCCCGGGGGAGAGCCCGGCGAGGACGAACACCATGTCGTCGGAGTCGACCCCCGCCCCTTGCCAGTGCTCGGCGACGGCCGCCGTGTTGGCGTCGTTCTCCACGATCACCGGGCAGCGGAAGGAGCGCCGCAGCCGTTCCCCGAGCGGCAGCCCGGTCCACCCGGGCAGCGCCGTACCGAGCCGCACCGTCCCGTCGGCCTCGACGATGCCGGGGCTGCCCACACCGACCGCCCGCAGGGAGCTGCGCGCCACGCCGGCCCGCCGCAGCAGATCGGCGACGGTCCCGCGCAGCCGCTCGATGCGGTCGTCCGCGGGCGCGGCCTCGTCGACCTCCTTGGACGCCGAGCCGATGACCCGCCCGTCGAGCGCGGAGAGCACCGCGGCGACCCGGTGCGGGCCGATCTCGAGCCCGAGCAGATGCCCGGCCTCGGCCCGGAAGCGGAACTTCCGCGCGGGCCGCCCCTGGCGCCGCGCGCCGGGCTCCTCGACGGCGGTCTCCACGACGAGCCCGGCCTCGATGAGCCCCTCGACGACCCCTTCCACGGTCGGCCGGGACAGCCCCGTCACCCGGGTTATCTCCGTGAGCGTCGCGAACTCCGTGGAGCGCAGCGCGTGCAGCACCACCGTGGAGTTGATCCGCCTGAGCAGAGAGGGATCCCCGCCGGTCAGTTGCCCCAACGTCCGTCCTCCCAGCAGTCGCGCGTGTTCGCCGGATCGTACTCGCCGCGCCCGGCACCGGCGAGAGTCGGGTGCACTCATGTGGCGACGAATGCTCACACGGGCACCCGCAAAACGGACGACACCGCCTCACTTGGGCGCGACGAAACCCGACTCGTAGGCGGCGATCACCGCTTGGGTGCGATCACGTGCCCCCAGTTTGGCGAGCACGGCGCTGACGTGCGACTTGACCGTCTCGGTGCCGACCACGAGATCCGCGGCGATCTCCGCGTTCGACAGACCCCGCGCCATGCGCCGCAGCACGGCCGCCTCCCGCTCGGTCAGCGCGGCCCGCTCCATCGTGGCGCGCGCCGACGCGTTGCCGTACTCGGCGGCAAGGCTGCGCAGCGCCGCCGGGAAGAGGAGCGACTCGCCCGCCGCGACGAGCCGCACCGCGTGCACGATCTCGGCGGGCCGCGCCCGCTTCAGGAGGAACCCGTCGGCGCCCGCGCGCAGCGCCCCGTACACGTACTCGTCGTTCTCGAAGGTGGTGATGACGACGATCTTCGGCGGCCGCTCCACGGCGCGCAGCACCGCGCGCGTGGCCTCGATCCCGTCCAGCAGCGGCATCCGTACGTCCATGGCGACGACGTCGGGGCTCAGCTCGCGCACGAGCGGGACCACGGCCGCGCCGTCGGCGGCCTCGCCGACCACCTCGATGTCGGGCTGCGCCTCCAGGACGGCGCGCAGACCGGCGCGGACCAGGGGTTCGTCGTCGACGAGGAGCACGGTGAGCGGCACGCGGCTCAGCGTAGGACACCGTGGTGCGGGCCGGTCCGGGCGGGTGGATCAGGCCACGGGCAGCTCGACGTGGACCCGCCACTCGTCGCCGACCGGTCCCGTGCGCGCCCGCCCGCCGAGCAGCGCCGCCCGCTCCCGCACCCCGCGCAGCCCGTGCCCCGCGCCACCGGTCGCGGGCGGCGCCCCCGTCGGCAGGGTGTTGCGCACGTCGAGGCTGAGCCGTCCGTCGGCGACGGTGAGCGCGATCCGCACGGGGACGGTGCCGCAGTGCCGCAGCACGTTCGTGAGCCCCTCCTGGAGGATGCGGTAGCCCTCCCGCAAGACCGGCTCCGGCACCGAGTCCAGGGGGCCTTCCACGGTGACGTCCACGGTCGCCCCCGACGCCCGCGCCGAGTCGAGCAGCCGGTCCGCCTCGCGCAGCGTGGGCCGCCCCCGCACCGGCTGCTCGGCCTCGCGCAGGACGACGAGGACCCGTTCCAGGTCCTCCAGGGCGGCCCGGCCGGTCTCCTCGATGGCGGCGAGGGCCCGGTCGGTGAAGGCCGGGTCGCCCGCCGCCCGCGCCGCGCCCGCCTGCACGACCGCGACCGTCAGCGCGTGCCCCAGGGAGTCGTGCAGCTCCCGCGCGATGCGATTGCGCTCCAGGAGCCGTTCGGTGCGCTCCTCCAGGGCGGCCAGGCGCTCGGCCGCGGACGGGCCGAGCAGCAGCCGGGCGGCCCGCGCGGTCACCTGTCCCGCGCCCACCACCACGTACAACAGGACGAGCAGGACGACAGGGACGAGCAGCCCGCACCCCACGGCCGATGACGGCGGCCGCAGCGGTGAGACCGTGCCGACCGGCTGCCCCGCCGCCCCGCCCGCCAGTTCAAGCAGCAGAGCCATCAGTTGCCCGCTCACCAGCGCCACGGTGAGGCCCGAGAAGAGCCGCAGCACCAGCCACACCGCCGTCCTCGCCCGGTCCCGCCACGACGCCGACGGGGCGACCGAGACGTCGCCCTCCCCGCCGTCGCCCGCCACGCGCGCGTGGCCGCCGGGAAACAGCATCAGCCGCGCCTGCAGCCCTTCCGCGCGGCGCATCACCGGCACCATGGCCGCCAGGACGAGCAGCGGTACGGGAACGACGTAGATCAGCACCCAGTCGCGCAGGGACGGCGAGGTGAGGCCCGGGTAGACGGCGCCGCACACGAAGGCGAGGACGGCGGCGCACAGCAGATGCAGCCAGCGGGTGTACGTGACCGTACGGGTCAGGGGTGCGAAAAGGCCGGGCATGCGGTCATCGTGCCAGCAGGCCCGGCGCCGACGGCTCCCCCGCACGGGGGAGACGATCCCCACGGGCGGGGGAGGCCCCGGCCCGCGCGACCGGCCAGGCTGCTGCCATGACCAGCATCGACGTCCAGGACCTCACCAAGGAGTACGGTGCCACGCGCGCCGTGGACGGCCTGTCCTTCCGGGTCGGGCCCGGCCGCGTCACCGGATTCCTCGGACCGAACGGCGCGGGCAAGTCCACCACCCTGCGCCTCGCCCTCGGCCTCGCCCGCCCCACCTCCGGGCGCGTCCTCATCGGGGGCCGCCCGTACACCTCGTACGCCGAACCGCTGCGCATGGTGGGCGCGTTGCTCGATCCGCAGGCCGCCCACGGCGCCCGCACCGCGCGCGACCACCTCCGCGTGCTCGCCGCCGCCCACCGCATCCCCGTACGCCGCGTCGACGACGTGCTCGAACAGGTCGGCATCGCGGCGGTCGCCGGGCGCCGTGTGAAGACGTACTCGCTCGGGATGCGGCAGCGGCTCGGCATCGCGGCGGCGCTGCTCGGCGACCCGGAGGTGGTGCTGCTCGACGAGCCGTCCAACGGGCTCGACCCCGAGGGCATCGTCTGGATCCGCACGTTGATGCGCGACCTCGCGCGCGCGGGACGCACCGTGCTCGTCTCCAGCCACCTCATGAACGAGACCGCCACCTTCGCCGACCACCTCGTCGTCCTGGGCCGGGGGCGGCTGCTCGCCGACGCGTCGATGCGGGACTTCATCGCCGCGCACGGCACTCAACGCGTGCGCGTGCGCACCAGCGAGCCGGACCGGCTGCGCGCGGTCCTCGCGCGCGCGGGGCACACACTGACGCCCGGCGACGACGGCCGCTGCACGGTCACCGGGGCGACCGCCGCCGACGTGGGCGCCCTCGCGGCGGCCGAGCGCCTTCCCGTACTGGAACTGGCCGACGAAACCGCGTCCTTGGAGGACGCCTATCTCGCGCTGACGGCCACGGACACCGAATTCGCCGCCGCCACCCCCGTTCAGGAGGTCTGACCAGCCATGTCCTCGACGACTCCCACGTTCCCCACGTCCCCGACGTTCCCGACGTCCCCGATGACCTCCATGTCCGTGAGCGCTGTCGTGCGCTCCGAGTGGCTCAAGATCCGGACCCTGCGGGGGGTCCTCGGCTCGCTCCTCGCCGTCTTCGCCGTCACCGTCGCCATCACGGTCCTCGTGTCCGCGACCGTCGGCCGCGCCGAGGCCGAACCCGGTGACGACCTGCTCTTCGGCGCGTTCTACGCCCTCAACTTCGGCCAGATCGCCGCCCTCGCCTTCGGCGCCACGGCGGTCTCCAGCGAGTACCTCGACGGGGCGTTGCGGGTGTCCCTCGCGGCGGTGCCGGACCGGACGCTGTTTTACGGGGCGAAGTCGGCGGTGATCGGCTGCTGCGGGCTGATCGTCGGCACGGCGACGACCTTCGGCGCGTTCCTCGCCGGGCAGGCGTTCATGGGGCCCGAAGCGGTGCACCTCGGCGACCCCGGCGCGCTGCGGGCCTGTGTCGGCGGCGGGGTGTACCTCGCGCTGATGGCGCTGTTCGCGGCAGGGCTGACGGCCGTGCTGCGCAGCGCGGTCGCGGTGCTCAGCATTCTCATCCCGCTGCTGCTGATCGTGTCGTTCGTGGTCGGCGACGTGGCGGCGGTCGCCGCCGACTTCCTGCCGGACCGCGCCGGCCAACAGGTGCTGCGGCAGCACCCGGTGGGCTCCCTCGGCCCGTGGACGGGGCTGGCCGTCACAGCGCTGTGGGCTGCCGTGGCACAGCTCGCCGGGTGGTGGGCGGTGCGCCGCAGGGACGCCTGAGCGGCCGGTGGACCCGTTAAGACGAACGGGGTCTGACGGCCCGTCGGCCCGTTGTCAGTGGGGGCCGCTTTACTGGGAGGTATGAACATCGCGGAGCAACTCGCGACGATCGACCAGTTGTGGGCGGCCCCCTTCCCGGACGACCACGGCGGGTCCGTCACGGGCTGGGGCGGCCCCGGGTTCGTCATGGCCGGACTCACCGAGCGCGGCGGCGCGCGCGACCTCGCGGAGGCCCAGGCGGACGCCGACCGCGACGGTCTGACCGCGCTGCTCACCGGCCGTTGGGGCGAGCCGTACCGGCTGAGCCTGTGGAGCGTGCACATACGGGGGGTGGAGCAGGGGGAGGAGATACCCGAGCCCTGGGGCTGGCTCAGCGCCTGCGCCCAGGACCTGCATCTGTGGAACGTCGGCGAGCGCTGGGTGGCCCTCGCCGTCTCCCACCAGGGCGACGACCAGCCGTACCAACTCCTCGCGGTGGTCACGGACGTGGCCCCGCCGTAGTCGCGATGTACCGAACTCACGTGCCACCATGAGATCTTGAACACCTAGAACACCTTGAGGCCCTGCGGTCTTTCTGGGCCGTTTCGGACACGTGAGTCATGCCCGGCCCCCTCGGGCCGCCCGACACCCAATGGAGAGCACATGAGCGACGACGGCGCGCAGCCCGGGGACCGGATCGCCAGCCACATCGCCCACAACGCGCGCGTGTGGAACTTCTGGCTGGGCGGCAAGGACCACTACGAGGTGGACGAGCAGGTGGGGACCATGGTCACGTCCATGTACCCGAGCATCGGGGAGGTCGCCCGCGCCGACCGCGCCTTCCTGGGGCGGGCCGTCACGTTCCTCGCGGGCGAGGCGGGCATCCGGCAGTTCCTGGACATCGGGACGGGCCTGCCCACCGCGAACAACACGCACGAGGTCGCCCAGCGCATCGCCCCCGACGCCCGCGTCGTCTACGTCGACAACGACCCGATCGTGCTCACGCACGCCCGCGCCCTGCTGACCAGCTCGGACGAGGGCGCCACCAACTACGTCGACGCGGACGCGCGCGACCCGCGCGCCATCGTCAAGGCCGCGTCCGAGACGCTCGACTTCGACAAGCCCGTCGCGGTGATGCTCCTCGGCATCCTGAACTTCGTCACCGACACCGAGGAAGCCACCTCCCTCGTGCGCCAGCTCATCGACGCGGTCCCGTCCGGGAGCTACGTCGCGCTCACCCACCCCACCCTGGAGCTGGGCGGCGAGGGCAACGAGGCGGCGATGAAGTTCTGGAACGAGAACGCGACGCCCCCGATCACCGCCCGCACCGGCGCCGAGATCGCCGCCTTCGTCGACGGGCTTGAGATCCTCGAACCGGGCCTCGTCTCCTGCGCGCGCTGGCGCACCAGGGAGGACGAGGAGGGCCCGCTGGTCGCCCAGTACGGGGTCGTGGCCCGCAAGCCCTGACCGGGCCGTCTACGGGGCGGAGGACGCCGCCTCGCGCAACCGGGCGAACTCCTCCGCCATGGTCCGCGTCGTGTAATGCGCGTTCAGTCCGCTGGGGTTCGGCAGCGCCCACACCCGGGCGCCGCCGATCCTGCGCTCCTGCGGGCCGATCTTCGCCTTGGGCTCGGCAAAGGCCGACCGGTACGCGGTCACGCCGACGACCGCGAGCCAGCGGGGCCGCAGCCGGGCCACCTTCTCCTCGAGGATGCGGCCGCCCTCCCGGTACTCCTCGGGGCTCAGCTCGTCGGCGCGCGCCGTGGCCCGCGCCACGACGTTCGTGATGCCGAGCCCGTACGACAGCAACTCCTCCTGCTCGTCGGGGCGCAGGCGGCGCGGCGTGAACCCCGACAGGTGGAGCACGGGCCAGAAGCGGTTCCCGGGGCGTGCGAAGTGCTGCCCGAGCGCCGCCGACATCAGACCCGGGTTGATCCCGCAGAACAGCACGGAGAGGCCGCTCGCGGCGACGTCCGGCACCAGACGGTCGCGAGCGGCCTCGAGCTCCGCGGGGGTCGGCCGGGTCAGAGGATCGCCCCGGGCGTGTAACCGGCGGCCTCCGGGTACTGCTTGACGATCTCCTCGACACGCGCCACGACCTGCGCGACCTGGCCGGCGGCGGCGCCCGTGAACGACAGCTTGTCCGCCATCAGGGCGTCGAGCTGTGCCCGGTCCAGCGGGATGCGGGAATCGGCGGCCAGCTTGTCGAGCAGCTCGTTGCGCTCGGTGCCCTGCTCGCGCATGGCGAGGGCGGAGGCGACCGCGTTCTCCTTGATCGCCTCGTGGGCCTCCTCGCGGCCCACCCCGGCGCGCACCGACGCCATGAGCACCTTGGTGGTGGCGAGGAACGGCAGGTAGCGGTCGAGCTCACGGGCGACGACGGCGGGGAACGCGCCGAACTCGTCGAGCACCGTCAGGAACGTCTCCAGGAGCCCGTCGAGCGCGAAGAACGCGTCGGGGAGCGCGACGCGGCGCACCACGGAGCAGGAGACGTCGCCCTCGTTCCACTGGTCGCCCGCCAGCTCGCCGGTCATCGACGCGTAGCCGCGCAGGATGACCATGAGGCCGTTGACGCGCTCGCAGGAGCGGGTGTTCATCTTGTGCGGCATCGCCGACGAGCCGACCTGGCCAGGCTTGAAGCCCTCGGTGACCAGCTCGTGCCCGGCCATCAGCCGGATCGTCTTCGCGAGCGACGACGGCGCCGCGGCCAGCTGCACGAGCGCGGTGACGACCTCGTAGTCGAGCGAGCGCGGGTAGACCTGGCCGACCGAGGTGAACGCCTGCGAGAAGCCCAGGTGGGCGGCGATCCGCTGCTCCAGCTCCGCGAGCTTGTCCGTACCCTCGGCGGAGCCGCCGAGCAGGTCGAGCATGTCCTGCGCGGTGCCGACCGGGCCCTTGATGCCGCGCAGCGGGTAGCGGGCCAGCAGCTCCTCGACGCGGCCGTAGGCGACGAGGAGTTCGTCGGTGGCGGTCGCGAAGCGCTTGCCGAGGGTGGTGGCCTGCGCGGCGACATTGTGCGAGCGGCCCGCCATGACCAGCTCGCCGTACTCGCCGGCCAGCTTGGCGAGGCGGGCGAGGACGGCCACGGTGCGGTCGCGGACCAGCTCCAGGGAGAGCCGGATCTGCAACTGCTCCACGTTCTCCGTCAGGTCGCGGGAGGTCATGCCCTTGTGGACCTGCTCGTGCCCGGCGAGCGCGTTGAACTCCTCGATCCGGGCCTTCACGTCGTGCCGGGTGACCTTCTCGCGCTCGGCGATCGAGGCGAGGTCGACCTGGTCGAGCACCCGCTCGTAGTCGGCGATCGCGGCGTCCGGCACCTCGATCCCGAGGTCCTTCTGGGCCTTCAGCACGGCGAGCCAGAGCCGCCGCTCCAGCTTCACCTTCTCCTCCGGCGACCAGAGGGTGGCGAGCTCGGCGGAGGCATAGCGTCCGGCGAGAACGTTCGGGATACGGGGCTTGGCAGGCGCAGTCACGTGTACGGAGTTTACCGGCCGTCCCTACAGGCTCAGAACCGGCCGGTTCCTGGAGGAACGTCCAGAACATGGAGGAACATACAGGTCAGGCGGCCTGCACGCGTCTGTACGTACGATCCCTTCCGCGGCGGTGCCTAGTCGCGCAGCTCCCACGGCGCAAGCTCCGGTCGCTTCGGCGGGCGGCCGTCGCCGGAGGAGCGGCCCGTCAGCCTGCGGCCGATCCAGGGGACCAGGTGCTGCTTGGCGAAGCGGGCGTCGGCGACGCGCCGGGCCAGCCAGCCCGGCAGTACCGCGGCCTCCAGCGGGGTGCGCCACTCCGACTCGGGCTCGTAGCCGAGGCCCTGCCACACCGCCTCGGCGATGCGCCGGTGGCCCTCCGCCGTCGGGTGCAGCCGGTCCACGTCCCACATGCGCTGATCGGCCAGGACCGGAACCCCGTACAGGTCGATGACGAGCGCGCCGTGCTTCGCCGCCAGCTCGTCGACGCAGGCGAACAGCTCCTCCATGCGCGGGCGGAACCGTTCGAGGACGGGGCCGTTGCGTCCCGGGCTGCGCATCAGGACGAGCTGCCGGCAGGAGGGGGCGAGCTTCTCGACGGCCTCCGTGAGCAGGTCCCGTACCCGGACCATGTCGCACTTGGGCCGCAAGGTGTCGTTGAGGCCGCCGACCAGCGTCACCACGTCCGCGTTCATCGCGGCGGCCACGTCGACCTGCTCGTCGACGATCTGCTTGATGAGCTTGCCGCGCACGGCGAGGTTCGCGTACCGGAAGCCGGGCGTCCGCGCCGCCATCCGGGCGGCCAGCAGGTCCGCCCAGCCGCGGTAGGAGCCGTCCGGAAGCAGGTCCGACATGCCCTCGGTGAAGGAGTCGCCGACCGCGACAAGGCTGGTGTAGTGGGGGTTCGTCTGCATGGCGTCGGAAATCGTATCCCGGTGCTCCGGCGCCCGCGCGGGAGGTCTGGGCAGCGGCCCCCGACGGCTGTATGCCGGGAGAGCGGCGGTGTGCCGGCCGGGCGGCGATGCGCCGCGCACCCGCCCGTACGCCGCCGCGTCAGCCATGTCGTCGCACGGGGGAGCACACCATGTGGACCGCAGCCTTCTGGAAGGCCACCGCCGAACGCGCCATCCGCACCTTCGCGCAGGCGCTGGCCGCCGTCCTCGTCGCCGGGGCGACGAACCTGCTCGACGTCGACTGGCCCGCGGCGCTGGGCACCGCGGGCCTCGCCACCGTCCTCGCGATCCTCACCGCGGTCGGCACGGCGGAGGTCGGCGCGCGCGGCCCCGGGATCCTGGAGACACCCACCGAGGACGGGGCACACGCGCATCGCCGGTGAACGGCGCCGCGTCAGGGGTCACGCGGTCTGGCCGAACAGCTCCCGCAGCACGTCCTCCATGGTCACCATCCCGGCGAGCCGGCCGTCCGCGCCGAGGACCGCCGCCACGTGCGTACGGCTGCCGCGCATGGCGGTCAGCACGTCGTCCAGCGGCGTCGTCTCCCGCACGCGCGCGATGGGGCGCATGTCGGGGACCCGGAACGGCAGATCGCGCGGCATCGCGTCGAGCGCGTCCTTGACGTGCAGATAGCCGACGATGCGCCGCCCCTCGTCCACGACGGGGAACCGGGAGAAGCCCGACGTCGCCGACAGCTCCTCCAACTGCTCGGGGGTGACGCCCACGCGCGCGTAGACGACCTTCTCCAGCGGAAGGACGACGTCCTTGATGGGGCGCCGGCCCAGTTCGAGCGCGTCGTGCAGACGCTCCTGCGCACGGTCGTCGATCAGGCCCGCCTCGGAGGCGTCCTTGACCATACGGGCCAGCTCGTCGTCCGAGAACGTGGCCGTGACCTCGTCCTTCGTCTCCACGCGCAACAGCTTCAGGATCGTGTTCGCGAAGGCGTTGATGGTGAAGATGACCGGGCGCAGCGCCCGCGCAAGGGCCACGAGCGGCGGACCGAGCAGCAAGGCGGAGCGCACGGGCTCGGCAAGGGCGATGTTCTTCGGCACCATCTCGCCGAGCAGCATGTGCAGATACGTCGCCACGGTCAGCGCGATCACGAACGAGATCGGGTGGACCAGGCCGTGCGGCACACCGACCGCGTCGAACAGCGGCTCAAGGAGGTGCGCGATGGCGGGCTCGGCGACGATGCCGAGCACCAGGGTGCACAGGGTGATGCCGAGCTGGGCCGCGGCGAGCAGGGCCGACACGTGCTGCAGGCCCCACAGGACGCTGCGCGCGCGCCGGTCGCCGTTCTCCGCGTACGGTTCGATCTGGCTGCGGCGTACGGAGATCAGCGCGAACTCGGCGCCGACGAAGAAGGCGTTGACGACCAGGGTCGCCAGGCCGATCAGCAACTGGACGGCGGTCATCGGGCCTCCTCCTCGTGTGTGGTCGTGGTGAGCGGTGCGTGCAGCAGGACGCGGGCGGCGCGGTGGCCCTGCGCGTCCACGACGTCGAGCCGCCAGCCGGCGACCTCGACGCTGTCGCCGACGTCCGGGATCCGGCCCAGTTCGGCGGCGACGAGCCCGGCCAGCGTCTCGTACGGGCCGTCCGGCACCCGCAGCCCCACGCGCGCGAGCTGGTCGGTACGGGCGGCGCCGTCGGCCGAGTACAGCGTGCGGCCGTTCTCGTCGGTGCCGGCCGGGGCGATGTCAGGGGTCTCGTGCGGGTCGTGCTCGTCGCGGACCTCGCCGACGACCTCCTCGACGATGTCCTCCAGGGTCGCGACGCCCGCGGTGCCGCCGTACTCGTCGATGACGACGGCCATCGTGCGCTTGCCGGAGAGCCGGTCGAGCAGCCGGTCCACGGTCAGCGTCTCCGGGACGAGCAGCGGCTCGCGCAGCAGCTCGGTGACGCGCTTGCGGGGCCGCTGCTCGGCGGGCACGGCCAGGACGTCCTTGATGTGCGCGACACCGACGACGGAGTCGAGGTTGCCGCGGTAGACGGGGAAGCGGGACAGGCCGGTGGCCCGGGTCGCGTTCGCCACGTCCTCGCAGGTGGCCTGCGTGTCGAGGGCCATGACCTGGACGCGGGGCGTCATCACGTTCTCGGCGGTCAGGTCGGCCAGGTTGAGCGTACGGACGAACAGCTCGGCGGTGTCGGCCTCCAGGGCGCCCTCCTTGGCGGAGTGCCGGGCGAGCGCCATCAACTCCTGTGGGCCGCGCGCGGAGGCCAGCTCCTCGGTCGGCTCGATGCCGAAGCGGCGGACGAGCCGGTTCGCCGTGTTGTTCAGGTGCGTGATGAACGGGCGGAACACCGCGCTGAACCAGCGCTGCGGCGTCGCCACCCGCTTGGCCACGGCCAGCGGCGAGGAGATCGCCCAGTTCTTCGGCACCAGCTCGCCGACGACCATCAGGAAGACGGTCGACAGGGCGGTGCCGAGCACGAGCGCCACGGACGTGGACGCCGAGCGGGGGATGCCGATCGCTTCGAGCGGCCCCGCGATGAGCTTGGCGATGGACGGCTCGGCGAGCATGCCGACCACCAGGTTGGTGACGGTGATGCCGAGCTGGGCGCCGGACAGCTGGAACGTCAGGTTCCGTACGGCCTTGAGCGCGCCGGTGGCGCCTCGCTCACCCCGTTCGACGGCCATCTCGAGGTCGCCGCGCTGGACGGTGGTGAGCGAGAACTCCGCCGCGACGAAGGCGCCGCAGGCCAGCGAGAGCAGCACTGCGACGGCGAGCAGGAGCACTTCGGTCATCGGGTCACCTCCGTCCCATGATCGGCCAGGACCGGGAGTGACGCGCGCTCGCGGGGACCGCGCTGGGGATGGGACCGGGTACTAGGGGGCTCGCCCATGGGCGGACGCTCACACCTTTCGCAGAAGTCGGGGTGGAGCCTCCATAGTAAAGGATCGGCAAAGTGCGGACGTCATGTGTCCGGCTGTCACTCCCTGACCAGCGGTTTCACCCAGCGGCTCCACTGCGGCTCGGGCGCGTACCCGGCGGCTGCCCACGCCGCGTGGGCCCGCTCGTTGCGGTCGAGCACCATCGCGTCGCCGCGCCGCCCGCCCAGCGCCACGAACCGCTCCTCGGCGGCGGCGAGCAGCGCCGAGCCGATGCCCTGCCTGCGGGCGTCCGGCCGGACGGCGAGCCGGTACAGATGGCACCGCCACCCGTCGAACCCGGCGATGACCGTCCCCACCAGCTCCCCATGGGCCCCCTCGGCAAGGAGCAGCGCCTCCGGATCACGTGCGACGAGGCGCTCCACGCCCGCGCGGTCGTCGCTGATGCTCGTCCCCTCGGCGGCGGCCTTCCAGAAGGCGAGCACGGCGTCGAGATCAGCGGGAGAGGCGGTCCGGATGCGGATACGGAGGCGGGCGGGGGCGGCGTGACGGGCGTCGCCCGCGGGGGAGCCCTCATGGGCTTCGCCGGGCCCGGTCCCGCACGGGTCGTTCTCAAGATCGCTCATGGTCCGATCCCACCACCGCCCGCCCGGGGGTGCCGCCCATTTCACATGCCGGACTCCCCCTTCCCCGCAACCACGCGGAGCTATTCGTGGGCGATCGCCGCCAGTACGTTCATCCGCGACGCCCGCAACGCGGGCAGCAGCGCCGCCGCGAGCCCGACCAGGACCGAGCCGACGACCACGGCCACGATCGTCGTCCAGGGGATCGCCAGCGCCTTCATGCCTTCGAGCGCGAGCACCTGATGTGCGGCCACGCCCCACACAAGGCCCAGGGCGAGCCCGAGGATCGCGCCGAACACGGCGATCACCACCGATTCGAGCCGGATCATGCGCCGCAACTGCCGCCGCGCGAGCCCGATCGCCCGCAGCAGCCCGATCTCCCGGGTCCGCTCGACGACGGACAGGGCCAGCGTGTTGACGACGCCGAGGACCGCGATGACGATCGCCAGGCCGAGCAGCGCGTACACCAGGTAGAGCAGCACCGCGATCTGATCGTGCACGAGCTTCTTGTAGTCGGCCAGGTCGCGGACCTGCACCTGCGGATACCCGTCGAGCGTCTTCTCCAGGTTCGCGCGCAGCGTGTCCGGCGAGGTGCCGGGCGCCGCGTTCACGTACACCGCCGAGTCCTGCCCGCCGGGCACGTACCGCTCCAGCGTGGCGAGCCCCATGAAGAAGCCGCCCCGCATGCCGAAGCCACTGCCCTCCTGGTCGGTGAGGGCGCCCACGGTGAACGCGGCACGACGTCCGCCGGGCAGCTCGGCCCGCAGCACGCTGCCGACCCGCGCCCCGTGGTCGTCGGCGTACTTCTTCTGCAGCGCGAGGTGGCGCGGCGCGAGCGCCGCGGCCGTGTCTCCCCGCGCATATGTCACGTGTGCCACGTCATCGAGCCGCGGCTCATACCCAGCGGCCGTCGTCTCGACACGTGTGCCGTCCGGCATGTGCACCGCGATGGGGGTGAACCGCTGCCGTACGACGAGGCCGACGCCCTCGGTCTCCTTGACCTTCTCGGTGACCTCCTGCGGGAACGGCGTGAAGTTGGCGTTCTGCACGGTGAAGTCGGCGCCGAGCGTCTTGTCGATCTGCTCGTCGAACGACTTGCTCATCGAGGCGCTGGCCACCGACATGCCCGCGACCAGCGCGAGGCCCACCATGAGGGCGCCCGCCGTGGCCCCGGTGCGGCGCGGGTTGCGCAGCGCGTTGCGCTGGCTCATCCGGCCGACCGAGCCGAACACGGCGGGGAACGCGGCGCCGAGCACCCGGATCACGGGCCGCACGAGCAGCGGCCCGGCGACCACCGTGGCGAGCAGCGTCAGCACGATGCCGAGCGCCAGGAACGAGCCGGCCGTACCGGTGCCGGTCGCCGTCGCACAGCCGACGAGCGCGGCCGCGCCCGCCGCGCCGACCAGCAGACCGACGAGCGCGCGCACCCGCAACGGCCGCCCCACCCCGGCGATCTCGGCATCGGCGAGCGCCGCCATGGGGGAGACCCGGGACGCCCGCCGCGACGGCAGGTACGCGGCCACGAACGTGACCCCGACCCCCACCGCGAACGCGGCGACGGGTGTCCCCCACCCGACCACCATCTCCGTACCTTTGAGGTTCATCCCGAAGACGCTCATGAGCCGGATGAGCCCCGCGGCGAGCCCCACCCCGACGCCCAGACCGACCGCCGAACTGACCAGGCCGAGCAGCACCGCCTCCGTCAGGACGGAACGCCGCACCTGCCGCCGGTCCGCACCGAGCGCCCGCAGCAGCCCCAGTTCACGTGTGCGCTGAGCGATCAGCATGGAGAACGTGTTGACGATGAGGAACACACCCACGAGGACGGCGACCCCGGCGAAGGACAACATCACGTATTTGACGATGTCGAGGAAGCTCCCGAGATCCTCGGCGGACGACTTGGCGTCCTCGTCCGCCGTCTTCACCTCGTACGACGATCCGAGCCGTTGCACGACGTTGTGTTTGAGCCGTGTGTCGCTGACACCGTCCGCCGCGTCGAGCGAGATGCTCGTCGCCCGTCCGACCCCGCCGAGCAGATGGCGCTGCGCGGTGCGGGTGTTCAGGAACACGAGGGCGGCGCCGGGGTTGGTGGTGCGGAACGTCGCGATGCCGACGATCCGGACCGTGAACGAGCCGGGCCGTGCCATGACCGTGAGGGTGTCCCCGATGCGTACGTGCTTCTTGTCGGCGGTGTCCGCGTCGAGCAGCGCCTGCCCGTCGCCCCGGGGTTCGTGCCCCGATGTCAGCCGGACGGGGCTGCGGTTCGTGGGTTCCCAGTTGGTGGCGATGGTCGGGGCGCCGGTGGTCGACCCGACGGAGTCGTGGTGCCGGTCGACGACCGTGACGTTCTCGGCCTCGGCGTCGATGTGCGTGGCGGCGACCCCGTCGACGGTCCTGAGCCGGACGGCGAGGGAGGCGGGCAAAGTCCGCACCTCGCCGGAGGCGACCGCGTTGTTCAGATCGTCCTCCTTCGGGCTGACCCGCACGTCGGCCGAGGTGGAGGCGAACAATCGGTCGAAGGTACGGGCGACCGTGTCCGAGAAGATCAGGCTGCCCGCGACGAACGCCACCGACAGGATCACGGCCAGCGCCGACAGCGTCAGGCGCCCCTTGTGGGCGAGGAAGCTCCGCAGCGTCGCCTTCAGCACGGCTACTGCCCGGGGGCGTGCTGATCGGTCGCGGCGCCGCGCGCGGAAACCACGTCGAAACGCTTCATCCGCTCCAGGACGGCCTCCGGCGTCGGCTCGGGCATCGCGTCGACGAGCCGCCCGTCACCGAGGAAGAGCACCAGGTCGGCGTGGGCGGCGGCGCCCGGGTCGTGCGTCACCATGACCACGCTCTGGCCCAGGTTGTCGACCGCCTCCCGCAAAAACCCCAGCACTTCGAGGCCCGCCCGCGAGTCCAGGTTCCCCGTCGGCTCGTCGGCGAAGATCAGCTCAGGCCGTGCCGCGAGGGCCCGCGCGCACGCCACCCGCTGCTGCTGCCCGCCGGACAACTGCGCGGGCCGGTGCTTCAGCCGGTCCCGGAGACCGAGCGTGTCGATGACCTGGTCGAGCCACGCGGGGTCCGGGGACTTGCCCGCGATGTCCATCGGCAGCGTGATGTTCTCGAGCGCGTTCAAGGTAGGTATGAGGTTGAAGGACTGGAACATGAACCCGACGCGGTCCCGCCGCAGACGTGTCAGCTCCCGCTCCTTCAGACCGGTGATCTCCGTGTCGCCGAGCCACACCTGTCCCGCCGAGACGGTGTCGAGGCCGGCCAGGCAGTGCATCAGCGTGGACTTGCCCGAGCCCGAAGGCCCCATGACCGCCGTGAAACGGCCGCGCGCGATGTCCACGTCCACCGCGTCGAGCGCGAGCACCTGGGTCTCCCCGGAGCCGTACGCCTTCGTCAGACCTCTGGCCCGCGCGGCGACGACCTCCGTAACCACGTCCGCGTCCCCCACCCCAACTCCCCCAAGTTGTCGACCAGTTGTGCACCGGGTCGGGTACGACAATAGCCGTCTTCGCGCTTCACGTGTCCTTGAGCAGCGGACGCCGTGCCGTACCGAGCACGCAGTACGAGGTGGGCAGCCGCGGCCCGCGCTCGGGCATCAGCAGCGTGCGGTACGGGCCGAGCTCGAACCCCGCGTCCCGCAGGGCCGTCACCGTGTCCCGCCCCACATGGCACCCCCCGAACAACCTCGGCCACACGGTACGGTCCAGCGCCGCCTGCACACGTCGCATGGTGGGGTGCGGCGCCCGTACGTGTTCGAAGAACCGCACCTCGCCGCCCGGCCGCACCACGCGGCGCACCTCGGCGAGCGCCCGGGCCACGTCGCGCACGCTGCACAGCACGATGGAGAGCACGACCGCGTCGTACCCCTCGCTCTTCACCGGCAGCGCCTCCGCCGCCCCCGGCACGACGTCCACCGGCACGTCGGCGCGCTGGGCCGCCTCGATCGCCAACTGCCGCAGGATGCGCTCCGGTTCGATGGCGACGACCTCCGCGACGGTGCGCGGGTAGTACGAGAAGTTCAGCCCGTTGCCCGCGCCGACCTCGATGACCCGCCCGGAGAGCCCGCCGAGCAGTTCGCTCCGTACCGGCGCCATGGAGGGTTCGGCCCGTTCACTGAAGCGGGCGTAATACCGGGCGAACACGGGGTGACGCACCACATCGTGCGCCGCTTTCCTGACGCGGAACGGCTTCCGGTCCACCATGGGACGCTCCTAGGCCACGCGGACGGGTCACGCCGATTCTTCCCACCCCCACCCAAGAACGAACGAACTTTCGCCCCGACCACCGCCCCGCGCCCGGCCCGGCTTCCGCCCGGCCCCCCCCGTCACGCCACCACCCCCCTCACCCGACCCGCCGCGCGAACTCCCCCCCTTCCCACACCCCGCCCAGCTCCGGCCCCAGCCACCCAGGTGCCTGCTCCCGGAACACCGGCTCCGGCAAGGAGGCCGCGCCCTCCGGTACCGCTCCAAGGAGAGGGGCCTCCGCGACGCGGGGCAGGTCGGTGATGTTGCAGCGTTCGGCCAGACCCGGGTGGTCGGGCCAGCTGCCGATCACGACGCCCCGTTGGACGAGGCCGCGCGAGCGCAGCGCCTCCGCCGTGAGCTGGACCGAGTTCAGCGTGCCGAGGCCGGCCTGGGCGACCACCAGGACCGGGGCGTCGAGCAGCCGCGCCGCGTCCGCCAGCGTCGACCCCTCCGCGTCGAAGTGGACCAGCAGCCCGCCCGCGCCCTCGACGAGGACCAGATCGTGCGACGCGGCCAACTTCGCCACCGCTTCGGCGACTTGGCCGGGCCGTACGGGTTCTATCCCGGCCCGCGCCGCGGCCGTCCCGGGAGCGAGGGGCTCGGGAAATCGGCCCAGCTCCATCGGCGTCACCCCGGCCCCCGCCAGCCGCATCACCTCGTCGACGTCCCCGGGCTCACCCGGCGCCACACCCGTCTGCGCGGGTTTGAGCACGGCCACCGAGCGTCCGGCCCGCACCGCGACCGCGGCGAGCGCCGCCGTCGTCACCGTCTTGCCGATCTCGGTCCCGGTCCCGGTGACCACCAGCACCTGAGAAGACATCATCCAGCTCACCCCTTCCGCGCCGCCGCGCACACCGCGCGCCCGATCCGTGCCATGTCCTCGTCCCCGGTGACGTAGGGCGGCATCGTGTACACGAGGTCCCGGAACGGCCGCAGCCAGACCCCTTCCGCGACCGCCGCCCGTGTCGCCGCCGCCACATCGACCTCGTGGTCGAGCTGTACGACGCCGATGGCGCCGAAGACACGTACGTCGCGCACCCCGGGCACCGTCGCCGCCTCCGACAACGCCTCCCGCAGCCCGCTCTCGACACGTTTGACCTCCGCCCGCCAGTCCTGGCCCAGCAACAGGTCGATCGACGCGCACGCCACCGCCGTGGCCAGCGGGTTGCCCATGAACGTCGGCCCGTGGGCGAGCACCGGCACCTCGCCCCGCGAGATGCCTTCGGCGACCCGCGCCGTGCACAGCGTCGCGGCCAGCGTCAGATAGCCGCCCGTCAGCGCCTTGCCGACACACATCACATCCGGCGTCACCGCGGCATGTTCCGCCGCGAACAACGCCCCGGTCCGCCCGAACCCGGTCGCGATCTCGTCGAACACGAGCAACACGTCGTGCGCGTCGCACACTTCCCGCAACACCCGCAGATAGGCGGGGGAGTGGAACCGCATCCCGCCCGCCCCCTGCACCACGGGCTCCACCACGACCGCCGCCAGCTCGTGCGCGTGCCGTGCGACCAGCTCCCGCAACTGTTCCGCGTACGGCTCCTCGTACGTGCTCGGTGGCGCGTCGGCGAACACCTGCTCCGGCAGCACCCCGGCCCACAGCCCGTGCATCCCGCCCTCCGGGTCGCACACGGACATCGGCTGCCATGTGTCGCCGTGGTACCCGCCGCGCCACGTGAGCAGCCGTCGTTTTCCGGGCCGGCCGAGCGAGCGCCAGTACTGCAGACACATTTTGAGGGCGACCTCGACCGACACGGACCCGGAGTCGGCCAGAAACACATGTTCCAGGCCGTCCGGTGTGATGTCGACGAGACGCTTCGCGAGCCGCACGGCGGGCTCGTGGGTGAGCCCGCCGAACATGACATGGCTCATCCGCTCCAACTGCCCGCGGGCCGCCTCGTTGAGCACGGGGTGGTTGTAGCCGTGGATCGCGGACCACCACGACGACATGCCGTCGACCAGCTCCCCGTGTCCGGCGACCCGCAGCCGCACCCCGGCCGCCGACTCCACGACGAGGGGCTCCTGCCGGCCCGGCATGGGCCCGTACGGATGCCACACGTGCTGCCGGTCGAGCGCGAGCAACTCGGTCACACGTGCGTCAGGCATTCGGTGCGACATCCGTCCCCGCGCCCCGGCGCCGTACGGCCACCAGGTCCGTCCGGGGCTCGGGCACCTCGGCCGCCGCCTGCGCACCGTCACCGGCGCAGACGGAGCCGCAGCCGCCCGCCCGGTGCTCGGGCAGCGTCACCTCGCCGGCGCCCTCCACCTCGAACCCGGCGTCGGCGATCATCTCCAGGTCCGCCTTGCCCGCCTGGCCCTCACTGGTCAGGTAGTCGCCGAGGAAGATGGAGTTGGCGATGTGCAGGGCGAGCGGCTGCATCGAGCGCAGGTGCACCTCGCGGCCGCCCGCGATCCGCACCTCCACGTCGGGGCAGACGAAGCGGACCATGGCGAGGATGCGCAGGCAGCGCTGCGGGGTGAGGTTCCACTCCTTGGCCAGCGGCGTCCCCTCGAAGGGGATCAGGAAGTTGACGGGCACCGAGTCCGGGTCGAGTTCGCGGAGCCCGAACACCACGTCGACCAGGTCCTCGTCGCTCTCGCCCATCCCGGCGATCAGCCCGGAGCACGCCGACAGACCGGCCGCGTGCGCCTTGCGTACGGTGTCGACACGGTCGGCATACGTGTGTGTCGTCGTGATGTCGCCGTAGGTGGCCTCGGAGGTGTTCAGGTTGTGGTTGTAGGCGTCCGCGCCCGCCCCGCGCAGCCGCTCCGCCTGCCCGTCGGAGAGCAGCCCCAGACAGGCGCACACCTCGACGTCCTCGTTCTCGGACTTGATCGCGTCGATGGTCTGTGCGACCCGCTCCACGTCCTTGTCCGTCGGCCCGCGCCCGCTCGCGACCAGGCACACCCGCTTGGCGCCGCCCGCGACCCCCGCGGCAGCCGCCTTGGACGCCTCGTCGGGCTTCAGCCACGTGTACTTGAGGATCTCCGCCTTCGAGCCGAGCCGCTGCGAGCAGTACGAGCAGTCCTCGGGACAGAGCCCCGACTTCAGGTTGACCAGGTAGTTCAGCTTGACCCGGCGCCCGAACCACGTACGGCGCACCTTGCCCGCCGCCGCCACCACGTCGAGCAGCTCGTCGTCCGACGTCGCCAGTACGGCGAGCGCCTCTTCACGGCTCGGCGCCTCGCGCCGCAGCCCCTTGTCCACCAGCGTGTTCAGCAGGTCCATGGCGCCTGATCCTTGCCTATCGGGCCACCCCGGCGAAAGGAGACTTCGTACAAAGGACCGCGTTCGACGTGTGGGTATTACCACACCGTGACCCGGTGGCGAGGCGACTAGGGTCTGTGCATTACCTACAAAAGCATCTACAGCAGAGGGAGTCATGGGCACTACCTCCACGCGCGCGTTCGACTGGCTCGACGAGCAGCGCCGCGCCCGCGAAGCCGCCGGGCTCGTCCGTACGTTGCGCCCGCGCCCGGCCGACTCCCCGCTCCTCGACCTCGCGAGCAACGACTACCTGGGGCTCGCCCGGCACCCCGAGGTCGTCGAGGGCGCCGCCGGGGCCGCGCGTCGCTGGGGAGGCGGCGCGACCGGCTCCCGCCTGGTCACGGGCACCACTGCGCTCCATACCGAACTGGAGCGCGAACTGGCCGAATTCTGCGGCTTCGAGACCGCGCTCGTCCTGTCGTCGGGTTACGCGGCGAACCTCGCCGCCGTCACCGCGCTCGCCCCGCACGACGCGCTGCTCGTCTCCGACGCCGGGAACCACGCCTCGCTCATCGACGGCTGCCGGCTCGCGCGCGCCACCACCCAGGTCGTGGCACACGCCGACCCGGCCGCCGTCCGCAAGGCTCTCACCACCCACGAGGGACCGGCCGTCGCCGTCTCGGACACCGTCTTCTCCGTCGACGGGGACCGGGCGCCGCTGACAGAACTGGCGTCCGTCTGTCGCGAGTTCGGGGCCGGACTGCTCGTCGATGACGCACACGGCCTGGGCGTGCTCGGCTCCGGCGGTCGTGGCGCCCCGCACGCGGCGGGCCTCGCGGGCGCCCCGGACACGGTCGCGACCGTCACCCTCTCCAAGTCCTTCGGCAGTCAGGGCGGCGCGGTCCTCGGCCCGGCTCACGTCATCGAGCACCTCGTCAACGCGGCCCGTACGTTCATCTTCGACACCGGCCTCGCCCCCGCCGCGGCCGGGGCGGCGCTGGCCGCCCTGCGTCTGCTGCGCCGCGAGCCGCACCGCGCGGACCGCGCCCGCGAGGTGGCGACCACCCTGTACCGGTCGCTGACCGCCGCGGGCATGTCGGCCGTGCGGCCGGACGCCGCGGTCGTGTCGGTGCGGGCTCCGTCACCGGACGAGGCGGTGCGCTGGGCCGCGGAGTGTCGTGCGGCGGGTCTGTCGGTGGGGTGTTTCCGTCCGCCGTCGGTGCCCGACGGCGTCTCACGGCTGCGGCTGACCGCCCGCGCCGACCTCACCGACGAACAGCTCGGCGAGGCGGTACGGGTGATCAGCCGCACGGCTCCGGACGGCGCGTTCACCGCAGGGAGTCGATGAACCCCTCCCATGCGGAAGGTGTGAACAGCAGCGCCGGTCCCGCGATGTCCTTGGAGTCGCGGACACCTACGAGTCCGGCCGTGTGCCCCGAGGTCAGGGGGGCTGTCTCTACACAGTTGTTGGCGCCGGTGCTGCGGCTGCTGCGCCGCCACACCGCGCCGCCGAGCGACGAGCTCGAGGGAACGGAAGGAACATGCCGAGGCAGTGCATTCATGGTGCCCCCTTCGCAGTGCCGGGCGGGGGCGAGGTGTCGGCGTCCTCGTCCTCGTTATCCGGCGATCTTTGCGATGAATTCCAACGAGTCCTCGGGTGACAAGGCACGGAGGAGAAGAGCGTCGAAGGCGTCGGTGTACGCCGTGAGGTCTTCTTTCCGTTCCAGGTAGAGGCTACTCGTCAAATGGTCGAGAACAACCACATCCAGATCAGATGTGTTCGGAAATGAAAACACAACGAAAGGGCCGGTGAGGCCGATGTGGCCACCCGCGGAGAATGGGAGCACCTGGATCCGGACATGTTCCATCTGCGCCACCTCGGCCAGGTGTGCCACCTGCCGCCGCAGAATTCCCGCTCCTCCCACTTCGCGCCGCAATACCCCTTCGTCGAGCACCGCGCTCAACTGCAACGGGGGCTGCCCCCGCAACACCTCCTGCCGTGCGAGCCGCACCTCGACCAGTGCCTCGATATGTTGCTCGGGCATGTCGGGCAGCACCGAACGTGTCACCGCACGCGCGTACTCGGGTGTCTGCAACAGCCCCGGCACCACGCTCGTCTCCAGCGTCCGGATGCGGCACGCCTGCGACTCCAGGCTGATGAAGTCGCGGTACGACGGCGGCAGCAGCCCCCGGTACGCCTGCCACCAGTGATGACCGCCCGCATCCTCCGCACCCGCCAGCGCGACGATGAGCTCGCGCCGGTGCGGGTCGACTGTCTCGAACGCGTCGAGCAGTCGCAGCACGTCCGACGCCTTCACGCCGCTGCGTCCTGTCTCGATCCGGCTCACCTTCGACTGGTGCCAGCCGACGAGACGGGCCGCCTGGCCGCTCGTCAGCCCGGCCTCGACGCGTAACGCGCGCAGCTCCGCTCCGAGTTTGCGACGACGCACCGCGGGACCGTATTTCATGCCGACTCCTCAACGCTCCACGGGCCGCGTCACCGGACTCCTTCCCGGCCCGGTCGGCACGGCCTCGGAGCAGACGGTAGAGGAAGCGATGTGCGCGTGCCCAAATACGGTCTACCGTCGCAGAGTTCACCGCATCGAGCGACAGATATATGCATATCTTGGGGGATCGACAGCACCGAAGGGCATCCGAGTGGCACTCTGGCGCGAAGCAGAAGTCGGAGGCCACACGCCAGCGAACCGCCTGAGTCGCGGGTGGGGCTTCGGTGGGAAAGGGACGACGTCGCCATGGCAGACCACCAGGAAGCATCCGTCACGCTGCCGAGCAATGCCGCCTCGGTCTCCGCTGCACGCCGGTACGTGAGCACCGTGCTGGCCGAGTGGGGGTTGCCGGGGGACACCGACGCGGCGGACACGGTGCGCCTGATCGTCTCGGAGCTCGCGACCAATGCCGTGCAGCACACGCTGGGCCAGTCGCCCACGTTCACCATCGACGTGGAGCTCGAACGCGACGAGCAGTTGCGGATCGGCGTCACCGACAGCCACCCGCGCTACCCCAAGCGCCTTCCCGCCGCGGTCGCGCAGGACAACGGGCGGGGCATGGTCATCGTCCGCAGCCTCACCGCGGAGTGCGGCGGACGCCTGTCGGTCGCGCCGACGGCGGAGGGCGGCAAGACCGTGTGGATCTCCCTGCCGTGGATTACCGGCCTGAACGGCAGCGCGACCCGTCCCGGCACCGCCTGTTGACGCGGCGCGCCACGGGCCCGTACGCGCTCACGTGGGGGCGTGCCCGGCGCCAGGCCCCGCCCCCACGCATCTCACTTCAGCGGCGCGCCGCTCAGCGAACGCGGCCGTACCAGACGCTCTTCGTCCAGATCTTCTGCAGCTTCACCACGTCACCGGTCTTCGGCGAGTGCCAGATCCGTCCCTTCCCGGCGTAGATGCCCACGTGGTAGACGCTCCGGCCCGAGTGGAAGAAGACCAGGTCACCCGTCTTGCGGTGGGACGCGGAGACGTGCCGGGTCTTGTTGTACTGCTGGGCCGCGGTGCGCGGCAGCTTCTTGCCCGCCCGCTTGAACGAGTAGAGCGTGAGCCCCGAGCAGTCGAACCGGTGCGGCCCCGAGGCGCCCCACTTGTACGGCGCCCCCTTCTTGGAGGCCGCGACCTTCACGGCCTTGGTCGAGGCCGTGGCCGCCGATGCCTCGGACGCGGCGCCGGGGACCATCAGCCCCGCGCCGGCGACCGCCAGCGTGAGGGCCGAAGCGGTACCGGCCCGGGTCAGCAGCGACGGAACACGATTGAGCGCAGTCATGCGCAACCCTTCGTCTGCCGCCTGTGAAGGATGACCTGTCGGGTTCGGGCAGGCGAAGTTGCCCGGCCGCGTCTGCGGCTTCACCCCAAGGGCCGCTCGGGTCCCACCTTCGTCAAGGTGGGCCGGTGGCCCGTCGTGCCTGGGTCCTCCACTCCTGCCGATGCACTTCTGTCGACCTGGCATCCGTGCGGCGGCAGGACTCGGCGTCCGCACGGACCGCCCCGCCGCGGCGGCGGGGGCTTGTCGTCGTCGAAGGGATCTTCACGCACAAGTGGGGTGGAATCCGAGTTGAACCGGCGGTAAGTGAGGCTCCTCACGCTTGACCCGTTCAGGTGGACAGTGCG
Source organism: Streptomyces sp. NPDC046939 (assembly GCF_040644575.1). NCBI lineage: Bacteria > Bacillati > Actinomycetota > Actinomycetes > Kitasatosporales > Streptomycetaceae > Streptomyces > Streptomyces sp. NPDC046939. The sequence continues at coordinate 120,083 of NZ_JBEYWV010000002.1, forward strand.
CCTTTCGAGCCCCGGGAGCGACCCCCGACCACGCCCGTACCAGCGACGGAGCGCCTGATTCCGGGGTTCGCGTACCGTCGGAGCGCAACTCGGGCCGCCTCGTCGACGTACGCGTATCTAGGCTGTTCGGCGGTCCACCATCTGGACCGTTTCGGTCCGGAGGCAGACCGAGACAGACACTGTCGTGTCGAAGATGTCCTCAAGCGACCGTTTCTGGCGGCAAAGTGATCCGCTGGGTGCGCCGCTCACCATCGAGGACGCGCAGAGCCCGGCCCAGGGTTGCGGCGTGCACCTCGCTCTCACCCCGTCGGTGCATCAGCTCCAGCGCGTCGCGCAGCTCCACCGCCCGGCTCACGAGCGCCTGCGCCGCACGCAGCCCCCGGTACGTGTCCTTGCCGCGCGCCGGATTGATGCGCGCGAGCAGGTCGACCACGGCCAGATAGCCGTCCACGAGCGCGCACTCGGCGCGGGTCAGCGCGGGCAGCGGCGGAAACTCGGGCGGGTACATCGGGCGCGTCACCGCCCGGCCGACGCGCCGAGAGGGCCCTTGCGGCTCGGCACGACCCGGTCCACCAGGCCGTACTCCACCGCCTGCGCCGCGTCGAGCACGGTGTCCCGCTCGATGTCCCGGCTGACACGGTCCTTCTCCCGCCCGGTGTGGCGCGCCAGCAGCTCCTCCAGCCGTTCGCGCATCCGCACCATCTCGCGGGCCTGGATCTCCAGATCGGTGGGCTGGCCCTGCGTCGGCTCGGGCAGCGCGGGCTGGTCGAGGACCACGCGCGCGCCCGGCAGCATCGTCCGCTTGCCCGGCGTCCCGGCCGCGAGCAGCACGGCGGCGACGGACGCGGCCTGCCCCAGACAGACCGTCTCCACCTCGCAGCTGACGTACCGCATCGTGTCGTAGATCGCCGTCATCGCGCTGAACGAGCCGCCGGGGGAGTTGACGTACAGCGAGATGTCCCGGTCGGGCGCCGCGTACTCCAGATGCATGAACTGGGCCATCACATCGTTGGCCGACGTGTCGTCGATCGGCGTCCCCAGAAACACGATCCGCTCCTCGAGCAACTTCGCGTACGGGTCGAGCGTGCGGTGCCCCGAGGACGTGCGTTCCGTGAACTCGGGCAGGACATAGCGGCCGGACGGACGGGTCATGGTGCTCGCGCCTCCTGTGCTCGTCGCCTGTAAAAAATGTACAGGCCGTACATCACGTACGATGGGGAGCATGGCCTACGAGATTCCGGTGACGCAAGCCCGGGCCGAGCTGGCGGATCTGATCAACCGCGTGGTGTACGGCGCCGAGCGCGTCGTGGTCACCCGGCACGGCAAGCCCCTCGTCGCCCTCGTCTCCGCCGCTGACCTGGAGCGACTCGAAGCCCTCGGGGACGGCGCGGCCGACCCCGCGGAGGAGCCGGTGATCAGCTCCGTCTCGCGGGTGGCCGCCCTGCCGTCCGCTCCGGGCGAACGGCAGCGGTTCGGCATCGCGGCGGAGCACCGGGGGCCGGACGTCAGGTAGGCCGGGGCCAGCCGCCCCGAGACATGAAGAGGCCGTGCGCCCCCGTCCGCTACAGCGGGGGCGCACGGCCGGTCCGTGCCCAGGGGCCGGTGTCGCTCAGCCCACGGGAAGCGGGCTCCGCTCCGCCCCGGCGGTCCGCGCGGACGCCTTCGCGCCACCCCGTCCCTCGCGACGCGTCCCGAGCAGTACGGCCGTCAGGCCGAGCAGCGCCCACGCGGTGAGCGTCAGCGCCGGTGCGGCGGCCCGTGCCCCGTCGAAGTAGGCGACCGAGCGCAGCAGCGTCCCGCCCGCGCCGGGCGGGAGCAACTGGCCCAGCAGCCCGACCGGTTCGGGCAGCAGTTCGGGCGCCGAGGCCACACCGGAGAACGGGTTGCCGAGCAGCACCATCAGCAGCGCGCCGACACCGATGCCCGCCGGTCCGAGGAGCGCCGCGCACCCGGCCACCGTCGCCCCCACCGCGAGCGACGCCAGGCCGAACACCCCGGCCTCCGCCCACCAGTCACCCGTCAGGACACCGAGCCAGGTGTGCGCGAGCGCGGCCGCCACGACGCCCACCGCCGCCGACGCCGCGAGCAGCGCGCCGACCGCCCGCACCCCGCGCAGGCGCAGCAGCGTCACGACGGACCCGCCCGCGACCCCGGCGATCACGAGGGGCAGCACGCTCGAACTCAGGGCCGCGCCACGGGGGTCGGCGGCCGGGGCCGGTACGACGTCGACCGCCGTCACCTCGGCGCCCTTCGGCGCCCGCTCCGTCACGGCCTGCCGCAGCACCTGCGCGACGACCGGGCTCGCGGCCGACGCGGTCAGCACGCGGGGCCCGTCCGGCGCGGCCACCAGCGCTCCGTATACGGCCCGGTCCTCGATCGCCGCGCGCGCGGCGGCCTCGTCCGCGTACCGGTGCACGTCGAAGGCGCCGTCCTGCGCGCGCAGTTGCCGCTCCAGGGGAGCCGCAGCGGCGGCGGGTCCGGCAACGCCGAGCGGGAGGTCGCGCGGCGCGGTCCGCGCGGCGGGCCAGGCGAACGCCCAGAGGGCCAGCGCGGCGAGCAGCGGGACGAGCAGCGCCACCGCGATCATCTTGCGGCCGTGGGCGGGGTCGGACGGGGCGAGAGGGGTCGGGGAGGAGGACATGAGGTCTCCAGCGGTGGGCTTCGGTCGGCGGCGCCAACTTGAGAGAATGAGCGTTCGTTTTACTTCGCGCACTCACCGTCCCGCCCTTACGCTCGCTTGTCAAGAAGGAATGTTCGTTTTACGTTGACGACCATGGCCCGCGTATCTCAAGAACACCTCGACGCCCGCCGCCGCCAGATCCTGGACGGCGCCGCCCTCTGCTTCGCCCGCAACGGCTTCCACGCCACGTCGATGCAGGACGTGCTCAAGGAGGTCGACCTCTCCGCCGGCGCGGTCTACCGCTACTTCCGCGGCAAGGACGAGCTGATCCACGCCATCGTGACGGAGGTGCTCGGCGACGTACGGGCCGGTTTCGAGGCGGCGGGCCGACAGAGCCCGCCCCCGCCGCCGCACGAGCTGATCAGCACCGTCATGGGCGAGGTGCTGCGGGAGCGGCCGGGGCTGCGCGTGGACGGCACCTCCTTCTTCCCGCGCCTCGTCGTGCAGGTGTGGACGGAGACGCTGCGCGACGACGGCCTCGCCGCACTGATCCGGGACGGCTTCGACCGGGTCCGCGCGAGCTGGGTCACGATCGTGCGGGGGTACCAGGACGCCGGGATGATGCGCGCGGACGTGGATCCGGACGCGGTGGCGCGCACGATGATGTCCGCGGCGCAGGGCTTCCTGGCCCAGCAGGCGCTCTTCGGCGAGGTGCCGGTGGAGACGTTGCGGACGGGGCTGAGCGGCCTGATGAGTATGGGTGAGGTCAGATGACGGCAATGGTGTGGTCAAGCAACGGTTAACCTCGCTGAAACTCCGCCCAACTAGCCTGCGCCGCACGTCACCAGGGGTTTTCGTAACCAGGGTGCACGAAGATCATGTGCACTGATTGTGTGTTACATCTATGTCTGTCGCGGTGGCCGCGGCGGAGGGGCCCCGCACGGCCCGTGGCGAAGGACTGTGAGGTGGGACGCGTGCAACTGACCCCGCACGAGCAGGAGAGACTGCTCATCCATGTGGCCGCCGACGTGGCCGGAAAGCGCCGGGCCCGGGGGCTCAGGCTCAACCACCCCGAGGCCGTCGCCCTGATCACCTCGCACGTTCTGGAAGGCGCCCGCGACGGCCGCACCGTGGCCGAACTGATGGCCTCCGGGCGCACCGTGCTCACCCGCGACGACGTCATGGAGGGCATCCCCGAGATGATCCACGACGTCCAGGTGGAGGCGACGTTCCCGGACGGCACCAAGCTCGTCACCGTCCACGAGCCGATCGTCTGAACGGGGACCCGCGACCGTGATCCCCGGAGAGATCCTCTTCGCCGACGAGCCCGTCGCCTTCAACGAGGGCCGCGACGTCATACGTATGACGGTGCTCAACGCCGCCGACCGGCCCGTCCAGGTCGGCTCCCACTACCACTTCGCCGAGGCCAACCCCGGCCTCGAACTCGACCGCGCCGCCGCCCGCGGCCGTCGTCTCGACATCCCGGCCGGAACGGCCGTCCGCTTCGAGCCCGGCATCCCCGTCGAGGTCGGGCTCGTACCGCTCGCGGGCGCGCGCATCGTCCCCGGCCTGCGCGGCGAGACCGGAGGACCCCTCGATGCCTGAACTCTCCCGCGCCGCCTACGCCGACCTGTTCGGCCCCACCACGGGCGACCGGATCCGTCTCGCCGACACCGACCTGCTCGTCGAGATCGAGGAGGACCGCTCCGGCGGCCCCGGCCGCTCCGGTGACGAGGCCGTCTTCGGCGGCGGCAAGGTCATCCGCGAGTCCATGGGCCAGTCGCGCGCCACGCGCGCGGAGGGCACCCCCGACACCGTCGTCACCGGCGCCCTGATCATCGACCACTGGGGCATCGTCAAGGCCGACATCGGCATCCGGGACGGCCGCATCACGGCCATCGGCAAGGCCGGCAACCCCGACACCATGGACGGCGTCCACCCCGACCTCGTCATCGGCCCGGAGACGGAGATCATCGCGGGCAACGGCAAGATCCTCACCGCGGGCGGCATCGACACCCACATCCACTTCATCTCGCCGACCATCGTCGACGAGGCCCTCGCCTCCGGCGTGACGACCCTCATCGGCGGCGGCACGGGACCCGCCGAAGGCTCCAAGGCCACCACCATCACCCCCGGCTCCTGGCACCTCACCCGGATGTTCGAGGCCATGGAGCACAGCCCCGTCAACATCGGGTTCCTCGGCAAGGGCAACACGATGTCCAAGGAGTCCATGCGCGACCAACTGCGCGCCGGAGTCCTCGGCTTCAAGATCCACGAGGACTGGGGCGCGACCCCCGCCGTCATCTCCGCCTGCCTCGACGTGTGCGAGGAGTCCGGCGCACAGCTCGCCGTGCACTCCGACACGCTGAACGAGGCCGGATTCGTCCAGGACACCTTCGACGCCGTCGGCGGCCGCACCCTGCACGCCTTCCACGTCGAGGGCGCGGGCGGCGGACACGCGCCCGACATGATCACTGCGGTGTCGCTGCCCAACATGCTGCCCAGCTCCACCAACCCGACCCGGCCGCACACCGTCAACACCGTCGAGGAACACCTCGACATGCTGATGGTCTGCCACCACCTCAACCCGGCGGTCCCCGAGGACCTCGCCTTCGCCGAGTCCCGCATCCGGCCCACCACCATCGCGGCCGAGGACATCCTGCACGACCTGGGCGCCATCTCGATCATGTCCTCGGACTCGCAGGCCATGGGCCGGATCGGCGAGGTCATCATGCGGACCTGGCAGACCGCCCACGTCATGAAGCGCCGCCGCGGCTCCCTGCCCGGCGACACCCGCGCCGACAACCAGCGCGCCCGCCGCTATGTCGCCAAGTACACGATCAACGCGGCGATCGCCCAGGGCATCGAGCACGAGGTCGGCTCCGTCGAACCCGGCAAACTCGCCGACCTGGTGCTGTGGGACCCGGCGTTCTTCGGCGTGAAGCCCCAGCTCGTCATCAAGGGCGGGCAGATCGCGTACGCGCAGATGGGCGACGCGAACGCCTCCATCCCCACACCGCAGCCGGTGCTGCCGCGCCGCATGTTCGGCGCGTACGGCAGGGCGCCCGCGGCGAACTCGGTCAACTTCACGAGCGAGTGGGCGCTGGCGGACGGCCTGCCCGAACGCCTCGGCCTGGGACGCGCCTTCGTCCCCATCCTCTCGACCCGGGGCCGCACCAAGGCGGACATGCGCAACAACGACGCCCTGCCGCGCGTCGAGGTCGCCCCCGACTCGTTCGCCGTGACGATCGACGGCGAACTCGTCGAGCCCGAGCCCGCCACCGAGCTGCCGCTGGCCCAGCGGTACTTCCTGTTCTGAGCCTCGTGAGCCGACCGGTGAGTACGTCATGACGCGCGCGACCCTGCTCGTCCTGGCCGACGGCCGCTTCCCCGCCGGCGGGCACGCCCACTCCGGCGGGGCGGAGGCCGCGGTCAAGGCGGGCCGCGTCCGCGACGCCGCGAGCCTGGAGGAGTTCTGCCGGGGCCGTCTGCACACCGGCGGCGCCGTGGCGGCCTCCCTCGCCGCCGCGGCGGCGCTCGGCGTCGATGCGGCCGCCCTCGACGCGGCGGCCGACGCCCGCACCCCGTCGGCGGCCCTGCGCGTGACGGCGCGCAAGCTCGGCCGACAACTCCTGCGGGCGGCGCGCGCGACCTGGCCCTCCCCGGAACTCGACGCCCTGGCACGGCGCTTCCCGGGCGGCGCCCACCAGCCCGTCGTGCTCGGCCTCACCGCCCGCGCCGCCGGACTCGGCCCCGAGGATGCGGCGTACTGCTCCGCGTACGAGGGCGTCAGCGGACCGGCGAGCGCCGTCGTCCGCCTGCTGAGCCTCGACCCGTTCGACGCGACGCGCACCCTGGCGCGGCTCGCGCCCGACGTGGACCTGGTGGTGAGCGCGGCGGTGGAGGCGGCGAGCCGCGCCACGACGGAGGGCACGGACGCGCTCCCGGCGGCGTCCGCGCCATTGCTGGAGATCGGGGCGGAGGCGCATGCGGGGTGGCCGGTACGTCTGTTCGCATCATGACCCGCGCACCGGCCGCTCACGGCCCCGGACCCGCAACCCACGCCCTCCACCCCGCTGCGGCGGCGCTCACCGCCCGCACCCCGCCCAGGAGTCGGCGCCGCTGTCCGTGTCCTGAGTCCCTGGCTCGCTCGCGGACGAGTCCGCCGGCTTTTCCGTCCCTCGCCCACCGACCCGAAGCCGTAGCCCATGCCACCCGCTCCCTTCCGCGGCGCCAGCCGTCCGCACCCCTCCCTTAGTCCGGCGTCGCCGCCCACGTCCTGAGTCCCCGGCTCAGCCACGGGCCCGCCGCCCGCCTTCCTCCCCGCCAACCACCACCCCCGGAGCCGACCCCATGCACCTCGACCACTCCCACTCCCACGACGGCCCCGCCGCCCTCTCCGCCGACGCCCACCGGCCCGACGGGACACGCCGCGCCCTGCGCATAGGGCTCGGCGGGCCCGTCGGGTCCGGGAAGACTGCCACCGTCGCCGCGCTCTGCCGCGCCCTGCGCGACGAACTCTCCCTCGCTGTCGTCACCAACGACATCTACACGCGGGAGGACGCCGAGTTCCTGCTGCGCGAGGCCGTGCTGCCGCCCGAGCGGATCACCGCCGTGGAGACCGGCGCCTGTCCGCACACCGCGATCCGTGACGACATCTCCGCCAACCTCGAAGCCATCGAGGACCTGGAGAGCGGCTTCGCCGGGGGCGCAGGGCCGCTCGACCTCGTACTCGTCGAGTCCGGCGGCGACAACCTCACCGCCACCTTCTCCAAGGGGCTGGTCGACGCCCAGATCTTCGTCATCGACGTGGCGGGCGGCGACGACATCCCACGCAAGGGCGGCCCCGGTGTCACCACCGCCGACCTCCTCGTCATCAACAAGACCGACCTCGCCCCGTACGTCGGCTCCGACCTCGCCCGGATGGCGGCCGACGCCAAGGCGGCCCGCGCGGAACTCCCCGTCGTGCTCCAGTCCCTGCGCTCCGAGAGCGGCGTGGCGGACGTCGCGGCGTGGGTGCGGGCCCAGTACGCCGCGTGGACCGCGTGAGCGGCCACGCGCGCGTGGGAGTCCGTTCCACCGCCCGCCTTGTCGCGCGCGGCGACGGCGCGGGCGGCACCGCCCTGCCCGTGATGGAGGGCGAGGGTTCGTTCGCCGTGCGCCGCGTCCGGGGCGCCACCCGGGGCGAGGCCCGCGTCATGCTCGTCGGCGCCATGAGCGGCCCCCTCGGCGGCGACCACCTCACCGTCGAGGCCCGCGCGGAACAAGGCGCCCACCTGCGCGTCGGCTCGGTCGCCGCCACCCTCGCCCTGCCCGGCCAGGCCAAGGGGGAGGCCCGCTACGACGTACGGCTCACCGTCACCGACGGCGCCCGCCTCGACTGGCTCCCCGAGCAGTTGATCTCGGCGAACGACAGCGACCTGCGCGTCACCACGCGCGCGGAGCTGGCACCGGGCGCCCGCCTCGTGCTGCGCGAGGAACAGGTCCTGGGCCGCGTTGGCGAACAGCCGGGCCGCCTCACCAGCCGCCTGACCCTCCACCATGCGGGGCGGCCCCTGCTCGACCAGGAACTGGCCTGCGGGCCGGGCGCCCCGGGCGGCTGGGACGGGCCCGCGGTCCTGGCCGGCCATCGCGCGCTGGGCCAGCTCGTCGTCGTACGGCCGGAGTTCGAGGCCGATCCGCCGCCCGCCGCCGTCCTCGACGCGGACGGCACCGCCGCGCTCACCCCGCTCGCGGGCCCCGCTGTCCTGGTCACCGCCGTCGCCCCGGACGCGCTGCGCCTGCGCCGTACCCTGGACGCCGCGCTCGCCCGATGGGCCTGACCGTTTAGCGGGGCGGTCATACCGTTTATCGGATTGGTAAAGAACGTCCGCCCGCTCTGTTGTCAGGGACCCCACACACGACAGGATCCGCGTACCGATCGGCAACACGATCGACGGAACGATCGTATCGATGTGCGGGAGGCCTCACTTGAGACGGACTGGACAGACGGGTCGCGGCAGCCGGAACGTGGTGATCGGCTCCGCCGGCGCGTTCGCCGCCGTGGCGCTGATAGCGGGGGCGGTCGCCGCTCCCGCCAACGCCGAGCAGCAGCGTTCGACCGGCGGCCACAGCCAGGCCCGTGAGGCGGTGGGTGCCGCCGTCGCCGCCGCCAAGGCCGCCAAGAAGGGCATCGACTGGCAGGACTGCCCCGCCGACTGGGGCTTCGCCAAGCCGATCCAGTGCGGCTGGGTCACCGTCCCGCTCGACTACGCCAAGCCGAACGGCAAGCAGATCAAGCTCGCTGTCGACCGCGTCGCCAACACGGGCACCAAGAGCGAGCGCCAGGGCTCCCTCGTCTACAACCCGGGCGGCCCCGGCGGCTCGGGCCTGCGCTTCCCCACGCGCGTGACGAACAAGAACCCGATCTACGCCAAGGCCGCCAAGGCCTACGACTTCGTCGGCTTCGACCCGCGCGGCGTGGGCCACTCCACGCCGATCTCCTGCATCGACCCGCAGGAGTTCGTCAAGGCGCCCAAGGCCGACCCGGTGCCGGACAGCGAGGCGGACAAGCGCGCCCAGCGCAAGCTCGCCAAGGAGTACGCGGACGGCTGCTACGAGCGCAGCGGCGAGATGCTGCCGCACATGACGACGCCGAACACCGCGCGCGACCTCGACGTCATCCGCGCCGCCCTCGGCGACAAGAAGCTCAACTACCTGGGCGTCTCCTACGGCACCTACCTGGGCGCCGTCTACGGCACACTCTTCCCGGGCCACGTCCGCCGCATGATCGTCGACAGCGTCGTCGACCCGGCGAAGGACAACATCTGGTACCAGGCCAACCTGAACCAGGACATCGCCTTCGAGGGCCGCTGGAAGGACTGGCAGGACTGGGTCGCCAAGAACGACGCCACCTTCCACCTCGGCGACACCCGCGCCAAGGTCCAGCAGCAGTGGTTGACGCTGCGCGCCGAGGCGAAGAGGAGCCCGCTGGGCGGGGTCGTCGGCCCGGCCGAGCTGATCGGCTTCTTCCAGAGCGCGCCGTACTACGACTCCTCCTGGGTGCCGGTCGCCCAGACGTGGAGCAAGTACGTCGCCGGTGACAAGCAGGCGCTGATCGACGCCATCGCCCCCGACCTGTCGGACACCAAGGGCAACGCGGCCTCGGAGAACAGCAACGCGGTCTACACGGCCGTCGAGTGCGCCGACGCCAAGTGGCCCACGAGCTGGCAGAAGTGGGACAAGGACAACACGCGGCTCCACAAGGACTACCCGTTCATGACGTGGGCCAACGCGTGGATGAACCTGCCCTGCGCCACGTGGAGGACCAAGCAGCAGACGCCGATCGACGTCAAGTCGCACAAGGGTCTGCCGCCGGTCCTCATCGTCCAGTCCGAGCGCGACGCCGCCACCCCGTACGAGGGCGCCGTCGAGCTGCACAAGCGCTTCAAGGGCTCCCGTCTCATCACCGAGAAGGACGCGGGCTCGCACGGCGTCACCGGTCTGACCAACCCCTGCATCAACGACCGGGTCGACACCTACCTGCTCACCGGCGCGACGGACAGCAAGGACGTGACGTGCGCCCCGCACGCCACCCCGAAGCCCTGACGTCTCCCTGAGCGCTTCCTGAGCCCGGCCCCCGCCCGACACGGCGGGGGCCGGGCCCGTTCACGGCCTCAGCGCCGTGCGGCCAGCCACGCGTCCTCGGCCGCGTAGTCGAAGAGACCGGTGGTGTAGCTCGCCACCATCTTCGGGAAGCCCTCCACCCAGTCCTGTCGCCGCAACCGCCCGGCCAGCCACTCCACCGTCGCCGGAAGCGCCTGCGCGTACGTCGTGACGGGCCGGTAGCCGAGCTCCCGCTCGGCGGCGCCCATGTCGAAGACGACCGGGTACGGCAGCGACCACGGCGTGTCCCCGACCGTCGGCGCGGGCGGCTCCCCGTCCACCAGGACCGTCTCCGTCTCCACCCCCATCACCGCGTCGATCATGGCGCCGATCTCGGCGACCGTCGGGCAGTCCGGGTCGGCGCCGTTGAGCACCCGCGAGCCCGGCCGCGCCGCCGCGAGCCGCACCAGCTCCGCCAGGTTCTCCACGCTCGCCGGGTGGAAGCGGCTCTCCCCGCCGTACGCGAGCACGCGCGCGTGGCGCCCGTCGAGGTTCCGCTTCACGAAGTACAGCTCGCGCGGCGTACGACAGTGCGGCCCGTACACGGCACCCGCCCGCACCAGCGTCGTCGGCAGCTTCTCGCCGAGTGCGAGGAGGTCCTGCTCGATGCGCACCTTCCGCGTCCCGTACGTCGCGTCGCCCGGCGCCACCGTCCGCCACGTCTCCGGCACCGGCACGGGGTAGCGCGGCTTGCCGTCCGGCTCCTCCTGCGTGTCGAAGCTCCGGCCCCGCTCGTCCTCGTAGACCGCGCCGCTGGAGAGTACGACCGCCGAGCCGATCCGGCCCGCGAGCGCCGCGAGCTGCCGGCCGTGCGCCGCGGTGAACGCGACCATGTCCACGACCAGGTCGACGCCGTCACCGACCAGCTCCGCGAGCGCCGCGTCGTCGTCCCGGTCGAGCCGCACCGCGCGCACCTCGTCGGGCCAGGACGCGTCCCGGCCGCCGCCCCGCGAGGCCGCCGTCACCGCCCAGCCGTCGCGCGCCAGCGCCCGTACCGCCGGGCGCCCTATCTGTCCCGCTCCACCGATCACCAAAGCCGTCTTCATGAGCGGGACCGTACGGCGAACCACGCGCGCGGGGCGCGGAAATCTGCTCAGCGCAGAGCACGGGGGAGCGGTGCCTAGCTGAGGGGCATCCTGGGGAACCTGCGGGGCGGGCTCTCCTCGGCCTCCGCCTTCACGAGCGCCGCGTACTTGTCGACGTACTCCTGCCCGGACAGTTCGAGGATCGCGTACATGATCTCGTCGGTGACGGCGCGCAGGATCGCCTTCTCGCCGTCCATCCCCGCGTACCGGGAGAATTCGAGCGGCTTGCCGAACCGGATCGTCACGCGCCGCAGCTTCGGGATCTTCTGGCCGGGCGGCTGCGCCTCGAACGTGCCGATCATCGCGCAGGGGATGACGGGGACCTGCGCCTTCAGCGCCATCGCCGCGACGCCGACCTTGCCCTTGTACAGCCGTCCGTCGTGCGAGCGCGTGCCCTCCGGATAGATCCCGAGCAGTTCACCGCGGCGCAGCACCCCGAGCCCCTCGCGGATCGCGGCCTGTCCCGCCTCCTTGCCGGAGCGGTCGACCGGGATCTGGCCCACACCCCGGAAGAAGGCGGCCGTCAGCCGCCCTTTGACCCCGGGGCCGGTGAAGTACTCGGCCTTCGCCAGGAACGTGATCCGCCGCTTGATGATCGCCGGCATCAGGAAGTGGTCGGAGAACGACAGGTGATTGCCCGCGACGATCGCCGCCCCCGACTCCGGGATGTGTTCGAGCCCCTCGATCCGGGGCCGGAACATCAGCCGCAGCAGCGGCGCGAACAGGACGTACTTGAGCACCTGGTACAACATGCCGGTCGCCTCCCCCAAGCGTCGTCGGACGGCAGCACGCGCGCGTGGGTGCCCACAGTGCCCCCATGGCGCGGTTTCATGCGCTGCGCGAGGCCACCATGGCGACCGTGATCAGTCCGAGCACGACCCAGCCGAACCACAGCCAGCCGTTGCTCCCGAGCGCCACCGTGTAGGCGGTGACGGCCACCAGACCGCCGACGGTGAACACACCCATCGTCTTCGTGGAACCGGGCATCACGCACCCTCCTCCCGGCAGCCCGGACGGCGTACGCGCCGTGCGACGCCCGGACCGCGGCCAGAAGGCCATAGTCACCCGTGAGGGGGCGGTGGCGCTACTGTCCGCGCGCGTTCAGCGAGGCCAGGTAGGCGTTGTACGCGGCCAGCTCCTGGTCGCCGTCCCGGTCGGCGGCGCGGTCCTTGCGGCGGGCCTGGCGCTCCTCGGACTTCTTCCACTGGAAGAGCAGCGCGAGCAGCACGAGGACCGACGGCACCTCGCTGAACGCCCACGCGATGCCGCCCGCCGCCACCTGGTCGGAGAGCGGATCGATGCCGAGCGAGGCGGGCGGGTCGTCGAACGTGCCGACCATCGCCGAGCTGGCCATCATCAGCGCGATCCCGAAGAAGGCGTGGAACGGCATGCCCGCGAACAGCTCCAGCATCCGCATCACGTAGCCGGGGCGGTGCGGTCCCGGGTCCACGCCCATGATCGGCCAGAAGAAGACCAGGCCGACCGCGAGGAAGTGCACCATCATCGCGATGTGCCCGACCTTCGAGCCCATGAGGAAGTCGAAGAGCGGCGTGAAGTAGAGCGCGTACAGGCTCGCGATGAACAGCGGGATGGTGAACGCGGGGTGCGTGATGATCCGCATGTAGCGGCTGTGCAGCAGCATCAGGAGCAGCTCGCGCGGGCCTTTGGAGCCGCGCTTGGCCGCCACCGGCAGCGCCCGCAGGGCGAGGGTGATCGGCGCGCCCATGAGCAGCAGGATCGGCGACAGCATGCTGATCACCATGTGCTGCACCATGTGCACGCTGAACATGACCATGCCGTAGTCGTTCAGCTTGGTGCACATCATGAGGCCGACGCTCAGGACGCCGACGACGAACGCGACGGTCCGCGAGACCGGCCAGGAGTCACCGCGCCGCCTGAGGCGGACGACGCCCCAGCCGTACAGGGCGAGCGCCAGGAGGCAGCCGACGAGGAAGAAGGGGTCGGCCGACCAGCCGAGGCCGCGCCCCAGCGTGAACGGCGGCAGATCCGTCATCATGCCGTGCCCGCTGTGATCCATCCGCCGGCTCCTGTTGCTCGCGTTTCGTACGGATTGTGCGCCACCAGAGTAGAACCGCCCCCGGCCGGGGCTTCGGCCGGGGGCAGCTTCGATTAAAGAATGATCAAAGGAAAAGGGTGGCTGGAGGCCGGCCGGCAGCCGGCTAGAGGACGCACTCCGCCTCGGCGTACCGCTCCGCGGGCACGGTCTTCAGCGTCTCGACGGCCTCCGCGAGCGGCACCATGATGATGTCCGTGCCGCGCAGCGCCGTCATCCTGCCGAACTCGCCCCGGTGCACGGCCTCCACGGCGTGCCAGCCGAACCGGGTCGCGAGGACGCGGTCGTACGCGGTCGGGGTGCCGCCGCGCTGCACATGGCCGAGGATCACCGGACGCGCCTCCTTGCCGAGACGCTGCTCCAGCTCGACGGAGAGCTGCCGCGCGATGCCCGCGAAGCGCTCGTGGCCGTAGACGTCCTTGCCGCCCTCGTCGAACTCCATCGTGCCCGCGCGCGGCTTGGCGCCCTCGGCGGCGACGACGATGGCGAACTTCTTGCCCGCCTCGAACCGCTCGCCGACCTTCCTGGCCAGCTCCTCGATGTCGAACGGACGCTCCGGTACGACCACCGCGTGCGCGCCCGCCGCCATGCCGGAGTGCAGCGCGATCCAGCCGGTGTGGCGCCCCATGACCTCGACGATCAGGACCCGCTGGTGCGACTCGGCGGTCGTCTTCAGCCGGTCGAGCGCCTCGGTGGCGACCCCGACGGCCGTGTCGAAGCCGAAGGTCACGTCGGTGACGGCGATGTCGTTGTCGATCGTCTTGGGCACGCCGACGATCGGCAGACCGGCGTCCGAGAGCAGCCGGGCCGCTTTGAGCGTGCCCTCGCCGCCGATCGGGATGATCGCGTCGAGACCGAGGTCGGTGACGTGACCCTTGGCGCGCTCGACACCGTCACGCAGATGCGCGGGCTGCACCCGGGAGGAGCCGAGGATGGTGCCGCCGCGGGCCAGGATGCCGCCCACCGCGTCCAGGTCCAGCTTGCGGTAGTCGCACTCCAGCAGGCCCTTCCACCCGTCGTGGAAGCCGATGACCTCGTCGCCGTGGTCGACGACGGCACGGTGGACGACCGAACGGATCACGGCGTTCAGACCGGGACAGTCGCCGCCGGAGGTGAGGACACCAATACGCATAAGCCCGGAATACCTTTGCGAACGTGGGCCGATGACCGGACCACGCCGTCCGGTTGAATTCCGGCTACCTTATCCGCGCCGAGGGCCCTGTCCGTAAGCCCCGTCCGCCAGATGGACACCCCCGCTCAGATGGGCACGGGAGCGCCCTTTAGGCGGGCTGAGCGGTGGCGGCAGCGATCCGCTCATTGCGGAGCGCCTCGTACCACTGGTCGTCCACCGGAGGAAGCGCGTTGACGTCGAGCGCCAGCTTCAGCAGCAGGTCCGCGATGAGCGGGTTGCGCGCAAGGACGGGCCCGTGCATGTACGTGCCGAACACCGTGTCGTTGAAGGCGCCCTCCGTGCCGTCCCCCGTGCCGTTGCCCTTGCCGATCCGGGTGCGGGCGAACGGGCGCGCGGACGGGCCGAGGTGCGTGACGCCCTGGTGGTTCTCGAACCCGGTCAGCGGCGGAAGCCCCAGGTTCGGGTCGATGTCGCCCAGTACGTCACCGACGCACCGCTCGCCCTCGCCGCGCGTGGAGACGACGTCGAGCAGACCGAGCCCGGGCTCGCGCTCACCGAGGTCGTTGATGAACTCGTGGCCGAGGATCTGGTACCCGGCGCACACCGAGAAGACGATCGCGCCGTTGCCCACCGCGCGCTGCAGACCGCCGTCGCGGCGCAGCCGCTCCGCCGCGAGGCGCTGCGGCCGGTCCTCACCGCCGCCGATCAGGTAGATGTCGCCGGAGGTCGGCACCGGCTGGTCGCTGCGCACGTCGTAGCGCTCCACCTGGAGGCGGCGCTGACGGGCGCGGCGCTCCACCACGAGGGCGTTGCCCTGGTCGCCGTAGGTGCTCAGCAGGTCCGGGTAGACCCACACCAGACGCAGGCTGTTGTCGCTCATGCTCATGATCCTTGGTCAATCCTCGTCTGGATCGGGTTCAGTTGCCCACGCGGCGGCGGACGTCCTGGAACGCGGTGTAGTTGGCGATCAGCTCGATCCGTCCGGGCGGGGACATCTGCACCGCCTCGTCGAGCGTGTCGCAGACCCGGAAGTCCAGGTTCGCGACCTCGAGGCGGACGGCCAGGTCGAGCTTGCGGTCACCGATGACGCAGATGGGGTGGCCCGCGAGGCGGGTGTAGTCGACGTCCCACAGCCAGGAGGTGTCGGTGCCGTCCGCGCCGCGCGCGTTGACCGACAGGATCACCGGGGTGGGCGGCGGGTCGATCAGGGTGAACGTTTCGAGCCAGCCCGCCGGGTTCTTGGCGAGCAGCAGCCGCAGGTCGCGGTTGAGGAACTGCACGACGTCGTACCGTCCGGCCACGGCCTGCACCTGGTACATGCGCTCCAGGGCGACCTGCGGCGGCACGCCGAAGCAGGCGGCGACGGCGGCCGACGTCGCCGCGTTGGCCTTGTTGGCGCGGCCCGGCAGTTGCAGGTGGATCGGCCAGGCGGAGCCGTGCGGGTCCAGGACGTAGTCGCCCTGCAGCGCCCAGCTCGCGGTGGGACGCCGGAAGCCGCACTCGGCGCAGAACCAGTCGTCGCCGGGGCGCTGCATCACGCCGCCGCACGCCGGGCAGGACCAGGCGTCGTCCTTCCACTCCTGGCCTGCGGCGACCCACACCACGTTCGGCGAGGAGGAGGCGGCCCACACCACCAGCGGGTCGTCCGCGTTCGCCACCACGATGGACTTCGAGCCGGCCAGGCCCTCGCGCCACTTCTCGGCGAGCATGCGGGTCTCGGCGGCGCGGTCGAGCTGGTCGCGCGAGAGGTTCAGCAGGGCGATCGCCTTGGGCGCGGTGTCGCGCGCGACACCCGCCAGGTACTTCTCGTCGACCTCGATGACGCCGTACTTGGCGTCGGAGCCGCCGGCCAGGGCGGAGGTGATACCGGCGGGCATGTTCGCGCCCAGCGCGTTCGACACGACCGGGCCGCTGGCCCGCAGCGCCTCCGCGATCAGGCGCGTGGTCGTCGTCTTGCCGTTCGTCGCCGAGACGAGCACCACGTCGAGGTGCTGGGCGAGCCGTCCGAGCAGCTCGGGGTCGAACTTGAGCGCGACCTTGCCGCCGATCACCGATCCGCTGCCGCGGCCCGCCGCCCGTGACACCGCGGCCGCGGCCTTCCCGGCCGTCACGGCCAGCTTGGCCCGCGGAGTCATCGACTCCGAGTTGCCTGACATTCCTGGGTCCTCCTTGCGTACGGCGCCGCGCCTGCCCGGGCATCGCTTTCCGGCCTCAGCCTATCGAGATCCTCTGACAAGCCCGAACTCCGGCACCACCGGCGGATCGGGGTGCCAACCGGACCGTACCCTTACGGCCATGCGACACGGCTCGATCCAGGGCGCTTCCGGGCGCGTACGACCCCTCACTCTGCTCGGTGATCCCGTGCTGAGCCAACCCTGCGCGGAGGTCACGGACTTCGGTCCCGGGCTCGCGCGGCTCGTCGAGGACATGTTCGCCACGATGTACGCCGCCCAGGGTGTCGGCCTCGCCGCCAACCAGATCGGCGAGGCCCTGCGGGTCTTCGTCTACGACTGCGAGGACGACGATGATGTGCGCCACGTCGGACACGTCGTCAACCCGCGTCTGATCGAGGCGGACGGCGACGTGATCCGGGGCCCCGAGGGCTGTCTGTCGCTCCCGGGCCTCGAAGCGGGCACCCCGCGCTTCGACCACGCGCGCGTGGAGGGCGTCGATGCGACGGGCGCCCCTGTGGTGATCCACGGCACGGGCTGGTTCGCCCGGTGCCTCCAGCACGAGTGCGACCACCTCGAAGGACGTACGTACACGGACCGGGTCACCGGCTGGCGCAGACGGCGGGTGCTGCGGCAGGCGGCACGGGCACCTTGGGCGAGGAAAGGCTGACGCCCCTGGCCGGGGGCTGGGAAGCTCGGGCGGCTCGCCTTGTCGCCGGGGGCTGGGAAGCTCGGGCGGCTCGCCTTGTCGCCGGGGGCTCGGGAGCCCGGGCCGCCCACCTTGTCGCCGGGGGCTCAGAAGGCGGGATCGCTCGCCTTGTCGCCGGGGGCTCGGAAGTCCGGGCCGCCCGCCTTGTCGCCGGGGGGCTCAGAAGCCGGGATTGCCCATCTTGTGACCGGGGGCTCGGAAGCCGGGATTGCCCCTCTTGTCGCCGGGGGCTCAGAAGGCGGGTTCGCTCACCTTGTCGCCTGGCGCTCAGAAGCCGGGTTCGCTCACCTTGTCGCCAGGGGCTCGGAAGCCCGGGATCGCTCACCTTGTCGCCGGGGGGCTCAGAAGCCGGGGCCGCCCACCTTGTCGCCCGCGGCGGCGAGCCGTCCCCACAGCAGGTCGGCGAGGCCCTGCACCAATTCCGCGCGCGTGCAGGGGCGTTCGCCGAGCCACCAGTCGCCGGCGGCGTGCATCATGCCGACGATGCCGTGGCCCCACACGCGCGCGAGCTGCTGACCGGCGGGGCCGAGGTCGACGCGTTCCTCAATGACCTCGGCGAGCTCCTCGCCCATGCGGCGCAGGAGCGGGGCCGAGTGGCGGCCCACGTCGAAGCCGGAGTCGCCGGGCGAACCCTCCGCCGGGTGCATCAGGAAGCGGTAGACCTGGGGTCTGGCCTCGATGGCGGCCAGGTAGGTGTCCAGGGTCGCCTCCACGCGCTCACGGCGCTCGGCGGGCGCGTCGAGCGCGGCCCGCAAGGAGGAGAGCAGCGCGTCCGTGTGGCGGGTGGCGAGCGCTGCGTACAGACCGCCCTTGTCGCCGAAGTGGCGGTAGAGGATCGGCTTGGTGATCCCCGCCTCGGCCGCGATCGCGTTCATCGAGGCACCCGGGCCGTCCCGGAGCACCACGCGGTCCGCTGCCTCGAGCAGCTCACGCCGCCGGCGCTCCGCGGCGGACTGCTGTTCCGCGCGCTGATCGGTCCGCTGTGTGGTCTCCATGACGATCTCCCCGCCCTTGCGATGGCTTGACGCACCGCGAAAGGTAACACCCGCGCCCAGACCGGTATCGAACGTGCGCTCGGAGGTTGACATGGGCTACTGGTCGGTAACAGACTCTTGTTACCGTAAGTAACCTATGCAGTGTCCGCAGTCCTGGAGGGGTCATGGCCGAGTTCACGATGGATCTCAACGACGAGCAGAAGGAGGTCCGTGACTGGCTTCACGGCTTCGCCGCCGATGTGATCCGCCCCGCGGCCGCCGAGTGGGACGAGCGCGAGGAAACTCCCTGGCCGGTCATCCAGGAAGCGGCCAAGCTCGGAATCTACTCCCTGGACTTCTACGCGCAGCAGTTCTTCGACCCCTCCGGCCTCGGCATCCCGATGACCATGGAGGAGTTGTTCTGGGGCGACGCGGGCATCGCCCTGTCGATCGTCGGCACCGGCCTCGCCGCGGTGGGCGTCCTCGCCAACGGCACCGAGGAGCAGATCGGCACCTGGATCCCGCAGATGTACGGCGACGTGAACGATGTGAAGGTGGCCGCCTTCTGTTCCTCCGAGCCGGACGCGGGCTCCGACGTCGCCGCCATGCGCACCCGGGCCGTCTACGACGAGGCCAAGGACGAGTGGGTCCTCAACGGCACCAAGACGTGGGCGACCAACGGCGGCATCGCCAACGTCCACGTGGTGGTCGCCTCCGTCGACCCCGAGCTCGGCTCCAAGGGCCACGCCTCGTTCATCGTCCCGCCGAACACGCCCGGTCTGTCCCAGGGGCAAAAGTTCAAGAAGCACGGCATCCGCGCCTC
Source organism: Streptomyces sp. NPDC046939 (assembly GCF_040644575.1). NCBI lineage: Bacteria > Bacillati > Actinomycetota > Actinomycetes > Kitasatosporales > Streptomycetaceae > Streptomyces > Streptomyces sp. NPDC046939. Next base: position 139,315 of record NZ_JBEYWV010000002.1, read on the forward strand.
GCACACCGCCGAGGTCGTCCTGGAGAACGTCCGCGTGCCCGGCTCCTGCCTGCTCGGCGGCAAGGACAAGCTCGACGAGCGCCTCGCCCGCGCGCGTGAGAAGGCGAAGAAGGGCGGCGAGCGCGTGAAGAACGCCGCCATGGCGACCTTCGAGGCGTCGCGCCCGGCCGTCGGCGCCATGGCGGTCGGCACCGCCCGCGCCGCCTACGAGGAGGCGCTCGCCTACGCGAAGACGCGCGAGCAGTTCGGCCGCCCGATCATCGACAACCAGGGCGTCGCCTTCCAGCTCGCCGACATGCGGACCCAGGTCGACGCGGCGCGGCTGCTCGTGTGGCGCGCCTCCTGGATGGCGACCACCGGCAAGAAGTTCGAGAACGCCGAGGGCTCGATGTCGAAGCTGTTCGCGAGCGAGACCGCCAAGAAGGTCACCGCCCAGGCGATCCAGATCCTCGGCGGCAACGGCTACACCCGTGAGTACCCCGTGGAGCGCATGCACCGCGACGCCGCGATCTACACGATCTTCGAGGGCACCAGCGAGATTCAGCGCCTGGTCATCGCCCGCACGCTGTCCGGCATGCCGATCCGCTAGTCGCGATCGATACGGCGACGGAGGCGCAGGGGGGGCACGGCGCGGGCCCGGTCGGGCCGGGCCCGCATACCCCCGCGCGCTACTCCTCGCCCGCCTCCAGCGCCATGGCGAGCGCCGACGCGGGGTCGGACGCGGCCGGGCCCGCCGGGGCCCAGCGCCCCCGCTCCTTGCGGTAGGGCCACCAGCGTCCGTCGCGGCCCAGGCGCAGTTGGGCGGGCGCGCCGGAGACGGTCCAGCGGGCGCGGGCGGCCTTGAGGGCGGGCCGCTCGTCCGCTTCCCAGGCCGCCGCGAGCGTGGCACGCGCGCGTGCCGCGGTCTCCGCGTCCGGGGTCCACTCCTCCTCCAGGGCGGCGAGCGAGGCGGCGCCCCCGTGCTCCCAAGCGCGCACCGCGAGCGCCAACCCCTCGCGGTCCCGGCCCGTCCCCTCGGCAAGGCGCTCAGCGATGTCCGGACCGGGCCGCGCGGCGGCCAGCCGTACGGCGTCCTGCGACACGGTCGGCTCCGGCCAGGGCGCGCGCTGTTCGTGCCCGGGGGCGAGCGCGTCCGCGAGCATGCGGTGCGCCTCCACCGCGGCCTGCGCGCCCAGGAAAGCGAGCGCGGCGACATCGGTGCCCTCGGGGGGAGCCGTCTCGGTGTCCAGGGACGGCGGACTCCCCGGCTCGGGCGGCAGCGCGGGCGGCCCGGGCAGCGGCGGCAGCACGAAGGCGGACGCGTACGCCTCCGCCGCGTCCACCCCCTCCGCCTCGGGCGGCGGCGCGGCCTCCGGTTCGGCGCGCGCGGCACTGCGCACCTGGATCTCGTCGAGCAGCGCACGCTCGCCGCGCCCCCGCAGCAGGAGCAGCACGAACGGATCCTGGTCGAGCAGGCGAGCGAGCTGGTAGCTGAGCGCGGCCGTGTGCGCGCAGTGGTCCCAGGCGTCGCAGTCGCAGCGCGGCTCCAGGTCCCCGATGCCGGGCAGGAGTTCGACACCGGCAGCGGCAGCGTCCTCCACCAGGTGCGGTGGCATGTCCCGGTCCAGGAGGGCCGCGATGTGTCCGGCGCGCTCGACGGCCATCCCGAGGAAGCGGTCCCAGTCGTCCTCGCCGAGCCGCTGCAACAGCACGTCCGACCGGTGCAGGGCGCCGCGACGGTCCTCGACGACCGCGGTGATCCGCCCGGGACGCACCGACACGGCGCCGACCGCGCCCGCGCGCGCCAGCATGCGGCCCGCCTTGAGCTGCTTGAGGTCGAGCGCCGTGTCCTCCAGGGCCTTCAGCCAGGCCTGACCCCACCATGTCTGGGCGAAGGCCCGTCCGCCCGTCGCGGGCAGCGCGGCGAACGTGCGCTCCTCGTCCGGGTCGCTCTCCGCGGCGTACGCGTCGTGCTCGTCGTGGATGTCGTTCATCGGGCGCCCCCTCGCAGTTCGACAAGTTCGGCCAGCTCGGCGTCGGTCAGCTCCGTCAGCGCCGACTCGCCGGCCCCCAGCACGGCGTCCGCCAACTCCCTCTTGCGCGCCAGCATGTCGGCGATGCGGTCCTCGACGGTGCCCTCGGTGATCAGCCGGTGCACCTGGACGGGGCGGGTCTGCCCGATGCGGTAGGCGCGGTCGGTGGCCTGCGCCTCCACCGCCGGGTTCCACCAGCGGTCGTAGTGCACGACGTGCTCCGCGCGCGTGAGGTTGAGCCCGGTGCCCGCGGCCTTCAAGGACAGCAGGAAGACCGGCACCTCGCCGTCCTGGAAGCGCCGCACCATGGCCTCCCGCGTGGCCACCGGTGTGCCGCCGTGCAGGAACTGCGTGGCGATGCCCCGCTGCGCCAAGTGGCGCTCCACAAGGCGCGCCATCCGCACGTACTGGGTGAAGACGAGGACGCTCGCGTCCTCGGCCAGGATGGTGTCCAGGAGTTCGTCGAGCAGCTCCAGCTTTCCGGAGCGGCCGGGGATGCGCGGCTTGTCCTCCTTCAGGTACTGCGCCGGGTGGTTGCAGATCTGCTTGAGGGCGGTGAGCAGTTTGACGACGAGGCCGCGCCGTTCGAAGCCCTGCGCCCCGGCGATCTCCGCGAGCGTCTCGCGCACCACGGCCTCGTAGAGCCCGGCCTGCTCCTTGGTGAGGGACACCGCCCGGTCGGTCTCGGTCTTCGGCGGCAGCTCGGGCGCGATCCCCGGGTCCGATTTGCGGCGCCGCAGCAGGAAGGGGCGTACGAGCTTCGCCAGGCGCTCGGCGGCGGCCGGGTCCTTGCCGCCCTCGACGGCCTTCGCGTAGCGGGTGCGGAAGGTGCCGAGGCGGCCCAGGAGCCCCGGCGTGGTCCAGTCGAGGATCGCCCACAGCTCGCTGAGGTTGTTCTCGACCGGGGTGCCGGTGAGCGCCACGCGCGCGCGGGCGCCGATGGTCCGCAGCTCCTTGGCGGTGGCCGAGTGCGGGTTCTTCACGTGCTGCGCCTCGTCCGTGACGACCATGCCCCAGCTCTGGGCGGCCAGGTGGGCGGCGTCCAGGCGCATGGTGCCGTACGTGGTGAGCACGAACTCGCCCTCGGCGAGGTCCTCCAGTGACCGGCGGCCGCCGTGGAAGCGGCGCACAGGGGTGCCGGGCGCGAACTTCTCGATCTCGCGCTGCCAGTTGCCCATGAGGGACGTCGGGCAGATCACCAGGGTCGGGCCCGCCGTCTCCGGCGCGGTCTGCCGGTGCAGGTGCAGGGCGATCAGGGTGATGGTCTTGCCGAGCCCCATGTCGTCGGCGAGGCAGGCGCCGAGGCCGAGGGAGGTCATGCGGGCGAGCCAGTCCAGGCCGCGGAGCTGGTAGTCGCGCAGGTCTGCGGCGAGCGCGGCCGGCTGGCCGACCATGTCCGTGCCGTCGGAGTTCTCCGGGTCCGCGAGGCGGTCCCTGAGCGTCGCCAGCCAGCCGGTGGGCCGCACCTCGACCCGGCGGCCGTCGATCTCCGTGGAGCCCGTCAGAACGGCGCTGAGCGCGTCGACCGGCGTCACCTTGCGGTCCTCGTGCGCACGGGCGCGACGCGCCTCCCCGGGGTCGACGAGCACCCACTGGTCGCGCAGCCGCACGACGGGCCGGTTCGACTCGGCCAGCCGGTCCAGCTCCTCGCGGCTCAACTCCTGGTCACCGAGGGCGAACCGCCAGTCGAACGCCAGCAGCGCGTCCGCCGACAGGAACGACGGGCCGTCCGAGGACAGCGCGTCCGGTCCGTCGCCCTGAGGCGGCCCGATCACCGCGCGGGCCGTCAGCTTGCGCGCCATCTCCCGCGGCCAGTGCACCTCGACACCGGCCGCCGACAAGGCGCGCGCACCCTCCCCGAGCAACTCGGTCACCTCGTCGTCGGCCAGCTCCACCGCGTCCGGGACGGACGCGGAGAGGAGCGGTGCGAGCGGCGCCCACGCGCGCGCGGCGCGCCGCAGCGCCAGGAGCGCGTCCATCCGGGCCCGCGCCCCGAACGCCTTGCCCGCCGTGCCGGAACCCGCCCACACCTGGGCCGCGTCCGCGACCAGAGTGGGGTCGCCGACACTGTGCATCTGCAGCACGGCGCGGAACGGCAGCCGGGTCTCGTCGTCCGTGACCTGCGCGAGTCCGGGCACCTCGACGCGCAGCGAGATCCGTACCCCGGCGTCGTGCCCGGCCGCCACGTCGGCCGCCCAGGCGCGCAGTTCGGGAGCGCGTCGCGGGGCCCGTGCCGCGAACGCGGGGGAACCCGCCGCGAGCGTGGCGGCGGGGGAGCGCGGCAAGGTGTCGGCCACGGCGTCGAGGAAGGCGCGCAGCACCCGCTCGGGGGCGTGCAGCCGAAGCGGCTCATGCTCGTCCAGGGGGACCGCGTGCGCCTCGGCCGGCATCGCCGCCGCCAGCTCCCGCAGCTTCTCCAGGTCCGCCGGGCGCAGCGGTCCGGCCCGCCACGCGTCGTGGTCGTCGCCGCTCAGCCCCGGCAGGAGGAGCCCGCGCGCGGCGAGTTGGAGCGCGAGCAGGGCGGCCGCTCCCCAGAACGCCGTAGTCGGGTCCGCCTGCGCGCCCGTACGCGCGCGCGTGAGGACCGGAAGCGCCGACCGTACGGGCAGCGCGACCGCGCCGACGGTCACCAGCTCGACCCCGTCGTCCCCGGGCAGGGCCAGCGGAAGCTCCACGCGGCTGCCCGCGTCCGGCACGGGCGGTGCGTCGCCGTCCGGCCGCCAGAAGGCGACGACCGAGGTGCGCGCCGGGTCGCCCGGCGTGAAGACGGCGCGGCAGCGGACGAGTTCGGCGGTCTCGGCAAGGGTGGGTGCGGGGTGCGTATGTGCGGAGATGGCGACTTCCTCGTATTCATCAAGTTTGACTACTCGCCCTGGAAGACGCGAGGGTACACGGCGGTCAAGGCGGACGGGCCTATTCCGGGAGTGATCTGGGTCACCCGCCAGGACGCCTGACCCTTAAGGGTGGGGCTGACCCCACCCCCTGAGCGGGCTGGCCCCCTCCCGTGGCCGGGTGATGGCGCCATGGCCGACCACGGTCCGCGCTCCGTAGGTTTTTCCAGGTCGGGCCGGTGTCGCGGCCCGCCGCTTCCGCCTCCCTCCCACAGACCGGAGTACCGCCATGGCCCTGGCCGTCGTCCCCCCGCCGGAAGGCGCCACAGAAGCCGGCGCGCGGCAGCACCGGCCCGAAGGGGGCAGCGAGTTCACACCCCTGCTGCGCGACATCAAGGGACAGGGACTGCTCGACCGGCGCACCGGCTGGTACCTACGCACCATCGTGGTCAACGCCCTCTCCCTGGCCGCCGTCGTCACCGGCATGGCGCTCATCGGCGCCTCCTGGTGGGTCCTCGCCCTGGCGCCCGCCCTGGCGGTCCTGGGCGCGCGCACGGCGTTCATCGGCCATGACGCGGGGCACGCCCAGATCACGGCCGACCGGTCCGTGAGCCGCGTCATCGGCCTCGTCCACGGCAACCTGCTGCTCGGCATGAGCTACGCGTGGTGGAACGACAAGCACAACAAGCACCACGCCAACCCCAACCACATCGACAAGGACCCCGACGTCGCCGCCGACGTCCTCGTCTTCACCAGCGAACAGGCCGCCACGCGCGTGGGCTTCCGCGGTTGGCTCACCCGCCACCAAGCGTGGCTGTTCTTCCCGCTCACCCTGCTCGAAGGGCTCGCGCTGAAGGTGTCGGGCTTCCAGGACCTGCGGCGGCAGAGCGGGCGTGAGCGCCTGGTCGAGGGGTCGCTCCTCGTCGCCCATGTCGTCGGCTACGTGACCCTGCTGCTGACCACCATGCCGCTCGGCCACGCCCTCGCCTTCGCCGCCCTGCACCAAGCCCTGTTCGGGCTGCACCTGGGGATGGCCTTCGCGCCCAACCACAAGGGCATGGAGATGCCCGACCCGGACGGCGACAAGTGGGGCCACCTGCGGCGCCAGGTCCTCACCTCGCGCAACATCAAGGGCGGCGCACTGACCGACTGGTTCCTCGGCGGCCTCAACTACCAGGTGGAGCACCACCTGTTCCCGAGCATGCCGCGGCCCCACCTGCGCCTCGCCCAGCCCATGGTGAAGGCGCACTGCGCGACCCTCGGCATCCCGTTCACCGAGACCGGTCTGGTCGACTCCTATCGCCAGGCGCTGCGCCACATGTATGAAGTGGGGGAGCCGCTGCGGGCGGACATCTGAACCCATGTCCCGCTGGCGTCCCAGGGGCGCGGGATCAGGGTCGGGCGCCGGAACCACGGACGTCGTGGACCCGTTTCTCACAGCAGAGGCGAACTCGCCCCACTCGTCCGAGGGCGAGCCGCTCCGAAGGAGGCCACACACATGTCGAGGAACGCGAAGATCGCCGCGGGAGGCGTGGCGGCCGGGATCATCCTGCTGATCTGGCTGCCGTGGTGGGCGGCCCTGCTCATCGTGCTCGGCGTGCCCACCGCGGCGTACCTGATGCTCGACCCCTCGCAGCGGCGCAGGCTCCGCCGCGTCACGCGCAAGGAGATCGGCCGCTAGGACCCGCGCACCGAGCACGTGTCGACGACGTCACCGTCCGCGGGCCGTCCGACGGTCCGGTTCGCGGGCGGCTCCGTGCCGTCCCGCGTCCACCGGACGAGGGCGTCGAAGGCGTCCCGGTAGCACGGCAGGATCGGCCGCAGCCGGTCCGGATGGGCGGCGTACAGACCGTCGGTGTGCGTGCCGCCCTGGATCGTGTACGTGCGATGCAGCCGGCCGCGCCCCCGCGCGTCGACCATGCGCCGGTACACGTCGGCGTCCGTCGCGATCGGCAGCAGGGTGTCCAGGTGGCCTTGCAGGGTGATCAGCGGCTTCCCGATCCGCCCGGTCAGCGCCACGCGCGCGACCGCCTTGCGCACCGACCGGGGGCGCGCCGCATAGGCGTACGAGGCGTCGGACGCGCACGGGGCGAGGATCTCCTCCGTCGTCGAACCGGCGGACGTGCCGGGGCAGGCGGGATCGTAGCCGGGGTCGAACTCCGCGCGGTACGCCTTCTGCGTGAGCCCCCAGTACGCCTTCTGGTGGTAGGGCCACAGGAACTCCGAACCGCGGGCGAAACCGGCCGCGTACATGGCGTCCGCGTCGGCGGTGCCCTGGCCGAACGCCACGGCCGTCGGCAGGGACGTCAGCAGGTTCGGCCCGTCCGCCGTCCACAGGACGCCCTCCCAGTCGACGCCTCCGTCGTAGAGCTCCGGGTGGTTCTCGAGCTGCCAGCGCGTCAGATAGCCCGCGTTGGAGATGCCGGTCATGTACGTGCGCCGCGGCGCTGAGCCGTAGCGCTGGGCCACGACCCTCTTCGCGGCCCGGGTGAGCTGCGTGGTGCGGTCGTTCCACTCCGCGACCGCGTCGCCGGGGCGGACGCCGTCCCGGTAGAAGTCCGGCCCGGTGTTGCCCTTGTCGGTCGCCGCGTACGCGTAACCCTGGGCGAGGACGCGGTCGGAGATCGCCGTGTCGGTCGCGTACTGCTTGCGGTTGCCCGGAGAGGCGGTGACCACCAGGCCGCCGTTCCAGCGGTCGGGCAGCCGGATCACGAACTGGGCGTCATGGTTCCAGCCGTGCGTCGTGTTCGTGCGGGAGCCGTCCCCGAAGTACCCGTCGATCTGCGTCCCCGGCACGCCGGACGGGGTGCGCGTCCCCGGAGCGGTCAGCCCCGCCTGGTCGGCCATGTCGGTGTACGGGGTGCCCGCGAGCCCGGCGGTCGTCAGGTCCTCCAGGCAGGCCCACTGCTGCTTCTGCGCGCCCGGCACGCGCGCGTGGGCCGAGCGGGCGCAGTGGCCGTCGTGCCCGGGGGCCGCGCTTGCGGCCTGCGGTCCGGAGGCGGCCAGGGCCAACAGTGCTGCGGCCAACAAGGGAACGGTTCCGGGCGTGCGCATGAGTGGGCCTCCTCGAAGCGGCGGGAAGAGGCCTCATCGTCGAGGGGGAGCCCGTGCTCATCCATGGGTGCGGAACACATGCGGCGTACGCGCCCTGTGTGGGCCGGTGGCTCAGGCGGGGCGGACGGCCATCTTGTCGAGCGCCTCCAGGAGACCGGGCAGCTCGGGTCCGCGCCCGACCGGCAGCACCTCGCCCGGCTCGTCGTCGAGCAGGACGAAGGCGATGTCGTCCGTGCGCGCCACCATCGACCAGCCCGGGCCGTCGGCGCGTAGCGTACGGGCGCCGCCCGACGCGAACGCGGACCGCACGCGTCCCAGTGGCGGGGGAGTCTCCACGTAGGCGTGTGCCTCGGCGAGGGCGCGCTGGACGCCCGGGTGCGAAGTGCCGGACGGGGAGGGTGAGGTTCCCGTGTCGTCCGCCGGCTCACCGGCGTCCGGGCCCGGCTTCTCGGCGCCCCCGGCAGACTTCTCGGTATCCGCGGCAGGTTTCTCGGCGTCCTCAGCCGCCTTCTCCGCGTCCGTGTCCGTCGCGAACGCGTCGTCGTCCAGCTGTGACCGCCAGGAGGCCCACTGGAGGGCTATCTCGTCCGCTCCCATCCGCCGCTGCGCCGGGCCCCACGTCCGCGTGTCCGGCGGGCTGAGAGGCGGCGTGGCGGCGTCCTCCGGACCGGGTTCCGGGTCATGGGGCGCCGGGACGTTCGGCGCGGCCACGGCGAGCGCGAGCGGCCAGCCGGGCAACGCGGCGACCATGCTCCTCTCGTCGGGGGACAGGTCGTACTCCATGCCGCAGTCCCAGGAGGCGATGGCGACGGCGACGAGGGACACGTCGTCGACGACGACCGTCCAGCGTGCGCCCTGCCCGTCCTGGCCGAGGACGAGGCCGTAGCCGTCGGCGAGCGGCGCGAGCCCCAGGGCGGCGCACGCCTCGGGGTAGTCGTCGCCCAGCACGCTCGGGAATGTCGCCGGAGTGAGCAACAGCGCCGTCAGCACGTACAGCGCGTCGTCCTCGGTGGCGACAGCGTCGTCCGTCACCGCCATGCCTGCCTCCCTCGAGCTTCGGTTCGTCGGCGTGACCTTAGTCAGTCGTGGTCGACGCCGTACAGGGGCGGTGACCAGGAAAAGCGCGCGGCAGCCCCTCGACCGTAGCGCTGTCGGGGACATGTCGAGGCCGGGTGTGCGCTTCGTGTGGTTCCCGTGCCGGATCCGAACAAGTCCGTGCACGTTCCCACGTCGGTCGGTGCGCGCCGCCAGGTCAGGCCGCGGGCAGGCCGAGGAGGTTGCGTGCCACGACGCGCGGGGACTCGTCCCGCTCGCGCGCGAGGACGATCAGGGCCCGGCGCGCCAGCTCGTTGACGCCGAAGACGAGCGCGCTCGGTTCCACCCAGCCCTCGGCCTCGTCGATCCGCTCCTGGTCGTCCTCGGCGCAGGCCGCCACATAGTCGGCAGCCGCCTCGAACAGGTTGTGCGGCCGACGCTGTCCCTTGGCGGGCGCGGACCGTCTGTCGGCGCGCAGGCGCTCCTCCTGGTGAGCGATTTTCCTGCGCAAGGTGCTCCAGGACTTCCGGACCTTGTCGAGCATGTGCGTCACCGTCCCCGGCCGATGCCCCCGTGGGGGCGTCGGCCCGCCAACTGCCCTCACTCGTCGTGGAGTCGTCTCCATGGTGGCAGAAGAGGGCCGCCGCGGAGCCGGTCAGCCACGTGCCGCGTGCAGGTCTTTGACCCTGTCGCGCAACCAGGTGAGCTCGGCCACAGGGGGCGACGGGGGTCAGTCCGCGCGCACCGCCAGCGCGAGGAAGCGGGTGTCCTCGTCGACGTACGAGGTCATGCGCCAGCCGGAACCGGCGAGCAGCGGGCGCAGGTTGGGCTCCGCCCGCAGGTCCTCCGCGGTGATCTCCCGGCCCTGTCGTGCGGCCAGGGCCCTGCGCCCGATCGGATGGAACAGCGCCAGCAGTCCACCCGGCCGCACCACGCGCGCCAACTCCCGCAGATCGTCCGCCGGTCGCGGCAGGTGCGAGACGAGCCCGGCACCGAACACCGCGTCCAGGGCCGCCGTGCGCAGCGGCAGTCGTGCCACGTCCGCGCGCAGCAGGCGCCCCTCGCGGTCCCGGCCGGCCCGCGTGGCGGCCTCCAGCATGGCCCACGTCAGATCGGCCCCGAGCACGACACCGGACGGCCCTACGGCCGCCCGCAGCGGCGCCAGCGCGCGGCCGGTGCCGCATCCCGCGTCGAGGACCCGGGCGCCCGGACGCAGCCCCAGAGCGGCCACGGCGGCGGCGTAGGCCGGTCCGTCGTCGGGGAAGCGGGTGTCCCAGTCGGCGGCCCGGGCCGCGAAGAACTCCTGCACGCGCGCGTGTTCATCGTTCATGGACCCATGATGGCGCGGCCCACGGGCGGGCGGTGTCCTGGTGTGCGGCGCTGGCGTCGGCGTTCGCCCTCACCTTGCCGCGAGGCGGGATGAGGCGCTGTGGATGCGATTCGAATCCGGTTCGAAGATGCTTCGAAGGCGGCGTGAAGGCGATCGTTCGTGGAGCCTCTCCGCCATATCGCAGCAGTTTTCGAAACGCGCTCCCGTCGTGCGCCCCCACCGTGACTAGCTTGCCGGGTCGCGACCTCCACCGCCCGGAGGGATGCGGCCCTCACTGTCGTCCGACAATTGCGCCGCTACGCGCGCGTGCCCGAGCGGAAGCAGCTCCCATGAACGCCCGCCTCGCCCCTACCGCGTCCCCACCCGAGAACGCGTTGCCGCGCCGCGTTCGCCAGGCGAGCCTCGCACCCCAACTGCGGGAGACCGTCCCGCGCGCCACACCCCCGCGCGCCCAGGAGCCGGACGCGCGCACCCCCGAAGAGGCCCGCGCCCGTATCTCGTCGTTCCGGGACGGCTGGGTCAGAGGCGGGGGACGCCCGACCGGCGGAGACAGCAGCGAAGGAGACCCGAGATGAGCAAAGCTCCGGCCACGACCGATCCGGCGACCCGGCGCTCCAGCGGCCTCGACAGGCTTCTGGACGACTTGGCCATGCGCGTGCCCGGACTGCGCCACGCCCTCGTCCTGTCCGTCGACGGCCTGCCCGCCGGGGCGTCCGCCGGACTCGCCCGCGAGGACGCCGAGCACCTGGCCGCCGTCGCCTCCGGCTTCAACCACCTCGCCAAGGGGACGGGGCGCCGCTTCGGCACGGGAGGCGTACGGCAGACCATGATCGAGATGGACGACGGCTTCCTCTTCCTGGCCGCCACCGGCGGCGGTTCCTGCCTCGCCGTCCTGAGCGACGTGAGCGCGGACATCGGCCTCGTCGCTTACGAGATGGCGCGCCTGGTCGGCAAGGTCGGTGAGCACCTCCTTACGGAGCCCGGGCGCACCCGGCAAACCTCGGCCGCGAACTGATCCCACCCAGGGAGACCGGAACCGTCCCTCCGCGCGCCTGCGGAGGGACGGAACAGCGGCCAGCCGGTGTGGGTCAGTCGGCGACGTCGCCCATGGCGACGACCTTCTCCACCCGTACCCGGACGACGAGTTCACCCGGCACCGCGTTGCGCCGTCCGAACTCCTCGGCACGGTCCTCGCCCATGTACCGGCCGCCGATCCGGGTCGCGGAGTCGAGCAGTTCGGCCGGGTCCTCGCTGAGTTCGGCGCGGCCCTGGATCGTCACGAACGAGAACGGCGGCCGCTCGTCGTCGACGCAGAGGGCCACGCGGCCGTCGCGCGCCAGGTTGCGGCCCTTGACCGTGTCCCTGCCCGTGTTGAACACGATGTCGTCGCCGTCCAGGACGAACCAGACGGGCGCGATGTGCGGGCTGCCGTCGGCCCGCACGGTGGAGAGCTTCGCGGTGCGCGTGCCCTCGGAGACGAAAGCGTGCCATTCCTCATCGGTCATCTTGTGTGCCATGGGCCCATCCTCCTTGCCCGGACGCCGACCGTGGGGAAGGCTGGCGAAAGAGATCCTCCGGGCAGGGGAGCGGTCCCCTCCGGGGGCAAGGGGAGCCAGAGGAAGCGGGGAGACGGGATCATGGGGCAGAACACGGGGCTCGGTTGGCTGCTTGACGATCTGACGCAGCGCGTCGAACATGTGCGGCACGCCTTGGTCCTGTCCAACGACGGCCTCGTGACCGGAGCCAGCACGGGCCTGCGGCGCGAGGACGCCGAGCACCTCGCCGCCGTCTCCTCCGGACTGCACAGCCTCGCCAAAGGGTCGGGCCGTCACTTCGACGCCGGCGGTGTGCGCCAGACGATGATCGAGTTCGATGACGCGGTGCTCTTCGTCACCGCGGCCGGTGACGGTAGCTGTCTGTGCGTGCTGAGCTCGGCCGAGGCCGACATCGGCCAGGTCGCCTACGAGATGACGCTGCTCGTGAACCGGGTCGGGGAACATCTGGCCGTCGATGCCCGACACCTCGGCCGGACCTCCGTGGTGGACCTCTGACCTGCTGCGATGCCGTTTCTCGCGACCGCCCGGGCGAAGTTATCCACAGGCTCGGACGGAGGTCCGCGGAACCGGCTACGGTTTTCCCGAGCGGTCACGCAGCGTGACCGAGGTCATCGACCGACGGGGGAGAACCACCATGCAGGGCTCCATTATGACCAGGCCCCAGGGCAGCGCCGCCCGTGAACTGGGGCTGAAACGCAGCGAGTTCGATCTCGCCGTACGCCTCGGCCGCATTCGTACGGTCGCGGCGACGGACGGCGGGCGGCGCCGGGTCCCGCGCGAGGAGATCGAGCGGATCCGCGACAGCGAGGGCTTCCCCGAGGCGCTGCTGGCGCAGGTGAAGGTGGTGGGGACGGCGGAGGGCGCGCGCCTCATGGGGATCCCGCCGACCCGCTTCACCCGGCTCGCCCGCGCCGGCCTGCTCATCCCGGCCAAGTTCTACCTGAACCGCTACCGCACGGTGGTGTGGCTGTATCTCGCCGAGGAGTTGCGGGAGTTCGCGGCCTCGGAGCTGCACGCGCCGCTGCTGACCGGCCGGGCACCGGACAAGGTGCGGGCCCGTCTGTCGGCCGGTGAGGACCTGCGGCCGCGGAGGTGGCGGGCGCGGCACGCCGGGTATCTCCTGGGGCAGAGCAGTGACCCCTGGGAGCGGGCGGCGGCGATGGCGACGCTTCTCGACGCGGCCCAGCTCACCGAACTCGTCGAGAGCCCGTACGAGCGCGCCTACTTGCGGCACTTGCGGCCCGAGGAGTCCTGGTACGGAACGCCGGAGTCACCGACGGCGCAGGTCGTCGAGCGCATCATGACCGCCGACAACCCCGACGAGATCAGTTGGCTGCGGGCGAACCTGCTCCTGAGCATGGCGGAGGCGCGACGCCTGCGGCCCGCCCCGCGACCCACCACGCCCGAACCCGAGACGACGCCCGAGTCCGGGCCCCGGGCGGAGAGTACGCCCGACCCCCAGACCGCGCCGGAGAAACCGGCCCCTGGACTGTGGGGCCGACTGCTCGGCAGACGAGGTTGACGCGCGGGGCCCGAGCTGGGGCCACGGAGTGGCTCAGCGCGGCCACGGCTTCCGCGTAGCGGCCGAGCGTGCGGTAGGTGCTGCCGAGCCCGAGCATGGCGCCCCGGCGATCCTCCCCGGACAAGCGCGGGTCGGCCTCGGCCTCAAGGCCCAGGGCGTCGTGAACCCAGGCCGCCTGGTAGGCGACCCGGGCCGCCCTCGGGGACTGCTCCCGCAGCGCCCCCGCGCGAGCGGGTCACCGGGGCCGCCCGCCGGAGCGGTCAACCCTGGAGCTTCCGGAACAGACCCTCCTGCACCACGGAGACCAGCAGACGCCCCTCGACGTCGTAGATGCGACCCCGGGCCAGACCCCGGCCGCCGACGGCGATCGGCGACTCCTGGTCGTAGAGGAACCACTCATCGGCACGGAAAGGACGGTGGAACCACATGGCGTGGTCGAGCGAGGCCATGTCGAATCCGCGCGGGCCCCACAGCGGTTCGATCGGCAGCCGCACCGCGTCCAGCAGCGTCATGTCGCTGGCGTACGTGAGCGCGCAGGTGTGCACGAGCGGATCGTCGCCCAGCGGGCCGACGGCACGCATCCACACGGCGCTGCGCGGCTCCGCGCCCTCGATCTCCTCGGGCGACCAGCGCAGCCGGTCGACGTACCGGATGTCGAAGGGCTGGCGGCGCGCCATGCGCTCCAACGCCTCCGGCAGGGCGCCGAGATGGCCGGTGATCTCCTCGGCGACGGTCGGCAGCGACTCGGGGTCCGGCACGTGCCGGGCCGGCGGCAACTGGTGCTCGAAGGCACCTTCCTCGGGCTTGTGGAAGGAGGCGGTGAGGTTGAAGATCGTGCGGCCCTGCTGCACGGCGGTGACCCGGCGTGTGGTGAAGGAGCGACCGTCGCGGACCCGCTCGACCTGGTACACGATGGGCACGCCCGGGCGGCCCGGGCGCAGGAAGTACGCGTGCAGGGAGTGCACCGGCCGGTCGCCGTCCGTGGTGCGGCCTGCCGCGACCAGGGCCTGGCCCGCGACCTGCCCGCCGAAGACCCGCTGCAGGGACTCCTCCGGGCTGCGTCCGCGGAAGATGTTGACCTCGATCTGCTCCAGGTCGAGCAGGTCGACAAGCCGTTCCGCAGGGTTCGTCATGGATGGTTCTCTCTCGTGTGCGCGGCCGGAGGGTTCCGGCGCGTGGGCGCGGGCGGACCTTGGCGTTCGCCCGGCCGGGGATCTACAACTGGCCGACGTCCGTGACCCGCACGACGGCGCGGCCCTCGGCGTCGGAGGCGGCGAGGTCGACCTCGGCGCTGATGCCCCAGTCGTGGTCGCCCTCGGGGTCGGCGAACGTCTGCCGGACCTTCCACAGGCCGTGCCCGGGGTCCTCCTCGATCCTGAGCAGCTTGGGGCCGCGGGCGTCCGGGCCGGTGCCGAGGTCGTCGTACTCGTCCCAGTACTTGTCCATGGCCTCGCCCCAGGCTTCGGCGTCCCAGCCCGACTCGGCGTCCATCTCGCCCAGCTCCTGCACGTCGTCGAGGGCGGCGAGCTCGACGCGGCGGAACATGGCGTTGCGGACGAGCACGCGGAAAGCGCGCGAGTTCGCCGTGACCGGTTTGACCTGGTCCGCCTTCTCCTGCGCCTCCTCGGCGGTCATCACCTCGGGGTTGGCGAGCTGCTCCCATTCGTCCAGGAGGCTGGAGTCGACCTGGCGCACCATCTCGCCGAGCCAGGCGATCAGGTCCTCCAGGTCCTCGGACTTGAGGTCGTCGGGCACGGTGTGGTCGAGCGTCTTGTACGCGCTCGCCAGGTAGCGCAGGACGATACCCTCGGTGCGCGCGAGCTCGTAGAAGGAGACGAACTCGGTGAAGGTCATCGCCCGCTCGTACATGTCGCGGATGACGGACTTCGGCGACAGCGGGTGGTCGCCGACCCACGGGTGGCTCTGGCGGTACGTGTTGTAGGCGTGGTAGAGCAGCTCCTCCAGGGGCTTCGGGTACGAGACGTCCTGGAGGCGCTCCATGCGCTCCTCGTACTCGACGCCGTCCGCCTTCATGGCGGCGACGGCCTCGCCGCGCGCCTTGTTCTGCTGGGCGTGCAGGATCTGCCGCGGGTCGTCGAGCGTGGACTCCACGACGGACACCATGTCGAGGGCGTACGACGGCGAGTCCTTGTCGAGCAGGTCGAAGGAGGCGAGGGCGAACGTGGACAGCGGCTGGTTCAGCGCGAAGTCCTGCTGGAGGTCGACGGTGAGCCGCACGATGCGGCCGGTCGGGTCCGGCTTGTCCAGCTTCTCGACGATGCCGCCGTCGAGCAGCGAACGGTAGATCGCGATGGCGCGGCGGATGTGCCGCAGCTGCGCCTTGCGCGGCTCGTGGTTGTCCTCGAGCAGCTTGCGCATGGCCTCGAAGGCGTTGCCGGGCCGGGCGATGACCGACAGGAGCATGGTGTGCGTGACGCGGAAGCGGGAGGTCAGCGGCTCCGGCTCGGACGCGATCAGCTTCTCGAAGGTGCTCTCCGTCCAGCCCACGAACCCTTCGGGGGCCTTCTTGCGGACTACCTTGCGGCGCTTCTTCGGGTCGTCGCCGGCCTTCGCGAGCGCCTTCTCGTTCTCGATGACGTGCTCGGGCGCCTGCGCCACGACGAAGCCGGCCGTGTCGAAGCCGGCCCGCCCGGCGCGGCCCGCGATCTGGTGGAACTCACGGGCCCGCAGCGTGCGCACCCGGTTGCCGTCGTACTTGGTGAGCGCGGTGAACAGCACGGTGCGGATGGGGACGTTGACGCCGACGCCGAGGGTGTCGGTGCCGCAGATGACCTTGAGCAGACCGGCCTGGGCGAGCTTCTCGACGAGACGGCGGTATTTGGGCAGCATGCCGGCGTGGTGGACGCCGATCCCGTGCCGTACGTACCGGGAGAGGTTGCGGCCGAACTTGGTGGTGAAGCGGAAGTTGCCGATCAGCTCGGCGATCTTGTCCTTCTCCTCGCGTGTGCACATGTTGATGCTCATCAGCGCCTGCGCCCGCTCGACGGCCTGCGCCTGCGTGAAGTGCACGATGTAGACCGGGGCCTGCCGTGTGTCGAGCAGCTCGGTCAGGGTCTCGGTGAGCGGGGTCAGCCGGTACTCGTAGGAGAGGGGGACCGGGCGCGTCGCCGAGCGCACCACGGAGGTCGGACGGCCGGTGCGGCGCGTGAGGTCCTTCTCGAACATCGAGACGTCGCCGAGCGTCGCCGACATCAGGATGAACTGTGCCTGCGGAAGTTCAAGCAGCGGGATCTGCCAGGCCCAGCCGCGGTCGCCTTCCGCGTAGAAGTGGAACTCGTCCATGACGACCTGGCCGACGTCGGCCTGCGCGCCGTCCCGCAGCGCGATCGAGGCGAGGACCTCGGCGGTGCAGCAGATGACGGGCGCGTCCGCGTTCACGGACGCGTCGCCGGTCAGCATGCCGACGTTCTCCGTGCCGAACAGCTTGCACAGCTCGAAGAACTTCTCGGAGACCAGCGCCTTGATGGGCGCCGTGTAGAAGGTGACCTCGTCGCGCGCGAGGGCGGCGAAGTGCGCACCGGCCGCGATCATGCTCTTGCCGGATCCGGTGGGCGTGGAGACGATCACGTTCGCCCCCGACACCGCCTCGATCAGCGCCTCCTCCTGGTGGGGATAGAGGGTGAGACCACGCTCCTCGGCCCACGACTCGAAGGCGTCGTAGAGGGCGTCCGGGTCGGCGGTCTGCGGAAGCTGATCGATAAGGGTCACGTCACCATCTTGCCTGGCTTCCGTCCCGATCAGGGAATCGGATGTCCGCACGAAGATCATGAACGCTACGCTGAGTGGCCGACGCGGCGTCAGCATGCGCGCGGCCCGACGGGGGCGGCCGGGCGTCGACATCAGAAGAATGGGGCGGAACACCACCATGATGGGACCGGCACACTCGCTGTCAGGAGCGGCGGCCTGGCTGGGGGTGGGCGCGGCCGCGGCCGCCGGCGGACATCCGATGCCCTGGCCGGTCGTGCTCGTCGGGGCGCTGATCTGCGCCGGTGCCGCCCTGGCCCCCGACCTCGACCACAAGTCGGCGACCATCTCGCGTGCCTTCGGACCGGTGTCCCGGGCCGTCTGCGGCATTGTCGACAAACTGTCGTACGCCGTCTACAAGGCGACCCGCAAGCAGGGCGACCCGCGCCGCTCCGGTGGACACCGCACCCTCACGCACACCTGGCTGTGGGCCGTCCTCATCGGGGCGGGCACGTCCGCCGCCGCGATCTACGGCGGACGCTGGACCGTCCTCGGCATCCTGTTCGTCCACATGGTGCTCGCCATCGAGGGCCTGCTGTGGCGAGCGGCCCGGGGTTCCAGCAGCGACGTCCTGGTGTGGCTGCTCGCCGCGACCAGCGCCTGGATCCTGGCCGGAATCCTGGACCAGCCGGGCAACGGGGCGGGCTGGCTGTTCGAGGAGCCGGGCCAGGAGTACCTGTGGCTGGGCCTGCCGATCGTGCTCGGCGCGCTGATCCACGACATCGGGGACGCGCTGACCGTCTCGGGCTGCCCGATCCTGTGGCCCATACCGATCGGCCGAAAGCGCTGGTACCCGCTCGGCCCGCCCAAGGCGATGCGGTTCCGGGCGGGCAGCTGGGTCGAGCTGAAGGTGCTGATGCCCGCCTTCATGGTGCTCGGCGGCGTGGGGTGCGCGGCCGCGCTCAACTTCATCTGAGCCCGGCCGCACCCCCTCGCTCCCGGGCGCGGCTATCCGTGCCAGGAGCGCCACAGCGCCGCGTACGCCCCGTCCGCCGCGACCAGCTCGTCGTGGCTGCCCAGCTCCCGGATCCGGCCGTCCTCGACCACGGCGATGACGTCCGCGTCGTGGGCCGTGTGCAGGCGGTGCGCGATGGCCACGACGGTGCGGCCGTCCAGGACACGGGCGAGCGAGCGCTCCAGGTTCCGCGCCGCGCGCGGGTCGAGCAGCGATGTCGCCTCGTCCAGGACCAGCGTGTGCGGATCGGCCAGGACGAGGCGGGCCAGCGCGATCTGCTGAGCCTGCGCCGGGGTGAGCGCCGCCCCGCCGGAGCCGACCTCCGTGTCCAGGCCGTCGGCGAGGGCGCGTGCCCAGCCGTCGGCGTCGACCGCGCCCAGGGCCGCCCACAGCTCGGCGTCCTCGGCGCCGGTCCTCGCCAGCCGCAAGTTGTCGCGGAGCGAGCCGACGAAGACGTGGTGCTCCTGGTTGACCAGGGCGACATGGGCCCGCACCCGCTCCGCCTGCATCCGCGAGAGCTCCGCGCCGCCGAGGGTGACCTGGCCGCGCCGGGGCGCGTAGATCCCGGCGAGCAAGCGGCCGAGCGTCGACTTGCCCGCGCCGGAGGGGCCGACCAGGGCGAGCCGGGTGCCGGGGGCGACGTCGAGGGAGACCTGACGCAGCACGTCGACGCCCTCCCGGTAGCCGAAGTGCACCTCGTCCGCCTGTACGTCGCGGCCGTCGGGCCGCACCGAGGCGTCGCCCGCGTCCGGCTCGATGTCCCGCACGCCCACGAGACGGGCCAGGGACACCTGGGCGACCTGGAGCTCGTCGTACCAGCGCAGGATCAGACCAAGCGGGTCCACCAGCATCTGCGCGATGAGGGCGCCGGTCGTGAGCTGGCCCACCCCGATCCAGCCCTGGAGGACGAAGACGCCGCCGATGAGCAGGACGGAGAGCAGGACCAGGACGTGCACGGTGTTGATCACCGGGAAGAAGACGGAGCGCAGATAGAGCGTGTACCGCTCCCACGCCGTCCACTCCTTCACCCGGCGCTCGGACAGTTCGACGCGGCGGGCGCCGAGCCGGTGCGCCTCGATGGTGCGCCCGGCGTCCACGGTCTCCGCGAGCGCCGCGGCGACGGCCGCGTACCCGGCGGCCTCCGAGCGGTAGGCCGAGGGCGCCCGCTTGAAGTACCAGCGGCAGCCGAGCACCAGGACAGGCACCGCGACGAGGATCGCGGGGGCCAGCGGAGGCGCCGTCACCGCGAGCCCGCCGATGAGCAGCCCCGCCCACACGACACCGATGGACAACTGCGGCACGGCCTCCCGCATCGCGTTCGCGAGGCGGTCGATGTCGGTGGTGATCCGGGACAGCAGGTCGCCCGTGCCCGCCCGCTCCAGGACGCCCGGCGGCAGCCCGACGGACCGCACGAGGAAGTCCTCGCGCAGATCCGCCAGCATCTGCTCACCGAGCATCGCCCCGCGCAGCCGCACCTGCCGCACGAAGACGGCCTGGACGACGAGGGCCAGGGCGAAGAGGCCGATGGTGCGCTCCAGATGGAGGTCGCGCAGGGCGGCGGAACCGGCCCCGTCCGACACGTCCTGGATCACGCCGCCCAGCAGATAGGGGCCCGCCATCGAGGCGACCACGGCGAGCGTGTTCACCCCGATCAGCAGCAGGAAGGCGCGGCGGTGCCGCCGGTACAGCTCGCGGACGTAGGCGCGGACCGTGGCCGGGGCGCCGACCGGCAGCGTGGTCGCGGTGGTGGGGGCCGCCGGGTCGTAGGCCGGGGGCGCTACGCCGATCATGCCGTCTCCTCGATGTCGATCTCGATGGCGGATTCGGTGCCTGGGGCGGCGCCCGGTCCGGCGCCGGTCCAGTCGCGGGCACCGGCACGCGCGGGGGCGGTGGCCGTCTCCTCGTCCGTCTCGCGCGTGACCACGGCGCGGTACCGCGGCTCGGTGCGCACCAGTTCACGGTGTTCGCCGACCGCCGCCACCTCGCCCTCGTGCACGAACACGACGCGGTCGGCGCGGTCGAGGAGCAGCGGTGACGAACTGAGGACCACGGTGGTGCGCCCGCGGCGCAAGGCGCGCAGGCCCTCGGCGATACGGGCCTCGGTGTGCGAGTCGACGGCGGACGTCGGCTCGTCGAGGACCAGCGCCTCGGGGTCGGTGACAAGCGAGCGCGCGAGGGCAAGACGCTGGCGCTGGCCGCCGGACAGGGACCGGCCGCGTTCGGTGATGCGGGCGTTCATCGGGTCGTCGTCGAGGGAGGCCTGGGCGAGGGCGGCGAGGACGTCGGAGCACTGGGCCGCGTCCAGCGCCTCCCCGGGGCGGACGGCTCCGGAGGACGGTACGTCGAGGAGTTCGGCGAGCGTCCCGGAGAGCAGGACCGGGTCCTTGTCCTGGACCAGGACCGCCGTACGCGCCACGTCGAGCGGTACCTCGTCGAGCGGCACACCGCCCAGCAGCGCGGAGGGCACACCGGTGCTCGGGGAGCCGGTGGCGTCGGCGGACGTCGGGTGTCCGCCGAGCCGGTCCGCGAGACGCCCCGCCAGATCCGGGTCGCCGCACACCACCGCGGTGAACTGTCCCGCGGGGGCGAGCAGACCGGTCGCGGGGTCGTACAGGTCCCCGGAGGGCGCGGCCGCGTCACGCAGCCCGCCCGACGGTTCGACGACGCGTTCCAGGGACAGCACCCTGGCGGCGCGCTGGGCGGAGGGCCGGGAGAAGGAGTACGCCATGGCGATCTCCTCGAAGTGGCGCAGCGGGTAGTTGAGCGTCATCACCGCGCTGTAGACGGTGACGAGTTCACCGACGCTGATCCGGCCCTCGCGCGCGAGATGCACGCCGTACCAGACGATCACGATGAGGAGCAGCCCCGGGAGGAGCACCTGGACCGAGGAGATCAGCGACCACATGCGGGCGCTGCGCACGGCGGCCTCGCGGACCTCCTGCGAGGCGCGGCGGTAGCGGTCGAGGAAGAGTTCCTCACCGCCGATGCCACGCAGCACGCGCAGCCCGGCGACGGTGTCCGAGGCGAGTTCGGTGGCCCGGCCCGCCTTCTCGCGCTGGTGGTCCGCGCGCCGGGTGGCGCGGGGCAGCAGCGGCAGCACCGCGAGGGCGAGCACCGGCATGCCGAGCGCGACGACGACACCGAGAGCGGGCTGGTAGACCAGGAGGCCGACACAGACGAGGACGACGGTGACCGCGGCGGCGGCGAAGCGGGAGAGCGCCTCGACGAACCATCCGATCTTCTCGACGTCGCCGGTGGACACGGCCACCACTTCGCCCGCGGCGACCCGCCGGGTCAGGGCGGAGCCGAGCGCGGCGGTGCGGCGGGCGAGCAGTTGCTGCACGCGGGCGGCGGCGGTGATCCAGTTCGTCACCGCCGTGCGGTGCAGCATTGTGTCGCCGCACGCGACGGCGATGCCGAGGAGCACGATCAGGGCGCCGGCCGCGGCGAGCCGGGCGCCGGAGCCGTCGACGACGGCCTGGACGGCGTAGCCGACGCCGTACGGCAGACCGGCGACGGAGGTGAAGTGGAGCAACCCCCAGGCGAGGGACTTGAGCTGGCCGCCGAGTTGGTTGCGGCCGAGCCAGAGCAGGAACCGGGGGCCGGAGCGCGCGTCGGGCACGCCCGGGTCGGGATACGGAAGGTCGGAGATCTGCATGACGTCCCAGAGCTCGGAAGGGAGAACCGCGACGGTGAGAACCGCGGGGGGAACAAACCGTGAAAGGTTCGCGTCCCGCCGCGACCGGAGGCAAACGGTTTTCCGCTGCCCGGCAAAAATTCGGCCCGGTTCGTCGGTGGTCCCCGGACCACCCCCGGGGTTCGCGAGGCGTGGTGCGACCATGGAACGCATGCGTAATGCGGGAGCGGTTCGAGCGAGTGTCGCGATGGCGGCGTGTGGAGTCCTTCTGGCCACGGTGGCGGCGTGCGGTTCCGACGACGGCGGCCACCGGAACACGTCGGACGGGCGCCGCGCCTCGGACAACGCGCACGGGGACGAGGCGAGAGCCGTCGACCTCAAGCGCATCCCCGACGTCGGCGACCGCTACCAGAAGCGGATCCCGGCCGACTCGCGCCAGGTCGTGGCGGTCTACGGGGAGGGCAAGGACTCGGCGGACGCGACCATCGCCCTGTTCACCAAGTCCGGCGCCACCTGGAAGAAGGAGCGCAGCTGGTCCGGGCACAACGGCAAGAAGGGCTGGACGACGAACCACCACGAGGGCGACAAGCGCAGCCCCGTGGGCGTGTTCACGCTCAGCGACGCCGGTGGCGTCCTCGCCGACCCGGGCGCCAAGCTGCCCTACACGCAGACCGCGTCGATCCAGGCCCCGCACTACTGGGCCAAGTCGCACTGGCACGACTTCGACTACGTCATCGCCATCGACTACAACCGGGCGAAGGGCACTCCGCCGAACGACCCGACCCGTCCGCAGGGCCAGTCCAAGGGCGGCAGCATCTGGCTCCACATGGACCACGGCAGCGGGACGTCGGCCTGTGTGAGCCAGTCGAAGGCGGACATGGAGTACCTGCTCAAGACGCTCGACCCCGCGCAGCACCCGGTCGTCGTCATGGGGGACAAGGCCGAACTCAAGGCGTGACAGCGGCCCGACGGCCGCGCCCGGCCGGGGCCCGGATCAGTAGGCGTGGCGCAGGGACGGCCACAGCACCGACCAGCGCCGTGCGGGGCCGTCGCACAGGACGACCGCCGCGCCCTGCTCCTCGTTCTCCACGTCGTGGCCGTTGTCGACGCGGGCGACCGTGCGGCAGCCGGTGAAGTGCCGGTCGATGCCGGAGGCGTCGGCCGTCCGGACGAGCAGGACCGGCCCGTTCGCGGAGTCGGGCGGCGGGCCCCAGTCGGCGTAGCTCATATGGCCGGAGTAGGGGACGGGCAGCCCGCGCGCCGGACCGTAGCGTGCCAGGGCGCCCGCTTCACCGTAGTTGCCGGTGAAAAGGACGGCGCGGGACCTGTCCCGGCGCGGGATCCGGTCCCAGCCCCGCCGTGCCGCGTCGGCCAGTTCGGGCCAGCCGAGCTGTTCGCCCTGTTCCTTGTTGAGCGCCATCGGCACGGCGAGCGCGGACGGCGGCAGCACGGGCAAGGTGATCACGGCGTTGACCACGGCCGACACCACCACGGCGGCCGTCAGCAGGGACCACCGCGCCGCCCCCGCCCCTGCCCGCGCCCACCGCAGCACCGGCTCGCACCCGGCCGCGAGCAGCACCACGAGCAGCGGCACCGTGTAGTACCCCTTGCCGCCCAGCAACAGCACCACCGCGCACAACAGCGGATACGCGACCGCGAACGCGCGCGCCCACCGCACGTCGGGCGCGCGCCACAAGCGCAGCCACCCGGCGACCCACGCGGGCACGAACAGCGGGGAGAGGTATATGAGTTGC
The DNA here is from genome assembly GCF_040644575.1 of Streptomyces sp. NPDC046939. Classification (NCBI taxonomy): domain Bacteria; kingdom Bacillati; phylum Actinomycetota; class Actinomycetes; order Kitasatosporales; family Streptomycetaceae; genus Streptomyces; species Streptomyces sp. NPDC046939. The sequence continues at coordinate 162,766 of NZ_JBEYWV010000002.1, forward strand.
TGGGGGAGGAGCAGGGCGCGGTTCTCGGCGCCGTCGTCCTCGCTGATGCCGCGCGCCACCGTGAACTGCGGCCAGTCGTGCGCCGCCTGCCACCACAGCGTCGGCGCGGCCAGGACCAGCGCCACCGCGCAACCGACCAGGAACCAACCGCTGAACAGCACCCGGCGCGGCCCCACCCACACGATCGACGCGAGCAGCACGGCGACGAGCAGCACCACCAGGAACTTGTTCTGCACGCCGATCCCCGTGACCGCGCCCGCCGCGAGCCACCAGCGCCCGTCCCCGGTCCGCAGCACCCGCAGCACGAGCCAGCTCACCATCGCCCACACCAGCAGGTCGAACGTCGCCGTGGACACCATGTGCCCCACTGCGAGCGCCTGCGCCCCGAGCGCGGTGAGGACGGCCGCGAGGACCTGCGCGCCGCGTCCGCCGCCCAACTCGCGTGCCACCAGCGCCGCGACCAGCACCGTCGCCGACGCGGCGAGCGTCGCCACCGCGCGCAGACCCGCGAGGCTGTCCCCGAAGAACCCGGTCGAGGCGCGGGCGAGCAGGGGAGTGAGCGGCGGCTGGTCCACGTAGCCCCGGTCGAGGTGGTGGCCCGCGGCGAGGAAGTACAGCTCGTCGCGGTGGAAGCCGTAGCGGGCCGACAGCGCCGTCAGGACGGCCGCGTACGCGGCGACGACGCACAGCAGTGGCCGCCGGGCCACCGGTGCGAGCGCCGCCGCGCCTTGTTCCGGCCGCGCGTCGTCCTCGCCCATGTCCCCCGCCTCCCCTCGGCGCACCGGTGCGCCGGGAGCGTACTGGCGGCACGGGCGCCGGTCGAGGCCCCGCGTCGGCCCGTGCCGCCGCCCGGATCACTCCTCGGCGGGCTTCTCCGAGTCCACCCCGGAGCGCTTATCGCGCCACTCGCCGCGCGTGAAGTCGGGGATCGGCTGCGGCGCGCCCTTCGCCTTGATGGACAGATGGCTCAGCGGGACCGGTGAGGTCCAGGTCGCGGCGTCGTACACGTCGAAGTCGGGTACGAGGCCCAGCCGCATCGTCTGCATCAGGCGGTACACCATGATGTAGTCCATGCCGCCGTGCCCGCCGGGCGGGTTGGCGTGCTCCTTCCACAGCCAGTGGTCCCAGTCGGCGTACGCGGAGAAGTCGCCCCACTCGTCGTTCGTGTGGTCCGGCTCGATGTAGATCCGCTCCGGATAGTCCTCGAACACGCCCTTGGTGCCGCCGAGCTGGTTGATGCGGGAGTACGGGTGCGGGGTGCTGACGTCGTGCTCCAGGCGGATCACGCGCCCCTTCGCCGTCTGGACGAGGCTGATCGTGCGGTCCGACTCGATGTAGGACTCCTTCCAGCTCGGGTCGGACTTCGGCATGTGGGCCGCGCGGTACTCGGCCAGGCCCAGGGACGGGGTGCCGAAGCTGGAGATGTGGGTGACGCGGTCGCCGCGGTTGACGTCCATGTAGTTGGCGACCGGGCCGAAGCCGTGGTTCGGGTAGAGGTCGCCGCGCAGCCGGGTGTGCCACAGGCGGCGCCACGGCCCCTCGTAGTAGTCGGGGTCGAACATCAGGCCGCGCAAGTCATGGTTGTACGCGCCCGCGCCGTGCAGGAGCCGGCCGAACTTGCCCGCGTGCGCCATCCGCAGGACGCGCATCTCGTTGCGGCCGTAGCAACAGTTCTCCAGTTGCATGCAGTGTCTGCGGGTGCGCTCGGAGAGGTTCACCAGCTCCCACAACTGGTCGAGCTGGATTGCGATGGGGCATTCGACGCCGACGTGCTTGCCGTTCAGCATCGCCGTCTTCGCCATCTCGAAGTGCCAGTCCCAGGGCGTCGCCGCGTACACGAAGTCGATGTCGCCGCGCTTGCAGAGGTTCTCGAAGTCGTGCTCGCCCTTGGTGTACGTGGCCGGGGCCGGCTGGCCCGCGGCCGTCACCTTCGCTGCCGCGCGGGCCGTCTTGTCCTTCACGGGGTCGCACAGCGCGACGACGCGGACGCCCGGCATGGCCAGGAACAGGTCGATCATGCTGCCGCCGCGGTTGCCGAGCCCGATGATGCCGACGCGGACCGTGGAGCGCCGCTCGAACGGTACGCCGATCATCGTGCGGCCCTGGCGTGCGGGGGCGGCGGCCTCCGAGGGGGCGGCGGCGTCGGACGTGGAGTCCGGTCCGGCGGCGGCATGGGCCGCGCCCGTGCCGCCGAGCGCGGCGAGGCCGAGCCCCGCGCCCGCGACGCCCGCGGTGCGCAGGACGTCACGCCGGGAGTGGCCGTCGGATCCGGTCCCGGACCCGAGGTGCTCATCGGGCTCGGGCGTCTCGTACGAGGGCAGGTTGTCGTCGTGCATCGGACCTCCAAGGCTGGCGGGTGCGGTGCCGGGCAAACGCCTGCCACCTTGGAGGGGGCCGGGAAGGGGACGCAAGGGACGGAAGGGGCCGGGGAGTTGGACTTCTGTCACCGCGCCCCCGGCCGGGTCACACCGGCCGCGTCGCCCGCTCCAGCTCCACCAGCACGGAGTGGTACGTATGACCTGTCGCGTGGTCCATACCCACCTCGCACATCCGGTTGGCCGAGAGGTACGCGTCGTACGCGCGCGAGGTGACCTCCGCGGCCTCTCTGCGGGTCGCCGTCTCGGTCAGCTCCTTGTGCAACATGCCGCGGTCGCCCGCGAAGGCGCAGCAGCCGGCATTGTCCGGGATCACGACCTCGTCGGCGCAGGCCTCGGCGATGGCCCGCAACTGGGCGACGTCACCGAGGTGTTCCATGGAGCACGTGGGGTGCAGCACGGCCGAGCCGATCGTGCGCTCGACGGTGAGGTGCGGCAGCAGCTCCTCGGCGGCCCACACCAGGGAGTCGACGACGGTCAGCTCCGCGTGCAGTTCCCGGTTGTCGTCGGTGAGGTAGGGCACCACCTCGTGCGCGATGCCCAGGGTGCAGGACGAGGCGTCGACGACGAGCGGGAGGCGGCCGCCCGCGGTCCAGCCCCAGGCCGCCTCGACGATCCGGTTCGCCATGATCCTGTTGCCCTCGTCGTACCCCTTGGAGTGCCAGATCGTGGCGCAGCAGGTGCCCGCGACGTCCTCCGGGATCCACACCGGACGCCCCGCGCGCGCGGAGACCGCGACGACGGCCTGGGGGAGCGACACGTCTCCCGGGGTGCCGAAGATGCGGTTCACACAGGCCGGGTAGTACACGGCCGAGGCGCCCACGCGCGCGGTGCGGGGCAGCTTGCGGGAGGCCGCGGCCGGGATCTCCGGCAGCCACTCGGGCACCAGGTCGGGGCGGACCGCCTTGCGGGCCTTCTTCGTCACCGCCGTGAGCAGCCGGTCGCCGATCTTGTCGGCGGCGGCCACGGCGAGCCGCGCGGACGCCTCGACGGCCTTGAAGTTCTTGGCGGTGAGCGCGGCCACCCGCTCCTCGCGCGGCGAGTGCCGCGCGTGCCGGAAGCTCTTCATGAAGGCCCCGGTGTCGATGCCGACCGGGCAGGCCAGCTTGCAGGTGGAGTCACCGGCGCAGGTGTCCACGGCGTCGTAGCCGTAGGCGTCGACCAGCGCGGCCTCGACCGGTGAACCGGCGGGCTGGCGCATCATCTCGCGGCGCAGCACGATGCGCTGACGCGGCGTGGTGGTCAGGTCCTCGCTGGGGCAGGTGTCCTCGCAGAAGCCGCACTCGATGCACGGGTCGGCGATCAGCTCCACCTTGGGGATGGTCTTCAGGCCGCGCAGATGCGCCTTCGGGTCGCGGTCGAGGACGATGCGGGGGGCGAGGACGCCGTCGGGGTCGATGATCTGCTTCGTGCGCCACATCAGCTCCGTGGCGCGCGGGCCCCATTCGAGCTCCAGGAAGGGCGCGATGTTGCGCCCGGTGGCGTGTTCGGCCTTGAGTGAGCCGTCGAACCGCTCCACGGTGAGCCGGCAGAAGTCGTCCATGAAGGCCGCGTACCGGTCGACGTCCGCCGGCAGCGCGGCGTCGAAGGCCAGCAGGAAGTGCAGGTTGCCGTGGGCGGCGTGACCGGCCACGGCGGCGTCGAAACCGTGCCGCGTCTGGAGGTCGAGCAGCGCCTCGCACGCCTCCGCGAGCCGGGACGGCGGCACCGCGAAGTCCTCGGTGATCAGCGTCGTGCCCGAGGGGCGCGCGCCGCCGACCGCCGTGACGAACGCCTTGCGCGCCTTCCAGTAGCCGTTGATCGTCTTCGCGTCGCGCGTGAAGGCGTTGGTCACCGAGGCGACGGGGGCGACGAGGTCGAGCGCGTCGAGCACCTTCGCCGCCGCCTCCTCGTAGGCGGCCTGGCGCTCCTCGTCGGGCGCCCGGAACTCCACCAGGAGCGCCGTCGTCTCCTTCGGCAGCTCGGCCCAGTCCTGCGGCACGCCCTGCACGCTGACCGACGCCCGCAGTGTGTTGCCGTCCATCAGCTCCACGGCCAGCGCGCCCGCCTCGTTGAACAGAGGCACGGCCGCCGCGGCGGCGGGCAGCGACGGGAAGAAGAGCAGCGCCGTCGACACCCGCCGGTCCAGCGGCAGGGTGTCGAAGACGATGTCGGAGATGAAGCCGAAGGTGCCCTCGGAGCCGACCATGAGGCCGCGAAGGATCTCGACGGGTGTCGCGCCGTCCAGGAAGGCGTCGAGGCGGTAGCCGTTCGTGTTCTTGATCTCGTACTTGGCGCGGATCCGGCGCGTCAACTCCGCGTCCGCCTCGATCTCCCGCTTGATCGCCATCAGGCCCTCGCAGAGCGCCGGTTCGGCTTGGGCGAGCTCCTCGTCGGCCGCCGGGTCGGCGGTGTCCACGACCGTCCCGGACGGCAGGACGAAGGTGAGCGAGGCGACCGTGCGGTACGAGTTCCGGGTCGTCCCCGCCGTCATCCCCGAGGCGTTGTTCGCCACCACGCCGCCGACCGTGCAGGCGACGGCGCTCGCCGGGTCGGGGCCGAGCACGCGCCCGTGCCGGGCCAGTGCCATGTTGGCCCGTACGACGGTGGTGCCGGGGCCGATGCGCGCCCTAGAACCGTCACCGATGATCTCGACGCCCGACCAGGACTTCCGGACGTCCACCAGGATGTCCTCGCCCTGCGCCTGCCCGTTCAGCGACGTGCCCGCCGCGCGGAAGACGACCTCGCGGCCCTTGCCGTGCGCGTACGACAGGACCGCCGACACGTCGTCGATGTCCTCGGCGACCACCACGACCTGGGGCACGAAGCGGTAGGGGCTCGCGTCCGAGGCGTAGCGCACGAGATCGGAGATCTTGGTCAGGACCTTCTCCGCGCCGAGCAGCCGCTCCAGGTCCGAGCGCAGCGGCTCGGGGGTGCCGCCCGCCCGCTCGTCCGCGACCCGGTCGTGCGCCGGGCCCGAGGGGCGGGGTCCGGGGCGCAGGGCTTCCGGCTTCGGCTCCAGCAACGGCATGCCTCTCGCCTCTCCTCGTGTCAGGTCGGTGCAGGTGCGGGCGGGTCAGATCGGTGCAGGTGTCGGCGGTTCAGTTCTCATGTTCGCGCGGGCGCTCGGCACGCAGGTCGCGGGGGGTCTCGAACAAGGCGTTCAGCAAGGTGGTGAGCTGGGCGCGCTGTGCCGCGTCCAGCGGGGCCAGGATCTCCTCCGCCGCCGCGCGGCGCGCGCTGCGCAGCTCCCGCAGGGCGGCCCGGCCCCGCTCGGTCAGCTCGATCCGGATGACCCGGCGGTTGGTGGGGTCGGGCACGCGGCGCACCAGCTCACCGGCCTCCAGACCGTCCACGACGCTGGTCACGGCGCGGGGCACGACCTCCAGGCGCTGGGCGAGGTCCGCCATCCGCGGCGGCGTCTCGTAGTGCACCAGCGTGCGGAGCAGCCGGGACTGCGCGGGCGTGATCCCGACGGGCTCCAGCTGCCGCTTCTGTATGCGCTGCAGGCGGCGGGTGAGCCGCAGCAACTGCTCGGCGAGGAAGCCGTCGGCGTCCGGGGTACTCATGGCGGGAACATTAGCAGGACTTCGTGCATTGTGAGTATAGGTAACAATGAGCTATGCTCCCCAAGGTCGAATCCGGCGACTTCCCGCCGGACTCGTCCCCGACCTAGGAGGCCCATGCCCCGCGACGTAATCGACTGGACGCCGCCCCCCGATGCCCAGGCATCGGGCCAGCCGCGGCAGATCCGCCGCATCCTCTCCCTCTTCCGCCCCTACCGCGGCCGCCTCGCGCTCGTCGGCCTGCTCGTGGGCGCCGCCTCGCTGGTCACGGTCGCGACGCCGTTCCTGCTCAAGGAGATCCTCGACGTCGCCATACCGCAGGGCCGCACCGGGCTGCTCAGCCTGCTCGCCCTCGGCATGATCCTCAGCGCCGTCGTCACCAGCGTCTTCGGTGTCCTGCAGACACTGATCTCGACGACCGTCGGCCAGCGCGTCATGCACGACCTGCGCACCGCCGTCTACGGACGGCTGCAGAGCATGTCGCTCGCCTTCTTCACCAGGACCCGCACCGGCGAGGTCCAGTCCCGCATCGCCAACGACATCGGCGGCATGCAGGCGACGGTGACCTCCACCGCGACCTCCCTCGTCTCGAACCTGACGAGCGTCGTCGCCACGATCGTCGCCATGGTCGCCCTCGACTGGCGGCTCACGCTCGTCTCCCTGCTGCTGCTCCCCGTCTTCGTGTGGATAGCCCGCCGCGTCGGTCGCGAGCGCAAGAAGATCGCCACCCAGCGCCAGAAGCAGATGGCCGCAATGGCCGCGACCGTCACCGAGTCGCTCTCCGTCAGCGGCATCCTGCTCGGCCGTACCATGGGCCGCGCCGACTCCCTCACCAAGTCCTTCTCCGACGAGTCCGACCGCCTGGTCGACCTCGAGGTGCGCTCCAACATGGCGGGCCGCTGGCGCATGGCCGTCATCAGCATCGTCATGGCCGCCATGCCCGCGTTCATCTACTGGGCGGCGGGCATCGCCTTCCAACTGGGCGGCCCGAGCGTCTCCATCGGCACGCTCGTCGCGTTCGTCTCGCTCCAGCAGGGACTCTTCCGGCCGACGGTCAGCCTGCTCCAGACCGGCGTCCAGATCCAGACCTCGCTCGCCCTCTTCCAGCGCATCTTTGAATACCTCGACCTGCGCGTCGACATCACCGAGCGCGAGGACGCGGTCCACCTCGACAGCGTCAAGGGCGAGGTCCGCTTCGAGGACGTCGAGTTCCGCTACGACGCCGACGACCGGCAGGAACCGATCCTCGACGGCATAGACATCACCGTCCCGGCAGGCGGCAGCCTCGCCGTGGTCGGCCCGACCGGCTCCGGCAAGTCCACGCTCAGCTACCTCGTGCCGCGCCTGTACGACGTCACGGGCGGCCGTGTCACGATCGACGGGGTCGATGTGCGCGACCTGGACTTCGACACCCTCGCGCGCGCGGTCGGCGTCGTCTCGCAGGAGACGTACCTCTTCCACGCCTCGGTCGCCGACAACCTCCGGTTCGCCAAACCGGACGCCACCGACGAGGAGCTGCACGCCGCTGCCGCCGCGGCCCAGATCCACGACCACATAGCCGGCCTGCCCGACGGGTACGACACCGTGGTCGGTGAGCGCGGCCACCGCTTCTCCGGCGGCGAAAAGCAGCGCCTGGCCATCGCCCGCACCATCCTGCGCGACCCGCCGATCCTCATCCTCGACGAGGCGACCAGCGCGCTCGACACCCGCACCGAGCACGCCGTGCAGGAGGCGATCGACGCCCTCTCGGCCGACCGCACCACGCTCACCATCGCGCACCGCCTCTCCACGATCCGCGACGCCGACCAGATCGTCGTCCTGGACGGAGGCCGCATAGCCGAGCGCGGCACGCACGAGGAGCTGCTGGCCGAGGACGGCCGGTACGCGGCGCTGGTGCGGCGCGACGCGCGCCTGGAGACGGCGGCGTGAGCCGGACCGGCACGGGCCCGGCATGAGTCCGTAACGCCCCATACCGGCCTGATGTGCGGGTTATCGTACGGCTATGCCGAACCGTACGGGTATGCCGAGCGAGACTCCGCGACGGGGCCTACGGCGACTCACACGCAGGGGCCGGATCGCCCTGCTCGTCACCGGAGCCGTCGTGGTGGCCGCCGCTGTCGTGGTGCCGCTGACCATGACCGGCGAGAAAAAGGGGCCGAGCACACTGACGATCCCCGAGGGCTGGCGGTCGAGCCAGGTCTACGCGGCCGTCGACAAGGCTCTCGACCTGCCCGCCGGCACCACCCGCAAGGACGTGCCGAAAGCGCGGCTCCGGCTCCCGGAGCAGGCGGGCGGCCACCCGGAAGGCTTCCTCTTCCCCGCGACGTACCCCATCGACGACGAGTCGACCCCGGAGTCGGTCCTCTCGTACATGGTCGACACGGCCACCAAGAGGTTCGCGGGCAGTCGGGTAAGCGCGAGCGTCGACGGGAGCGCGGTGAATCTGTATCAGAGGGTGACCGTCGCGAGCATCGTCCAGGCGGAGGCGGACAACGCCGACGACATGGGCAAGGTCGCCCGCGTCATCTACAACCGGCTCGGCCGGGGGATGCCGTTGCAGATGGACTCGACCCTCAACTACGCGTTGAACCGTTCCACGCTCGACACCAGCGCCAAGGACACCAAGTCGGACAGCCCCTACAACACGTACGCGCGCAAGGGGCTGCCGCCCTCGCCGATCGGCAATCCGGGGGAGACGGCGCTGAAGGCGGCGACGCGGCCGACGCGCGGCGACTGGCTGTACTTCGTCACCGTCAAGCCGGGCGACACCCGCTTCACCTCCGACTACGCGGAGCAGCGCAGGAACGTGGCGGAGTTCAACAGGAACCAGCGGAGCTAGGGGCGGCTCACGCCGCCGTCCGTACCGCGTCCGTCGTGGACCGCAGCAGTCGCTGGACGTCCCGCACCGCGGCCCGCCCCGCGCGGTTCGCGCCGATCGTGCTCGCCGAAGGCCCGTACCCGACCAGGTGCACCCTCGGGTCCAGAGCGGCGCGCGTGCCCTCCATGCGGATGCCGCCGCCCGGTTCGCGGAGCCGCAGCGGCGCGAGGTGGTCGATGGCGGCGCGGAACCCGGTGGCCCACAGGATGACGTCGGCGTCGACCGTGCGCCCGTCGTCCCAGGCCACACCGGTCGGCGTGATCCGGTCGAACATGGGGAGGCGGTCCAGGACACCGTTGGCGCGGGCCTCCCGGATCGCGTCGTTGAGCGGCAGGCCCGTGACCGAGACGACGCTCAGCGGGGCGAGCCCCTGCCGCACCCGCTCCTCGACCAGCGCGACCGCCGCCCGCCCGCGCTCCTCGTCGAAGGGGCCCTCGCGGAAGACGGGCGGGCGCCGTGTCACCCAGGTCGTCGTGGCCGCGTACGGGGCGATCTCCATGAGGTGCTGCGTGCCCGAGGCGCCACCGCCGACCACGACGACCCGCTGCCCCGCGAACGCCTCGGGCCCCGGGTACCGCGCAGTGTGGAGTTGCCGCCCCCGGAACGTGTCCTGGCCGGGGTAGCGCGGCCAGAACGGCTTGTCCCAGGTACCGGTCGCGTTGATCAGCGCGCGTGCCGCCCAGGCGCCGTCCGAGGTCTCGACGCGCAGCCGCCCGCCGTCCCCCTCCCGGACCCGGCGCACCTTGACGGGCCGCCGTACGCGCAGGTCGAACCGGTCCTCGTACGCGGCGAAGTAGCCAGCGACGACCTCCGACGAAGGGCGGGCCGGGTCGGCGCCGGTCAGCTCCATGCCCGGCAGGGAGTGCATCCCGTGCACCTTGCCGTACGTGAGCGAGGGCCACCGGAACTGCCAGGCGCCGCCCGGCCGGGGCGCGTGGTCGAGCACGACGAAGTCCCGCTCCGGGACGAGGCCGACCCGCCGCAGGTGGAAGGCGGCGGAGAGCCCGGCCTGGCCGGCGCCGATGACCACGACGTCGACCGGCCTCGCTGCATTCTCCGGCCGCGCGTCCGCGCCCTCGCGCGCGTCGGCCGTGCCGATCGTCCCGTCATCGGTTGCCGCTGCTTCGACTGCCCCGATCTCGTTCACGCTCGTACCAACTGGACCGGGGCCACGGATCTTCCCGCCACGCTGCACCACGTGGTCGAGGGCGCGCCCTTCGCCCGGGGCTGCGGGCCCACGGAGGTCGACAGAGCGACAATGGCCCCATGTCCGACGCATTCACGACCCGCATCCTGAACCTCACCACCGGCTCCGACGAACGAGTCGTCGACCTCACCCGCGACTGCGAGTCCTTCCTCCGCGAAGCCGCCCGCGGACGTGACGGCCTGCTCAACATCTTCGTCCCGCACGCCACGGCCGGCATCGCCGTGATCGAGACGGGCGCCGGCAGCGACGACGACCTGCTCTCCGCCCTGCACACCCTGCTCCCGGCGGACGACCGCTGGCAGCACCGCCACGGCAGCCCCGGCCACGGCCGCGACCACGTACTCCCCGCGTTCGTACCCCCGCACGCGACCCTGCCGGTGGTCGGCGGCTCCCTGGAACTGGGGACGTGGCAGTCGGTGTGCCTGGTCGACACGAACGTGGACAACCCGGAGCGGAAGGTCCGGCTGAGCTTCCTCGGCTGAGCGGCGGCTCCGTCAGCCGCCCAGGTCGGCGTAGCGCACGACCTGCACGGAGAGTCCGACGACCATGGCGGTCTCCGCGGCCGAGACCAGGAGGAGCTGCCATGGCGTCGGGCCAAGGAGCCAGTAGACGACGAGTGCCGCGAGTGGCGCCCCGCAGAACGTCAGGAGGTCCACGGCGAGCTGGAGCCGCTTGCGTGAGCGCCGGTGCGTGTCGCGCCGGTGCGCCGACTCCCAGCCGAAGACGACGGCCTGGTCCGGTGCGATCTCCTGGAGGCGCGGGGACAGGTCGTCGCGGATGTACCGCCCCGCGGCGGAGATCTTCTCGTCGTTGACCAGATAGGTCCATCCCAGGATCACGGAGAGCGGAGGGAGCAGCAGCAGCATCTCCAGATGGCCGCCCCGGGCCAGCGTGGAGCCGATCACCGCCGCCATGACGCCGAGAGTGGCGTAGATGAGGTTGTCCCGGAAACCGATCCGGGCCCGCTGCTCCTGCTTGACCTGTTCGTACTCGGCGAGCAGAAGTGCACCTGTGTCGATCACGTGGGTTCCTTCTCCAGTCGTGCCAGCTGACTCTCCAGGCCGGTGCGGCCGGTTCTCCTCGCGCCGTCGCGAAGCCGGGCGAGTCCGGGCGCGGCGAGGCGCAGTTGGCGCGCCAGGCGGGCGATGAGTTCCTCCGCGTCCTGCCGGGTGACGTGCGCACGCGAGCCCATGCGCTGGTCCAGCCGTGCGAGGAGAGCGAGCTTGCGCGCGGTCTCGTCGGCGCACCACACGCGGTAGAAGCGGCTGCCCGCCATGCGGTAGCCGCCGATCCGCGCATGGGGGAGGCCCTTCTCGCCGAACGCGGTGGAGGGCAGGGAGACCGACCAGGTGCCGTCGTCGTCCTGTTCCGGGGCGATCGCCTCGTGCCCCAGCCTGTCCAGCCACTTGCGGGCGGACCGCAGAAGGCGGTCGTCCGCTTCCTCGTCCAGCTCCTCGTTGTCGAGGGCGTTCACGAGTTCGGGCGTACGGGAGCAGATGTCGCTCAGCTCCGGATCGTGCGCGTTGCCCGCCTGGGCCTGGCCGTAGACCAGATGGCGCTCTCGGCCGCGTACGAGGTAGACGGGCAGGAAGACGCGTGTCTCGCTCAAGGCTTCCAGGGCGTCCAGGGCGACCGGCAGATTGAAGCGTGCCCGGTCCTTGCGGGTTCTGAGGCGGTCGAGGGCCGCGTGGTCGAAGCTCGACGCCGAGTGGATCGGTGTGAAGCGCGGGTAGTGGTCGCTTCGTTGCACCGCGGCCAGTTCGTCGCCGGACAGAAAGGTGACGACTTCGTCGTCGTAGTGCGCGCGGGGCAGGGGAGTGCAGCTCAGGGCCTCGAAGTAGAGCTGCCTGCGGTCCTGGTGGGTGACCACGTAGCGGACGTCGTCGTCCACGGAGCGCCGGCCCAGCGCGGTCAGGGACAGTCGGCCCTCCGTGTCCTCCCGGACATGACCGATCGCGGTGAGGAAGCGGACGGCTTGCGTGACGAGGGGCCGGTCCAGGGCGAAGAAGTCCGCGAGTTCGTCGACGGTGTGGAAGGAACCGTGGCGCAGCCCGCGCTCCAGGAAGCGGTCGATGAGGTAGAAGTCCTCGCCCTCGGTGATGTCGGCGCGGATCTCCACCTGCCAGACCGGCAGCAGCAGGGCGTACAGGCGCGTGGGCACGATGCCTTGCCCGAAGGAGGCGTCCTCCAGGGCCCGTTCCTCGGGGAAGTTCATCAGCCGGGTGGCCGTCGTCATGGCCGGCTCCCTTCGGCGGAGGGGTCGGTGACCTTGCCCAGGTCCGGAACCGCGTCATCGAGGTCGGCCATGACGGCCGCGTACTGCCGCAGGTCACCCCGGTCGAGAAGGTGGCGGTGGAGGGCGGAGACCAGGTCCCGGAAGTCGGGGTCGTCCGCGCGCATCAAGGTGCTCAGGTCGCCCGTGAGCACCAGTTGGGTCTTGGCGCGGCTGAAGGCCACATTGGTGCGGCGCAGCTCCTTCAGGAAGCCGATGCGGCCGTGCGGGTTGCTGCGGGTGAATCCGTACAGGACGATGTCGCGCTCCCCTCCCTGGTAGGAGTCGACGCTGCCGACCGACGCCTCCGCGAGCTGGGAGTCGCCGATGAGCGGGGTCAGATGGCGGATGACCTCCTGGCGCTGCGCGAGGTAGGGGACGATCACGACCCACTCGGAGCCCCTGCGGTGGTAGTAGGCCGCGAGCCTCGCCAGGAGGCGGGCCTCGCACGGGTTGAAGGGGCCCTTCCGGTTCCTGCCCTCGGCGCGGTTGCTCCCCTTCTCGAAGCGTGTGCGCATGGGCAGCGCGGCGGTGTCGACGTACGCCATCGGGCTGGTGAACAACAGGTCGGTGTGCCGATGGTCCTTCTCGGTCAGCAGCGTTCCGCCGTAGAACGCGGCCGAGATGAAGTCGGCGATCTCGGCGGGCATCCGACGCTGCCGCGTCAGACGCACGACATGGGAGGACGGCAGACCGGCACGCAGGCGCGCCAAGGCGCTCTGCGACATCAGCCGCAGCAGTTCGGGGTCGCCGGTGCCCCGCGCCCACTCGTCCACCTCGGAGTCGCGGAAGGGCGGGAGCTGCTGGTCGTCGCCGACGAGGACGCCACGCCGCACGCGCGTCAGCGGCACCAGTGTGTCCGCGACGCCGATCTGCCCCGCTTCGTCGACGATCCCCAGGTCGAAGTCGACTCCGGAGAGCTCGGCGCGAGACGCGGCACCGATGCACGTGGCGCCCACCACCTGGGCGTAGCGGACCAGTTCGGGAACCAGTTGACGCGGGTCCTGGCCGGTGGCCGCCTGCCACTGCGCGGCGAGCTCCAGGCGCTTGTCGAGGACCGGCAGCCATCCCGCCAGCTCCGCGTGGAGTGCGTGCAGCGCGGCCGCCGCTCCAACCGGGTCCGGTGGCAGGACGGGAGGGGCCGCGTCCGGTACGACCGTGCCCAGCGCGTGGGCGGCCATGTCGCCGGCTGTCTGCGCCGATCGCACCTGGTCGGCGAGGCACGCTTCCGCCGCGCGGTGGGCGGCGCGCGCCGTGCCGACCCGGGGGTCCTCCCGCACCGCGCGCTCCACCTCGGCCCGCGCCGCCTCCGCCTGCCTGCGCAGCTCGGGCTCCCAGGACTGGAGCCGCTCCACCTCGGTCACCACCTCGGTGAGTTCCGCCTCCCGGCGCCTCGCACGGGAGCGGTAGAACCGGCCGACGAGGAAGAGGTCGGAGCGCTGCCGTGCGGTCCGCGCCTTCTGCCCGAGCCATGCCGCCCGCTCGGCCGACGACCGCAGGGACGCCGTGCGCTCCTCCTCCTGCTGCTGGAGAGCCGTCAGCGACGCCATGCCCGGTGCGGCCGCCGCCCGGATCGCCGCCCGGGCCCGCTCGGCCGCCGCCTCGACGTCCGCGGCCGCTTCGTCGACCTGCTGGAGCCTGGCGGCCAGCTCATCGGTCCACGGCGCGACGGCGGACGCCTTCCGGTAGGTCTCGACGCGCTGCGCCATGGCGTGCTGAATGCCCTCGGAGAGGTTCTCCGACTGTTCCTCCAGGAGCAACGGGGCCACGTCGGCATGGACCTTGGCGGCGTCCCCGACCCGGATCACCACGAGATCGTCGGGGAGCCGGGCCAGGACGTTGTCGACCGCGCGGTTGGTGTGGGAGGTGACGAGCACACGACCGGTCTCGGCGGTGGCCGCTCGCACGGCGGTACGGGCGATCTCGGTGATCGTCCGGGTCTTGCCGGTGCCGGGCGGCCCCAGCACCACCAGCAGGTCCTCGGTGGTCAGCGCCGCGCGGAACGCGGCGAGCTGCTCGGGGTCGAGCTGTTCGTGCGGCCGGACGGACGTGGCGGGGACCGGGCGTACGCGGTGCTCCGCCATGGCCGCCAGCAGCCCCGGGTTCCTGGCGTCCCCCGTGCGCAGGCTCGCCACGGCCTGTCGTTGCTTGGCGAAGACCACCGTGCTCGGCACGATCTCCAGGGCTCCGCGGGCCGGCAGGCGGTCCCAGGACAGGGGCTGGTCGAAGCGCACGGTGACGGAACCGCCCGCCGCGCGGCTCACCTTTCCCCGGGTCTCGGTGTCGCCCTCCACGCGGACGTAGTCCCCGGGCGACGGCATGTCGGCGCCGACGAGCTGGAACTCGTAGACGGACTGCGGGGTGTTGCGGCGCTGTCCCGCCGTCGCCGAGACGCGGCGGTAGGGGAAGGGCGCGGCGTCGCGCTGCTCCCGGGTGGTGATGTCCTCGGTCGCGTCGATCAACCGGTCCACCGTGTCGAGGAACTCCGTCTGGGTCTCGCTGAGGGTGCCGGCGGACCCCTGCGGCGCCTGTTCCCGTCCGAGCGTCTGCCAGGCCTGCTCGACGTGGTGCCACTGGGCGTTCGCGCCCGCGGGGACGGCGGGCAGTTCGAAGACCATGTGCCAGGCGGGCGGGCGCACCAGGAGGCTGGAGCGCGCGAGGCGTGCGTGATCGGCCAGGCGCAGCGCGTCGATGTGCTTGACGAGGTAGCCGGTCCCGCGGTGCGTCGGTTCCAGACGCAGCCGGTACGTCCGTGTGTGGACGAGCAAGGACGCCTTGTACCGGCCCTGGGCCGGGCTGAGGATCGTGGCGGCGCCGTCCTCCAGCGCGTTCAGGTCGTGCACGATCCGGGGGACGTCGGGCGGCAGACCCGCGCTGCCCCGGGCCTTCGTGCGGAGCTGGGCGTCGAGGCCCGGCACCGGGACGAGGACCACGGGAGCGCGCAGGGCGACGGTGGCGAAGGACATCTGCGACGCTCCTCAGCGCGGGGACGGCGGGACGGAGGCCAGCTCGCGTGCGGCGGCGCGCAGGGCGAGCCGCAGCGTACGCATCCGCGGCCGGGCCCTCGGGTCTCCCCGCAGAGCGGCGGCGACCACGTGGACGAGGCCGTCCGGCACGAAGTCCGGGCCGCGGTGGGGCGGCGGGTCGGGCGTGGCCGCGCGGCCGGTGAGCGCGCGGTGCAGCAGCGCGCCGAGCTGGTAGACGTCGGTGGCGGGGCCGGGTCGCGCGCCGGAGCCGTAGCGCTGTTCGGGGGCCTGGAAGGGGCCGGGGTTCTCGCCCGGGCGGGGCGGCACGGCGGCGAGGCCCAGGTCACGCAGGGCGGCGCGCGGCCGGTGCAGGACGATCGCCGTCGGGCGCAGCGCCCGGTGCGCGTGCCCTGTGGCGCTCAGCCGTTCGAGGGCCTCGGCGACGGCGGCGAGCCCTTTCACCAGGGTCCACAGGCGCATGGGGTCCAGCGCGGCCGGCGGATCGGGCAGCATCGCGTGGAGGGTTTCCGCGGGGCCGGCGGGGTTCGTCCCGCCGGGCCAGGCCAGGGCGAGCGTCGCGGTCGTGCCGCCACGGGCCAGTTGGACGACGTCGGGGCCGCCGAGGCGCCGGCACAGCCTCGCCTCCCGTTCGAGCGCGGCCAAGGGGTCGGAGCCGCCGGGGCCGTGCGAGGGCCGGATCCGCTCGACCTGCCGCAGCCAGACGTGGGTGCCGGTGCCGCTGCCGGAGACGACACGCGCCACTGCCTGGCGCCGCACCACGTCATGGTCCTCGGTCTCGTGGAGCAGGTCGTCGGGCCCGTCGTGGAGGAGGTACTCCTGTGCGCCGACGGTGACGACGGGCCGGCCCTTCCACTCCACCGGGTCGGGCGGAGGCTCCGGGCCGGACACGACGATGACGGAGGGTGCCGGGGCCGGTTTCGGTGCCGGTCGCGCGGCGGGGCGCAGGTCACGCAGGAGGCGGAGGGCGAAGGCGGCGGCGTGGCGGGCCGCCGTCTCCTGTGAGCCCGCCGCGTCGTACGCGCTCTTGTCCGGGTCGGCGTTGTCGCTGATGCCGCGGACGCACAGGGCGCGCAGCGCCGGGTTCATCCCGGCCGCCCGGGTCACCCCGAAGCTCTCCATGTCGACGGCCACGGCGTCGTTGTAGTGCCGCTTGATGCGGCGGAATGTCTCGGAGTCGCGCGCGGCGAGGAGTACGTCGCCCGAGGCGATCGGCTCGAAGTGGACCCGCGGCAGTGGCGCGGGGGTGGTGCCGGAGGGGAGGAAGGCCCAGGGGGTGTTGCGGCGGGCGGAGCGCACCAACTGGTCCATGGCGTGCGTGGGTTGCCACGCCTCGGGGCGGGCGGCGAACCCGTCCGCGCTCTCGCGTCCGCCGTGGTGGCCGTAGACCTTGCTGGCGACGACGACGTCACCGGGGCGGACGTCCTCCTTGAGCCCTCCGGCGACACCGACGAAGAACACCGCGTCGGGGTCGACCTGCTCGATGGCGTGCTGGGCGACGAGGGCCGCGCGGGTGTTGGTCGGGCCCGTCTCGGCGAGCGCCACGCTCCAGTTGAGGCCGGGTATCCGTCCGAGGTCGAGGAGCGTGCCCTGGGGCAACGGCACCTCGCGCACGTCGGTCATGTGGCGGCGCATCGCCTCGTACTCGACTTGCAGGGCGGTGAGCACGACCACGGTGGGCCGCTTCCCCCTCGCTCCCCCCAACGGAACCCCTCGCCTTCGCAGGATCTGGGGTCACTGTAGCCGGGGCCGCCCGCCGCACGTGGGGCACTTCGCACGGCCGACTCCGGGCGGGCGTCGAGGTGTTGGGCGCGGCCGAGCGGACGGACGGGCGTGCGCGGCATTCGAACAGACCGCGCCTCCTCGCCGACCTGCGGTTGGTATAGACCACCAACATTCCCGCTTCGGTCCGCGCTGTCAAGGGCCGGGCCGACGACCTGCCCGTACTTCGGCGATCAGGCATGTGACCTGCGAGTAACCCGACACCCGGGCCGAGCGCGCGGTCAATTCCGGTGTTGACAGTCTCAGTTGGTCTAGTCCAGATTGAGGGGGCGCCGGCCCGCCGGAGGACGTGTTCGACTCTCCTCCGCGACCGCCCTCGACCGCCCTGCGCCGTCGCCCGCGAAGTGCCCGGGCGGCAGCCGACAGACGTTCTTGTCCGGCGATGCCATCTCCTCCTACGTCACCTCCCACCCGTCACCGCCTCCCGAGGCCGACGTGGTTGCACCGAAGGAACGAGTCTTGGAACACCCCGTGCCACCCCCCGCCCCGTATCTGCACCGCGCCGCCGGCGACCTCCCGTACCTCAGCGCCGACGGCGAGACCTACCTGGCGCAGACCCAACTGCGACACCTGCGCAAGACGCGGCCGCTCAGAGTGCTGTCGCCGGAGGACTTCGCGTTCTGGCAGACGTACGGGTACGTCATCGTCAAGCAGGCGATACCCCGCGACGCCGCACAGCGACTCCTCGACTTCGCCTACGAGTTCCAGGGGCTCGACCCCGACCGGCCCGACACCTGGTACGAGGAGCGCAAGTTCCGTAGCGACCTCGACCGCGACCTGCACGTCTACGGGTTCGTGGAGGCGTACCACCACCAGCTCCTCTGGGACAGCCGGCAGACCCAGCGGGTGTACGACGCCTTCGTCGACGTGTGGGACTGCGAGGAGCTGTGGGTCACCCTCGACCGGCTCAACCTCAACCCGCCCAACATCAAGAACCGTTCCCGTGAGCTGATCGCGCCCACCGAGGAAGGGTTCGACATCGAGCTGCACTGGGACGTCGACACCACGGCCAGCGTGCTGCCGCAGCGCGTCCAGGGGATCATCGCGCTGAACGACACGAGCCCCGAGACCGGCGGGTTCCAGTGCTGCCCCGAGCTGTTCCGGCGCTTCGACCGGTGGGCCGCCCTCCAGCCCGACGGCCGCGACCCCATCCGGCCGCGCGTCGACCGCGCCGACATGCCCGTCGTCCGGCCCGACCTGCACGCCGGTGACCTGCTCATCTTCAACGGCATGCTCGCGCACGGCGTCGCCCCCAACACTTCCGAGAGCAGTGTCCGCGCCGTCCAGTACCTGTCGATGATGCCTGCCCTGGAGACGCACGAGACGCTGCGCCGCTCCCGCGTCGACTCCTGGCGCGACCTCACCACCCCCGACTGGAACGCCACCCTGCTCGGCGACGCGCACCGCCCCGAGGCCCTCCGCTACGACACCGCCGAACTCACCGACCTCGGCGCCAAGTTGCTGGGCCTGCGCTCCTGGGGCGAAGGACGGCACGGCGCGCAGGAGGAGGCGGCGTGCGCCGTATCTGCCTGACGCTGCCGACCAACCGCCCCTGCGCCGACACCCTCACCGCCCTCGGCGAGGAGGCCGCGTACGCCGTCACGGCCTTCGACGACGTCGAGGTGCGCCTCCTCGTCCTCGACTCCTGCGAGGACGCCGCGGTCCGCGCGCTCCACCGGGCCGTGCTGCACGACCTGCCGCCCCACCCCCGGATCACCGTCCACCACCTCGACGAGGCCGAGCAGCGCGCCTTCCTGCGCGCCGTCATCGAGCGGAGCGGCACCCGCAAGCCCGACCTCCTGCTCGACCTCATGCTCCCGGACGCCGTCTCCTACGGCGCCTGCACCAACCGCGCGTTCCTCGTCGCCGCCGCCCTCGGCTGCGCCTCCGTGCACCGCAGGGACTCCGACAGCCGGTACCAGAAGCCCGACGGGCGGCCCGTCTTCCCCGTCCACCACGAGCTGCGCACCCTCGGCCTGCGGGCCGCCGACGCCGCCCGCGCCGTCGACGAGACCGCCCTCACCACCGCGGCACGGGACCGCCGCGTCGCGATGGCCGGCGCCTCCTTCGTCGGCGCGCTCTCCGTGGACATCGCCGAGATCAAGGCGCTCGACCCGGACGTCTACACCGACATCGTCGGACTGTGGGCGCCCGGGCACTGGTCCGCCGAGCAACGCGCGGAGCTGGCCGCCGAATCGTTCCTCGGCGCCGGGACCGAGCCGTTCCGCCACGACCGGACGCTGCTCACGCTCGTCGACCCGATGCGCGTCGACATGTGCAACATCGCCTTCCACGGCGTCCAGGAGCGCGTCCCGCTGCCGCCCGCCACCGACACCATCGGCAGCGACTACTTCCTCATCCACCTCGTCCACGACGCGGGGCTCCCGGGCGTCCTGCACAACCGGGACATCGTCAACTTCCACACCGGCGAGCGCAGGACGCGGCAGGGCTTCCTCGCCTACCAGACGCGGTTCGCCAAGTTCCTGCTGTCGATGCTGTACCTGCACCACGTCTACGAGCGGATGGCCGAGGCCGGTGACGGCCTCCTCGACGACGAGGGGCAGGTGCGCGCCGACCGCGTCGCCGCGCTCGTCCGCGAGAGCGTCCAGCTCGACCAGGCCGAGAACGTACGCCGGCTCGACGTGCTCGACGCCTCGTACCGCCGACTGGGCGGCAAGTACGAGGAGTTGGCCGACCTCCTCCGGCCCAGGCGCGAGCAGCTGCTCGACGAGGCGCGCGGCGACATGGCGGACTTCGCCCTCCTGACCGAGGAGTGGGCGGAGCTGGTGCGTGCCGCCCGCGTCACCCCCGTACCCGCGCCGGAGCCGGTCCGATGACCGCGACCGCGGTCGCCGTCGAGGACCGGCTCGTGTACGACCTCGACGGGATCGGCGCCCAGTACGACGCGCTGCTCGCCGAACTCCCGGGCGTCCGGGTGCGGTTCGCGCTCAAGGCGTGCCCGGTGGACGAGGTGCTCCGCCTCCTCGCCGGGCGGGGGGCCGGGGTCGACGCCGCCGGTCCGCAGGAGATCACCCAGGCGCTCCGCGCGGGCGTCCCGGCCGGGCGGATCCACTACGGCAACACCGTGAAGTCCGACCGGAACATCGCGGACGCCCACCGCCTCGGCATCCGTGACTTCGCCACCGACACCGTCGAGGACGTACGGGCCGTGGCGGCGCACGCGCCCGGCGCCCGCGTCTTCTGCCGCCTCGCGACGACCGGCGACGGCGCGCTGTGGGGGCTCAGCGAGAAGTTCGGCTGCGCCCCCGACGAGGCCGTACGCGTGCTGAGCACGGCGCGCGCGGCCGGTCTTGTGCCGGCCGGGCTCTCGGTGCACGTGGGCTCGCAGCAGATGACGGCGGACGCCTGGCAGGACGCGTTCGCCGACCTCGCCGAGACCCTGACCGCCCTGCGCGGGCAAGGCATCGTCCTCGACCACGTCAACCTCGGCGGCGGCCTGCCCGCCCTCGGCTACGCCGACCGGTACGGCGCCCCGCTCGACCCGCCGCTCGACAAGATCTTCGCCGTGCTCCGCGACGGCCTGCGGCACCTGCGCGACCTGCACGGCGGACCGCTCGCCTTCGTCGTCGAACCGGGCCGCCACCTCGTCGCCGACCACGGCACCGTCCACGCCCACGTGGTGCGGATGGCCCGGCGGCGCGGACCCGACGGCGAGGACCGGCACTGGCTGTACCTCAGCGTCGGCCGGTTCAACGGCCTCTACGAGACCGACGCGCTGCAGTACCCGCTCGTCTTCCCCGACGCGCCGCCCGGCGCCGAACGCGTCCTCGCGCGCGTGGCGGGCCCCACCTGCGACAGCGACGACGCCTTCCCCGGCCTCGTCAGCGTGCCGCGCGAGCTGCGCTCCGGCGACCCCGTCCAGGTGCGGTCCAGCGGCGCCTACGCCACCAGCTACATGACCCTCGGCTTCAACGGCTTCGCCCCGCTCCCGCACCACTGCGCCGGCGGCCCGGCATGAGCGACACCGCCCGCGTCCGCGCCATCGCCGAACGGGACTGGCCCGCCATCACCGCGCTGGAGGCCCGCGCCTACAGCCGCCTCGGCCTCTCGGAGGGGCAGGCCGCCCTGCGCGCCCGGCGCGACGCCTCCCCGGAGACCTGCTTCGCCCTCCACGTCGGAGGGCAGCTCGCCGGGTACGTCCTGGCGCTGCCGTACCCGCACGGCTCCTACCCGGATCTGCGGCGGGCCCGCGCCACCGCCGGACGGGCCGCCGTCCCCGCCCGCAACCTCCACCTCCACGACCTCGTCATCGCTCCCGAACTGCGCCGCCAGGGCCTCGCCCGGCACCTGCTCGGCCACCTCTGCGCGGTCGCGCGCGCCCGCGCCTACGAGCGGGTCTCGCTGGTCTCCGTCGGTGGCACGGAACCGTTCTGGTCGGCGCGCGGCTTCACCGCGCACCCCGGGGTCGTCGCCCCCGGCGGTGAGTACGGCGCGAACGCCGTCTACATGTCCCTGCCTCTCGAAACGAGTGATGCGCGTGTCCTCTGACCCCTTCCGCCGGCACCAGTGGGCGATCGCCGCGCTGTTCTGCTCCCTCGGGTTCCAGTACGCGACCTGGGCCTCGCGCATCCCCGCCCTCAAGGACGACCTCGGCCTCAGCGCGGCCGAGGTCGGCGTCCTCCTCATGGCGGCCGGGATCGGCGCGGTCGTCTCGTTCCCGCTGGTGGACCCGCTCATGCGGCGGTTCGGCTCGCGCACGCTCGCCCTCCTGTCGGCGCTCGGCCTCGCCGCGCTGCTGTTCGCGCTCGCCGCCGCGCCGAACTTCCCGCTCGCCCTCCTCGTCCTCGGCCTCGACGGCGTCCTCGTCGGCTGCCTCAACGTGGCCATGAACGCGCAAGGGGCCGCGCTGGAGGCCCGGTTCGAGCGGACCACGATGGCCCGGCTGCACGCCACGTTCAGCGGCGGCTCCCTGCTCGCCGCGCTCCTCGCCTCCCGGATGAACGCGGTGACGCCCTCGGTCACCGCGCACTTCGCCGTCGCCGCGGCCCTGCTCGTGCTGCTCGGCGCGTACGCCAGGACCGGGCTGCTCGCCGACGACGCGCCCGCGCCGGGGCAGAAGGAGAAGAAGGCGCGGCGCGGCAAGCGGGGCATGCCGTCACGCGTGGTGCTGTGGATGTGCTGCGCCATGGCGTTCGGCACGGTCACCGAGGGCGCCATGAACGACTGGTCGACGCTGTACATGCGCGAGGTCGCGGGCGCCTCGCACCAGTTGGCGCCGCTCGGCATCGCCGTCGTCTCCGCCATGATGGTGCTCGCCCGGCTCTTCGCCGACGGCTGGCGCGGCCGCTTCGGCGACGGCCGGGTCGTCGTCCTCGGCAGCGCCCTCGCCACCGCGGGCCTCGTGCTCGCCCTGGCCGGCGGGGGCGTGGTGACGGCCCTGACCGGCTTCGCCTGCGTCGGCCTCGGCATCGCGGCCGTCACCCCGTGCGTCTACGTCGCCGCCGCCCGGCAGGGCTCCGACGCGCTGGCGCTCGTGGCGGCCATGGGGACGACGGGCCTGCTCGCGGGGCCGCCGCTGATCGGGTTCGTCGCGGGCGCGAGCAGCCTGGTGTGGGGGCTGGGCGTGGTCGCGGCGGCGGCGGCCGTCGTCTGCCTGTGCGGGACCCGGATCCGGTGGCAGGACGCGGAGCGGCAGGAGCCGCCCGCGCCCCAGCCCCGGGCGGAGGCCGCGCCGGGCACCGGATGACGGCCTCGCGCAGCAGCGGGAGGAGCGGGCGTGCGTCAGGCGGCCGCGAGCGTGTGGTGCGGCGGGCGGCCGTACGCCCTGCGGTAGAGCGAGGCGAACCGGCCGGGGTGGTAGAAACCCCAGCGGGCCGCCACCGCCGTCACCGTGACGCCCCCGCACGGGTCGGCGTTCACCAGGTCGCGGTGGGCGTGCGAGAGCCGGATGCGGCGCAGGTACGCCAGCGGCGTC
This sequence comes from Streptomyces sp. NPDC046939, assembly GCF_040644575.1. NCBI lineage: Bacteria > Bacillati > Actinomycetota > Actinomycetes > Kitasatosporales > Streptomycetaceae > Streptomyces > Streptomyces sp. NPDC046939. The sequence continues at coordinate 185,744 of NZ_JBEYWV010000002.1, forward strand.
GTGTCCAGATGGCGGCGGAACGCGTACTGCAGACCCCGCACCGTCACATGCGCCACGGCCGCGATCTCCGCCACCGTCATCGGCTCGTGCGCGTGGTCCTCCATGTAGGAGACGGCGCGCCGCAGGGACCTCGGCCGGGCGTCGTTGCGGTCGGCGGTGGTCGGCTCGGTGAGCGCGGTGTGCGGGAACGCGGCGAGGACGGCCGCGGCCAGGTGCTGCGCCGCCGTCGCGGTGACCAACGGCTGCTCCGCCACCTCCGGATCACCGAGGACGTGATCGCGTACGTGGACGATCGTGCGCCGCAGATGCTCCGCCCCGGCGGCGGAGACCGGCCGGTGCCCGGTGAGCCGGACCGGCCCCGGACCCGAGCGCGGATCGTTCCCGGCGACCTGGCTCAGCAGCGCCGGGTCCAGCATCGTGATGTTGTAGCGCGCGCCGATGATCCGCCCCCGGTAGGGGAGTTCGGGCGGCGCGAAGGAGACCACGTCGCCGGGGCCGAAGGCGTCCTCGACACCGGCGAAGCCGTGGTCCTGGATCGTGCCCTCGTGGACGACGCACAGACAGATCTTGCCGAGCGGCGTCACCTCGTAGCGCATGTCGAAGTCGAGGTCGAGCTCGTCGACGCTCACCCCGGGCATGGCGTCGCGGCGGATGCGCGCGCGGCTGGAGTCCGGGGTGCCGTTGCCGATCTGCATGCGCGCGTACGCGCGGCTGAGGAACTCCTCGGTCACCCCGATGTCGCTGCTGTCGAAGTGCAGGGTCTGCATGCCGCCTCACCTCGCCTGTCGTGCGCCCGTGGTCCTTACAGGAGCCTACGGCTCCGGGGCACCGCACCGGCACGCCGGGGCGGGAGGACGGGGGGAAGGGGTTCGTTTTCTGGACACCTGATCCCCGGCGCTGTTCGTCCACGGTGTCGCGGCGGCGGCCCGGGCCTCGGCATCGTGGGTGGTTGCGTCGGTCGCGAGGAGAGGCGGTGGGTCGGGGTGGACGGGGAAGAATCGGCCGAGAACCTCACCGGGCTGCGGGCGGAGGCGGCGCAACTCCGCCAGGCCATCGCCTCGCACATCGTCGTGGACCAGGCGATCGGTGTCGTCATCGTGCTCGGACGGCTCACGCCCGACGAGGGCTGGGACGTCCTGAAGGAGATCTCGCAGCACACCAACACCAAGCTGCGGGACGTCGCCCGGCAGCTCGTGGGCTGGGCGAACGGCCGGCCGCTGCCGGACCGCACACGGGGCGCGCTGGACAGCGCGCTGCACCGCACGGGGTGAGACGGCGGGGGCCTGTGCCTCCGCGCGCGTCTACTCCAGGGGAAGCCGCATCAGCGTCAGATCGAGCCACCGGCCGAACTTCGTCCCCACTTCGCGGACCGTGCCCGCGTGCTCGAATCCGTGCCGCTCGTGCAGCCGGACCGACGCCGTGTTGCCCGCCTCGATCCCGGCGATCATGACATGCAGGCCCGCGGCCCTCGCCGACGCGACGAGCGTGGTGAGCAGGGCCGAACCGATGCCCTTGCCGTGGTGGCCCTCGGCCACATACACCGAGTTCTCCACGGTGTGCCGGAACCCGGAGTAGTCCTTCCACGGTCCGTAGACGCCGAAGCCGACGACCGTGCCGCCGTCCTCGGCCACGTACGCCGAACCCCGCCCCAGGTGCGCGCCGAGCCAGGCCGCGCCCTCGGCGCGGGTCTGCGGCGTGTCCGTCCACAGCGCCGTGCCGTGCTCGATGGCGTGGTTGCGGATGGCCAGGACCGCGTCGAGGTCCTCGGTGCGGGCCGGGCGGACCGTCACCGCCCGCGCCCCCGTCTCGTATGGTGGATTCATGTCCAACATCGTAGACCCGCTGGTCGCGCGGATCGGCGGGCGGATCCGCGCCGAGCGGGACCGGCGGCGCTGGACGCTGTCCGCACTCGCCGAGGAGTCCGGGGTGTCCCGGGCCATGATCCACCGGATCGAGCGCGGGGAGAGCAGTCCGACCGCCGTCGTCCTCGGCAAACTGTCGGCGGCGTTCGAGCTGAGCGTCGCCACCCTCCTCGACCCCGACGAGGAGCCGGGCACGGGGGCGGACCGGGTGCGGCGCGCGGGGACCGCGTCCCGCTGGCACGACCCGGAGACCGGGTACGAGCGGCGGCAGCTCTCCGGGCCCGGCTTCCCCGCCGAGGTCGCCGAGGTCCGGCTGCCCGCCGGGGCCCGGGTCCCGTACCCGGCGGCGGCGTTCGCCTTCCACCGCCAGCTCATCTGGGTGATCGAGGGCCGCCTCACCTTCCACGAGGGCGACACGGTCCATGAACTGGAGGCGGGCGACACGGTCGAACTGGGCCCGCCCTCGGCGTGCGTCTTCGCCAACGCGACGGACACGGAGTGCCGGTACGCGGTGGTCCTTGTGCGCGGGGAGGGGCCCTGAGATGAGCGCGGCCGCGGTCCTGCGGCGCGGCGGCGTCGGGCTGCTCGGCCTCGTCGCCGGGGTGGCGCTGGCCAACAACTACGCCGTGCAACCCGCCCTCGGCGATGTCGCCCGGTCCACCGGCACCTCCACCGCCGCCATCGGGCTCGTCACCACCGCCGCGCTGGCCGGGTGCATCGCGGGGTTCGCCTTCCTGCTGCCGCTCGCCGACCGGGCGGCGCCCCGGCGGCTCGTCGCGGGGCAGCTCGTCCTGCTGGCCGGTGGCCTGTTGCTCGCGGCGTCCGCCCCCGGCCTCGGGGTGCTGCTCGTCGCCTACCTGCTCGTCGGCGCGGGCGCCAGCGTCAGCGCGATGGCCTCCACGATCGCGGGCCGGGGCGTGCCCGAGGGGCGGCGCGGGGCGGCCGTCGCGGTCGTCGCCGCCGGAATGTCGGCCGGGATCCTGCTCAGCAGGCTGGTCGGCGGGGCGCTCGCGGACGCGTTCGGCTGGCGCGGCATGCTGCTCTGCTGCGCCGGGCTCGTCCTCGCCTGCGCGGCCGGGGCGTGGCTGCGGCTGCCGGACGCGCGGCCTGCGCCCGGCGACACCTACCTCGCCACGCTGACCTCACTGCCGGGCTCCCTGCGCCGCCACCGCACCCTGCGCCGCGCCGTGCTCACCGGCAGCCTGTGGTACTTCGCGTTCAGCCTCGTCTGGGTCGCGCTGACCGTATGCCTCGCGCAACCCCCGTACGGGCTCGACGCCGCCGCCATCGGCCTCTACGGCCTGGCCGGGGCGCTCGGCTTCGCCGCGCTGCCGGTCGCGGGGCGGCTCGGCGACCGGTTCGGGCCGCGCGCGGTGATCTGCGCGAGCATGGGCGCGGCGACGGCCGGGGCCGCGTTGCTCTGCACCGGTCTGGACCGGCCCGCCGTCACGGCCGCCGGGCTCGCCCTCGTCGACGCGGGCTGCTTCACCGCCCAGGCCGCCAACCAGACCCGCGTCCTCGGCATCGACCCGGCGCGGGCGGGCGGCCTCAGCGGCGTCTACCTGCTGCTCTACTTCCTCGCGGGCGTCGTCGGCTCCGCGCTCGCCGCGCCCCTCGTCGCGTCCGGCGGCTGGCCCGCGGCGTCCGGCACGGTCCTCGCCGCGCTCGCCCTGGCGGGCCTCCTCGCCCTGCGCCGCGATCAGTCCTGAGCGCGCTGTTCCCGCTTGCGCGCCTGCTCGGCGTGGAGCTTCTTCACGCGGACGTTCTCCTTGCGGACCTCCGCCTGCGTCGCCCGCTCCTTCTGGAGCCACTCCGGGTTCTCGTCCTTGAGCGCGTCGATCTGCTCGGTGGTCAGCGGCTCGGTGACACCGCCACGGGCGAGGCCCGCGATGGAGACGCCCAGCTTCTCCGCGACGACCGGGCGGGGATGCGGGCCGTTCGCGCGCAGGTCCCGCAGCCACTGCGGCGGGTCGGCCTGCAGGGCGTTCAGCTCGCCGCGCGAGACGACGCCCTCACGGAACTCGGCGGGCGTGGCCTCGAGGTACACACCCAGCTTCTTCGCCGCCGTCGCGGGCTTCATGGTCTGGGTGTTCTGATCGGAACTCATGAGGTCAAGGGTATCGAGCGCGGGGCAGAGGTCCGACCACGTGTGACCGCGCCGGGTAGCCTTGCGGGGTGACAGGCACGGAGAAGACCCCCGCGGCAGCGCCCTCGTTCCGGCTCGCGTACGTCCCCGGAGCGACCCCCGCCAAGTGGGTGCGGATCTGGAACGAGCGCCTGCCCGACACCCCGCTCACCCTCGTCCCGGTCGCCGCAGGCGACGCGGCGGACACCCTGCGGCGCGGCGAGGCCGACGCCGGTCTGGTGCGCCTGCCCGTGGACCGTACGTACTTCAGCGCGATCCCCCTCTACACCGAGACCACCGTCGTCCTGGTTCCCAAGGACCACGTGGTGGCCGCTGTCGAGGAGGTCACCCTGGCGGACCTCGCCGACGAGATCGTGCAGCATCCGCTCGACGACGTGCTCGGCTGGGAGCGCCCGCCGGGGCAGCCCGCGTTCGAGCGGCCCGCGACCACGGCGGACGCCGTGGAGCTGGTCGCTGCGGGCGTCGGCCTGCTGATCGTGCCGCAGTCGCTCGCCCGGCTGCACCACCGCCGCGACCTCACCTACCGGCCGGTCGCGGACGCGCCCGGCTCGGACGTCGCCCTCGCCTGGCCCGAGGAGCGCACCACCGACCAGGTCGAGGACTTCATCGGGATCGTGCGCGGCCGGACGGTCAACAGCTCCCGGGGGCGGCAGAGCCCGCAGGAGAAGGCGCCGGCCAAGAAGAAGCCCGCCAAGCCCGCGCCCCGCAAGACGCCCGCGCGCGGCACCGGCCGTCCCAAGCCCGGCGCCAAGCAGCAGGGCGGCGCCAAGCGGGGCAAGCCGCGCAAGCGGTCGTAGTCAGTATCCGTCCGGCGGGCCCGGCGCCCCCGCCCGCAAACCGTCCATCACCAGGTCCAGCAGGCGCTTCGTACGGGACTGCCAGTCGGTGTGCGGGTCCACCATCCACAGCCCCGCGATCGCCAGCATGAAGTCGTCGGCGGTGACGCCGGGCCGGATCGTGCCCGCCTTCGTGTTGGCCGTGAGCAGCAGGGTGACGGCCTCGGTCAGCGGGCCGTACGAGAGGCTCTTGAAGGCGCCGCGTGCCGTCGTCGCCTCGCGCAGCGCGTCCGCGAGGCCCGCCTTCGCCATCGCGTACTGGGCGAGCCGGTCCATCCACTCGCGCAGCGCCACCTCCGGCGTCCGCGTGCACAGCAACTGGGCCGCCGTCTCGGCGACTTGCTGCACCTCGTACCGGTACACCTCAAGGACCAGCGCCTCCCGGCTGGGGAAGTTGCGGTAGAAGGTGCCCTGTCCGACGCCCGCCTTGCGCGCGATCACGCTCAGCGGTGTGTCCGCCGAGCACGTCAGTTCGGCCAGGGCCACTTCGAGGATGCGCTCGCGGTTGCGCTGCGCGTCCGAGCGCAGCCCCGGCTGCTTCTTCGGGTGCTGCACGCCGCCTCCTCGGGTCGTGGCGCGGAATGGTCCTTGCTGACCGGACAATTGTCCACTACGTTCGTGCGCAGAGAGTGGACAGGTGTCCGCTTGGTCTCGATCCCCCCACCTTATCGGCGCGCGCCGACTGTTCCGCCGCCGAATCCACCCCGACCGTGCAGCACCGTCCCTTCTCTGTACAGCGCTGATCCCCTCGTACCAGGTACACGCCAGATACGCGAAAGAAGGCTGACCATGGCCCCAGCGGGCATGTCCACCTCCAGCTCGATCACCCTGCACGTCAACGGAGAGAAGCACACGCTGCCCGTGGACCACCGCACCACCCTGCTCGACGCCCTGCGCGAGCGGCTCGATCTCACCGGTACGAAGAAGGGCTGCGACCAGGGCCAGTGCGGTGCCTGCACCGTGCTGGTCGACGGGCGCCGGGCCGTGTCGTGCCTGACGCTCGCGGTCGCCGCCGAGGGCCGCGAGATCACCACCATCGAGGGCGTCGCCGACGGCGACGCGCTCCACCCGCTGCAGAAGGCGTTCGTCGAGCTCGACGGGTTCCAGTGCGGCTACTGCACGCCCGGCCAGATCTGTTCGGCGCTCGGCGTCCTTAAGGAGCACGCGGAGGGCTGGCCGAGCGCCGCGACCGAGGACGTACGGCCCGAGGCCGGGCCCCCGCCCCTGACCCCGGACGAGATCCGGGAGCGGATGAGCGGCAACCTGTGCCGCTGCGGCGCCTACGTCTCGATCGTCCGGGCCGTCGCCCAGGCCGCCGCGGAGACCTCGCAGACCCCGCAGACCTCGAAGGAGGCCGTCGCGTGAAGGAGTTCGGCTACGAGAGGGCACTCGACGTCCCGGGCGCGGTGGCCGTGCTCGGCGCCGACCCCGACGCCCGCTTCCTCGGCGGCGGCACCAACCTCGTCGACCTGATGAAGTCCGGCGTGGAGCGCCCCGCGCGCCTCGTCGACGTCCGCGAACTGCCGCTCGGCCGCGTCGAGACGGCCGACGACGGCGGCCTGCGCATAGGCGCCACCGTCACCAACAGCGACCTCGCGGCCCACCCCGAGGTCCGCCGCCGCTACCCGGCGCTCACCCAGGCCGTGCTCGCCGGGGCCTCGGGACAACTGCGCAACATGGCCACCGTCGGCGGCAATCTGCTCCAGCGCACCCGCTGCTCCTACTTCACCGACGTCACCAAGCCGTGCAACAAGCGCGTCCCCGGCAGCGGCTGCCCCGCCATCACCGGGGAGCACCGCAATCACGCCATTCTCGGCGCGAGCGACGCGTGCGTGGCCACTCACCCGTCCGACATGGGCGTCGCCCTCGCCGCGTTCGACGCCGTCGTGCGCTACGAGACCGCCGACGGGCCCGGCGAGGTGCCGCTCGCCGACTTCTACCTCCCCGTCGGGGACACCCCGCACCTGGAGACCGCGCTGCCCGCCGGCGCGCTCATCACCGGCGTCACCCTGCCGCCCGCGCCCGTCGCGGCCCACTCCCGCTACCGCAAGGTCCGCGAGCGCGCCTCGTACGCCTTCGCGATCGGCTCCGTCGCCGCCGCGCTCGACGTCCGCGACGGCGTCGTGCGCGACGTGCGCCTGGCGTTCGGCGCGGTGGCGTCCCGGCCGTGGCGGGCCCGCGCCGCCGAGCGGGCGCTGACCGGCGCACCCGCGACCGCGGAGGCGTTCGCGGCGGCGGCCGACGCCGAACTGGCCGCGGCGGAGCCGCTGCCGCAGAACGGCTACAAGGTGCCGCTGCTGCGCAACCTCGTCGTGGCGATGCTCACCGAACTCACGCAGGACTCGCAGGACTCGCAGGAGGCGACCCGGTGACGATCCAGACCACCCGGACCACCACGAACGCCGGCGCCGTCGGCGTCGCGCGCTCCCGGATCGAGGGCGTCGAGAAGGTGACGGGCGCCGCGCGCTACGCGGGCGAGATCCCCTTCGAGAACCTCGCCCACGGCTGGCTGGTCCTGTCGACCATCGCGCGCGGCCGCGTCCGCGCCATCGACGAGGAGGCGGTCCGCGCCCTGCCCGGCGTCCTGGCCGTCCTGCACCACAAGAACGCGCCGCGCGTGAACGACGACGTCGTCGGCGCGCTCGGCCGCCCCGACCCGATCGTCACGGTCTTCCAGGACGACCGGGTGCCGCACGCGGGCTGGCCCGTCGCCCTGGTCGTCGCCGAGACGTCCGAACAGGCGCGGGAGGCCGCCGAGTCCCTGGTCGTCGAGTACGACGAGGAGCCGCACGACGTCACCTTCGGCGCCGACCGGCCCGGCACCTACACCCCCGAGGAGGGGGAGGCGGCCAAGGGCGACCTGGACGCCGAGCTCGCCGCGTCGGCCGTGGTCGTCGACGCCTCCTACACCACGCCCGAGCAGCACCACGGCGCGATGGAGCCGCACGCGGTGACCGTGCGCTGGGACGGCGGGCGCCTGGAGGTGTTCGACTCCAACCAGGGCTCCAAGTGGGTCGCCGACGACCTCGCCAACCTGTTCTCGCTCGACCTGTCGGCGGTCCACGTCCGCTCCGAGCACGTCGGCGGCGCCTTCGGCTCCAAGGGGCTGCGCGCGCACCACGTGGCCGCCGTGATGGCCGCGACCGAGCTGCACCGGCCCGTACGCGTGGTGCTGACGAGGCGTCAGGTATTCGCGACGACCGGCTACCGCAGCCCGACCGCGCAGCGCGTGCGGCTCGGTGCCGACCCGGACGGCAAGCTCCGCGCCTTCGCGCACGAGCACCACAACCTCACCTCCACCCTGCGCGAGTTCGTGGAGAACGGCGCCTCCTACGGGCGCTCCATGTACGAGGCCACCGCGCACCACACCGCGCACCGCGTGCTCCCCGTCGACGTGGCGACGCCGACCTGGATGCGGGCGCCCGGCGAGGCCCCGGGCTCCTTCGCCGTCGAGTCGGCGCTCGACGAGCTCGCCGAGCGGCTCGGCATGGACCCGATCGAGCTGCGCGTCCGCAACGAGCCGACGGTCGGCCCGGTCTCCGGGCTGCCGTTCAGCAGCCGCAACCTGCTCGGCTGCTTCGAGGAGGGGGCCCGCCTGTTCGGCTGGGCGGACCGCGACCCGCGTCCGCGCGTGCGCCGTGAAGGCCGCTGGCTGCTCGGCACCGGCACGGCCGCGTCCACGTTCCCGTCCGGCGTCGCGCCCACGACGGCGTCCGTGACGGCGGAGGCCGACGGGACGTTCACCGTCCGCGTCACCGCCGCCGACGTCGGCACCGGCGCGCGCACCGCCCTCACGCTCATCGCCGCCGACGCCCTGGAGGTGGCACCCGAACGGGTGCGGGTGCGGATCGCCGACAGCGACTTCGGGCCCGCCTGGGTCGCCGGCGGCTCCATGGGCACCCGCTCCTGGGGCTGGGCCGTCCAGGCCGCCGCCCGCGACCTGCGCGAACGCCTGCCGCTCGCGCCCGGCGACATCCCGGCGGAGGGCATCACCGCGCGCACGGACACCGCCCAGCTGATCGCGCAGCTCTCCGAGAAGGAGCGGTACTCCTACGGCGCCCAGTTCGCCGAGGTCGCGGTGGACGTGGCCTCGGGCGAGGTACGGGTGCGGCGGCTGCTCGGCGTCTTCGCCGCAGGGAAGATCATCAACCCGCTCACCGCCCGCTCCCAGTTCACCGGGGGCATGACGTGGGGCATCTCCATGGCCCTGCACGAGGAGGCGGTGCGCGACGCGGTGTCCGGCGGACACGTCAACGCCGACTTCGCGGGCTACCACGTCGCCGCCAACGCCGACGTGCCGGAGCTCCGGGCCGAGTGGATCGACGACCCGGACCCCGACGACCCCGTCGGCATCAAGGGCATCGGCGAGATCGGCATCGTCGGCACGGCCGCCGCCATCGCCAACGCGGTGTGGCACGCGACCGGCGTCCGCCACCGCGACCTGCCGATCCGCCCCGACCGGGTCCTGCTCGGCGAGGCGCGGCGCGAGGGAACGGGCCCGGATGCTTGATCTCGCCGCCGAGCTGAGCGCGTGGGTCGCGCAAGGCCGGGAGTTCGCTGTCGCCACCGTCGTCTCGGTGAGCGGCAGCGCGCCCCGGCCGCCCGGCGCGGCCCTCGCCGTCGACACCGCCGGGGAGGTCATCGGCTCCGTCTCCGGCGGCTGCGTCGAGGGCGCCGTCTACGAGCTGTGCGTCGAGGCGCTCGCCGACGGAGCGCCGCGCAGGGAGCGGTTCGGATACAGCGACGACGACGCGTTCGCCGTGGGCCTCACCTGCGGCGGCGCCGTCGAGGTGCACGTCGTCCCGGTCCGTGCGGGCTCGGCGTCCCGCCCGGTCGTGGAGGCGGCGCTCGCCGCAGCCGCGCAGGGCGAGACGGTGGCCCTCGCGCGCGTGCTCGACGGCCCCGGGCAACTCCCGGACAGCGGCGGCCTGTTGCTGGTGCGGCCCGACGGCTCCTACGAGAGCGCGCTCGGCTCCGGCGACGACCCCGGCCTCGCCGCGCAGGCCCGCGCCCTGCTCGACCTCGGCACGACCGGGCTCTGCGAAGTGCCGGAGAGCTCGGCGCGGTGCGGCGGCGACGTCACCCTGTTCGTCGAGTCGAGCGTGCCGCCCGCCCGGATGATCGTGTTCGGCGCGGTGGACTTCGCGGGCGCCCTGGTGCGCGTGGGCAAGCTGCTCGGCTTCCACGTGACGCTGTGCGACGCGCGCGGCGTCTTCGCGACCCGGGCCCGCTTCCCCGAGGCCGACGAGGTGGTGGTGGAGTGGCCCGACCGCTACCTCCGCTCCACCCGTACGGACGAGCGCACCGTGCTCTGCGTCCTCACGCACGACGCCAAGTTCGACGTGCCCCTGCTGGAGGTGGCGCTGCGGCTGCCCGTCGCCTACGTCGGCGCCATGGGCTCGCGCCGCACGCACGAGGACCGCGCGCAGCGACTGCGCGAGGCCGGGCTCACCGACACCGAACTGGCCCGGCTCCGCTCACCGATCGGCCTCGACCTCGGCGGCCGTACGCCCGAGGAGACAGCCGTGTCGATCGGCGCGGAGATCGTCGCGGTGCGGCGCGGCGGCACCGGGGCGCCGCTCGCGGGGGAGCGGGGGCCGATCCACGCTCACTGACCCCGCCCCATGCGGGCCTTCGCCGCACCGTTGCGCGCCGCGCGCGACTCCCGCTCCGCGCCGCTCTCCAGCTCCCTGATACGGCTCAGGTAGCGCAGATGAGAGGCGACCTTGACGCGCAGCAGCCAGGGGTCGAGGGGCTTGGTGAGGATGTCCGTCACCTGCAGTTCGTACGCCTGCTCGGCGAGGTTGGTGTGGCCCACGAGCCCCGTCAGCAGGATGACGGGGATGTCGGCCGTCTGGTCGAGTCGGTGCAGGTGACGGGCGACCTCGACACCGGTCAGGCCCGGCATGACCACGTCCAGGATGACGAGGTCGATGCCGCCGCGCAGGACCGCCTTGAGCGCCTCCTCGCCGCTCTGCGCCCGCTCGGTGGGACAGCCGAGCGGGCGCAGCGCGTTCTCCAGGGCGTAGAGCGACTCCTCGTGGTTGTCCACGAGCAGGACCCTCAGTTCCGTCGGCATGGCACCGTCCTTGTGGGCTGATCCACGTAGCGCCCGCCCGGCGCGCGGGGCGGGCGGCGGGGCCACGGCCGACCCGTTGCCGGTCTCTTGCGTAGGAGGCGGATGGGAAGTGCGGGGAGAGATCCCTCAACCATGGGCCGTACGGTCCCGGCGCGACAAGGGCCGGACGGCCCCCGCCGGGTGCGCAGTGGCCCCTTGCGGAGATGGTGACATGATCATCACGGGGGCGCCGCGCCCCCGTCGGCAGGCGAGGAGGGCCGGAACATGACACAGACGGTGACCGCGGGGCTGACCGCGCTCCAGGACGACCTGGCCGCCCTCTACCGGGACCTGCACGAGCACCCCGAGCTGTCGCTCCAGGAGACCCGGACGGCGGACCTGCTCGCGCGGCGGCTGCGCGCGGCCGGCTTCGACGAGGTCGCCGAGCACATCGGCGGGACCGGCGTCGTCGGCCTCGTGCGCAACGGCGAGGGGCCCGTCGTCATGCTCCGCGCCGACATCGACGCCCTGCCCGTCGAGGAGCTGACGGACCTGCCCTACGCGAGCCGGGTCCGCGGCGTCGACGCCGACGGGCGCGAGGTACCGGTGGCGCACGCCTGCGGCCACGACATGCACGCCACCTGCCTGACCGGCGCCGCCACCCTGCTCGCACAGGCCCGCGACCAGTGGTCGGGGACGCTCCTCGTGGTGTTCCAGCCCGCCGAGGAACTGGTGCGCGGCGCCCGCGACATGGTCGCCGCCGGTCTCTTCGAGCGCTTCCCCAAGCCGGAGATCGTCCTCGGCCAGCACGTCGGCCCGCTGCCCGCCGGATTCATCGGCTACGGCACGGGCCCGGTCATGGCGGCCTCCGACTCCGTCGACATCACCCTGCACGGGCGCGGCGCGCACGGCTCGCGCCCCGAGGCGTCCGTGGACCCCGTCCTGATGGCCGCGAACGTCGTCACCCGGCTCCAGGGCATCGTCAGCCGCGAGGTGCCGCCCGCCGAGACCGCCGTCGTCACCGTCGGCCGCCTCCAGGCCGGGACGAAGGAGAACATCATCCCGGCCACCGCCGAACTCGGCGTCAATATCCGGGCCTACACCCCGCAGGTCCGCACCCAGGTGCGCGAGGCCGTGGAACGGGTCGTGCGCGCGGAGTCGCAGGCCAGCGCCGCCACCGCCGAGCCCGACTTCCACTGGCGGGCCAGCGCGCCTGCCCTCGTCAGCGACCCGGAGAAGACACAGGCCACGGTGGCCGCGTTCGCCGCGCACTTCGGTCAGGAACGCCTCATGCCGATGCCGCAGGTCAACGCGAGCGAGGATGTCGGGGTGTTCGGCGAGGCGCTCGGCGTGCCGACCGTGTTCTGGTTCTGGGGCGGCCTGGAGACGACGACCGTGCTCGGCGCGCTCCAGGAGGGCCGTCTCGACAAGCTGCCCGGCAACCACTCCCCGCACTTCGCGCCGCTGATCGAGCCGACCCTGAGCACCGGCGTGGAGGCGCTGGTGGTCGCGGCGCTCACCTGGCTGGGCGAGCCCGCCTAGACCGGGAGCAACCGGCCGATCAGCGCGCTCATCTGCCGGGCTGTACGGCACTCGTGCATCGCCACGACCTCCCCGTACGCGCCCGCCGCCGAGTCCCCCGTGTCCCACAGCGAGCGCTGCTCCGGGTTGAGCCAGTGCACGCGCCGGGCCGCGCGGGCGATGCGGCGCAGGGCCGGGACGTTCGGGTCCATCTGGTTGGTGCGGGCGTCGCCCAGGATGAAGACCGAGGCGCGCGGGGTGACGACAGCCTCGTACCGCTCGACGAACTCGCCGAGAGCGGTGGCGTAGTCGCTGCTGCCGTGCCAGCCGGTGACCGTCGCCTCGGCGGTGATGCGGGCGCCCAGGCCCTCCGGGTCGGCGGTGCCCCGGGCGATGAGGTCGGTGACCTCGTCGATCCTGTTGACGAAGGCGAAGACGCGGACCTTGCTGAACTCGTCGTGCAGCGCCTGCACGAGCAGCATCGTGAAGTTCGCGAACCCGGCGACGGAGCCCGACACGTCGCAGAGCAGGACCAGTTCGGGCCGGGCCTTGCGGCGCTTGCGGAGCACCGGGCGCATCGGGACGCCGCCCGTGGACAGCGAACCGCGCAGCGTGCGGCGCAGATCGATGTGGCCGCGCGCGGCCCGGCGCCTGCGCGCGGCGAGACGCGTGGCCAGTTTGCGGGCCAGCGGGTGCACGGTCCTGCGCAGTTCGGCGAGCTGGTCGCGGCCCGCGTAGAGGAACGGGGTGCGGTCCGGGGTCCGTACGGGGACGCGGCGGGCCATCTCGTCGGTGCCGCGCCGCTCGGCGACCCGGCGCCGCGCCTCCGCGCGGACCTGTTCGCGGAACTCCTCGATGCGGCGGCGGATCTCGTCGGCCTCGATGCGGTCGGTGAACGCGCCGCCGGAGCCCTCGCCGCCCCGCACACCGGCCATGATCCCGGCGAGGAGGGTCTGCGGGCGGAGCCGGTCGAGGGTCTGCATCGAGGAGAAGCCGTCGGCGTCGTAGCGGCCGAGCCGGTCGACGGCCTCGGCGGCGAGGCGCTCCATGGCCGCCCGGTCGTGCGCGGCGATGGCTTCCGCGAGCCGTTCCCGCAGACCGGCGCGGTCGAAGGCGCCGTCCGACGAGGGAGGCGCGTCCACGGTGCGCGGGAAGTACAGGTCGAAGACCGGGTCGAAGACGGCGCGCTGGCTCTGGTCGTGCAGGAGCGCGGCGGCCAGGCCCTCGCGCAGATGCTCGCGCCGGTCGAGGCCGAGCGCGGCGACGGCCCGCGCGGCGTCCACGCTCTCACCGGTCCCGATCCGGACGCCGTGCGTGCGCAACGCCCGTACGAGGGAGGTGACCCGGTCAGCGACCGAGGCGGACCCGGTGCTCACACCGCGTCCAGGTCGAGCTTGGCCGTCGCCTTCTGCACGTCCTCCTGGTGCTTGAGGACGACCCCGAGGGACTGCCGTACGACCTCCTCGTCCAGGCGGTCCGCGCCGAGGGCGAGCAGCGTGCGCGCCCAGTCGACCGTCTCGGCGACCGACGGCACCTTGCGCAGGTCCATCGCGCGCAGCGCGCCCACCACCCGGACCAGGGAGTGCGCGAGCACCTCGTCGAGGTCGGGCACCTTCAGCGCGACGAGCCGGCGCTCCAACTCCTCCTCGGGGAAGCCGATGTGCAGGAAGAGGCAGCGGCGGCGCAGCGCCTCCGACAGCTCACGGCTGGCGTTCGAGGTGAGGACGGTGAAGGGGCGGCGGGTGGCGCTGATGGTGCCCAGTTCGGGCACCGTCACCTGGAAGTCGGAGAGGACTTCGAGGAGCAGGCCCTCCACCTCCACGTCCGCCTTGTCCATCTCGTCGATGAGGAGGACCTTCGCGTCGTCGCCCCGGATCGCGGTGAGCAGCGGGCGCGAGAGCAGGAACTCCTCGCTGAAGATGTCCGTGCGCGTCTGGTCCCACGACTCGTCGCGGCCCGCCGTGATGCGCAGGAGCTGCTTGGCGTGGTTCCACTCGTACAGCGCCCGTGCCTCGTCGACGCCCTCGTAGCACTGGAGGCGGATCAGGCGGGCGGCGCTGATCGCGGCGACAGCCTTGGCCAGCTCCGTCTTGCCGACGCCCGCCGGGCCCTCGACGAGCAGCGGCTTGCCGAGCCGGGCCGCGAGGAACACGGTGGTCGCGACGGCGGGCGAGGCCAGATAGCCGGTTTCGGCCAGACGTGCGGTGACATCGTCCACGGAGGTGAACAAGGGGCCTCCAACGCGCTCCTCGGGGCTGAAAAACCAAGCTGACCAGCTCCGACGCCGCGCCACAACCGACCCGCCCCGTTCATGGCGAACATCACCCCGCCCGCGGCCCGTTCAGCGCCCGGCGAGCCGCAGCTTCGCCCCCGCGGGCGTCTGTCGCGGCTCCCCGTACCACCAGTCCTTGTCGCCCTCGATGCGCCGCAGCAGGATGCCCTCGCGGATCGCCCACGGGCAGATCGTCAGCTCGCGGATGTTCATCAGCTTCATCGCCGTGTGCCCGACGAGCGCGCCCGCCAGGGACTGCGACGCGCGCGGCGCCGAGATCCCGGGCAGCTCGGCCCGGCGCGCGGCGGGCAGGGCCGCCAGCCGGCCGACGGCGGAGCGCAGCGCCTTGCGCGTGAGGGTCCGGCCGACGAACGGGCCGTGCCGCCCCGCGGGCGCCCCGCACAACCGGGCGAGCTGCGTGAACGTGCGGGAGGTCGCCGTCATCGTGACCGGCCCCTCCCAGCGGACCCGCGCCGCGACGTCGCGCAGCGAGTGGCGCACGTACCGGCGCAACTCCTTCAGCTCCGCCTCCGTCGGCACGTCGGCGCCGGACAGGTGCTCGCGGGTCAGCCGCCGCGCGCCCAGCGGCAGCGAGATCGCGAAGTCCGGCAGGCGACCACGGCCGAAGGCGACCTCCAGCGTCCCGCCGCCGATGTCGAGCACCCCGAGCGGCCCGGCCCGCCACCCCATCCAGCGGCGCGCCGCGAGGAACGTCAGCTCGGCCTCCACCTCACCGGGCAGCACCCGAAGCCGCGCGCCCGTGCCCTCCTCGACGGCGCGCAGGACCTCGTCCCGGTTGGGCGCGTCGCGCACGATGGCCGTGGCGAAGGCGAACGGCTCGTCGCTGCCCCACCGCCCGGCCTCCGCGCAGGCGTCCCCGACCGCCTCGACGATCCGCTCCACGGCGCGCGGCCCGAGTCTTCGCTCGCCGTCGACCTCCTCGGCCAGGCGCAGTCTGCGCTTGGCCGTGTGCACCGGCAGCGGCGCGCCGTCCCGCGCGTCCGCGACCGCGAGGCGCACCGTGTTCGATCCGACATCCACCACACTGATTCGCATGATCGTTCGGGTACCCGTCCGGCGCACCGCTCAAAGACGCCCGGGCGCCCGCGTGTCGGGGCCGAGCGCGGCAAGGAGCCAGCTCCGTGACTCCGCCGGGTCGATCACCGCGTCGATCTCCAGGGCGGCCGCCGCGTTCACCGCCTTGCCGTGCTCGTACAGCTCGGCGACGCGCGCCGCGAACGCCCGCTCCCGCTCGGCCGGGTCCTCGATCGCCTCCAGTTCGCGCCGGTGGCCGAGCCGGACCGCGCCCTCCAGACCCATCCCGCCGAACTCCCCGCTCGGCCAGGCCGCCGTCGCCAGCGGCGCCCGCGTCGAACCGCCCATCATCGCCATCGCGCCGAGCCCGTACGCCTTGCGCAGCACCAGGCAGACCAGCGGCACGGTGAGCCGCGCCCCCGCGACGAACAGATCGGCGAACTGCCGGACGGTGCCGGTGCGTTCGGCGTCCGGGCCGACCATGAATCCCGGCGTGTCGCACAACGAGACGATGGGGAGGCCGAACGTCTCGCACAGCCGCAGGAACCGCGCGGCCTTGTCGGCGGCGTCCCGGTCGATCGCGCCGCCCAGATGCCCGGGGTCGTTCGCGATCAGCCCCATCGGCCGGCCCTCGACCCGGACCAGGGAGGTGACGATCCCGACGCCGAAGCCGCGCCGCAGCTCCATGACGGAACCCGTGTCGGCGAGCCCGGCGATCGCGGTCCGTACGTCGTAGGCGCGCCGCCGGTTCGCGGGCACGGCATGCCGCAGCAGCCGCTGGTCGGGCGCGTCCCAGTCGTCCTTCGCCCCCTGGAAGTACGAGAGATACGTCCGGGCCGCCCGCACCGCCCCGGCCTCGTCGGCGACGGGCAGGTCGACGACCCCGTTCGGCACCTGCACGGAGAGCGGGCCGACTTCCTCCGGCCGGAACACGCCGAGCCCACCGCCCTCGATCATGGCGGGGCCGCCCATGCCGATGGTCGCCTCGGGCGTCGCGATGACGACGTCGCAGCAGCCGAGCAGCGCCGCGTTCCCCGCGAAGCATCGGCCCGACGCGATGCCGACCAGCGGCACCCGGCCGCTGAGGCGCGCCATCCGCTGGAACGTCGTCACGTGCAGACCGGCGACCGACGTGGTGTCCGTGTCACCGGGCCGTCCGCCGCCGCCCTCCGCGAACAGCACCACCGGCAGCCCCCGCTCCTCGGCTATGTGCAGCATCCGGTCGGTCTTGCGGTGGTTGTTGAGGCCCTGCGTCCCGGCGAGCACGGTGTAGTCGTACGACATCGCGACGACGGGCGCGCCGCCGATCCGCCCGGTGCCGGTGACCATGCCGTCGGCGGGCGTGGACCGGATCAGGTCGTCGAGCGTCCTGCGCCGCCGCTGCGCCGCGACGGCGAGCGCGCCGAACTCGGTGAACGTGCCCGGGTCGCAGAGGTCGTCGATGTTCTCGCGGGCGGTGCGGCGCCCGGCGGCGTGCCGCTTGGCGACCGCCTCCGGTCGGTGGGCGTCGAGCCCGTGCGCGTGCCTCGCCCGGACCTCGGCGAGATCGTCGCGGATCGCCTCCGGATCGGCCTCCGCGACGACCTCCTCGGCCACCGGTCCGCCCTCCGCCGCGTCCACGCGCACCAGCGCGGCGCCCTCCGCCACGATCTCGCCCACGCGCGCGTGCACGGCCCGTACGACACCGGAGTGCTCCGCGCGCACGACGTGCTCCATCTTCATCGCCTCCAGGACGACCAGTGCGGCCCCCGCCGCCACCGCCCGGCCGGGCTCCGCCTCGACCGCGACGACCGTGCCGCTCATCGGGGCCGTCACCGCCCCCGCGTCACCGGTCCGTTCCGGTGCCGCCGACCCGGCGAAGTGCCGTTCCACGAACCCGGTGTCGAAGCCGCCGCCGGTGAGGCCCGGATGGTCGAGCACCGCCCGCAGCAACGGCAGGGACGTCCGTACGCCCTCGACCCCGAACTCGTCCAGCGCCCGCCGCGCCCGCGCGCACGCCGCCTCGAACGTCCCGTCCGCCGCGTGGGTCACCACCTTGGCGAGCAGGGGGTCGTACCGCGTCCCGACCTCCGTCCCGGTCCGCGCCGCCGTGTCCACCCGGACGCCCGGGCCGGTCGGCACGTCGAACCGTGTGATCCGCCCGGCCGACTCCGCGCTCACCCGCACCTGCACGGCGAAGCCACGCGGCGCCGGGGGCTCACCGGCCAGCCCCAGATCGGCGAGGCGCTCGCCCGCGGCGATCCGCAACTGCGCCGCGACCAGGTCGACCCCGGTCACCTGCTCCGTCACCGTGTGCTCCACCTGGAGCCGCGGGTTCGCCTCGATGAACACGAACTCCTCACCCCGTACGAGGAACTCGACCGTGCCCAGACCCTCGTAACGGGCGGCTCGCGCGAGCCGCAGCGCGCTGTCGAGCAGCCCCTCGCGCACCGCCGGGTCGAGCGCGGGCGCCGGGGCGATCTCAAGGAGCTTCTGGTGGCGTCGCTGGGCGCTGCAGTCCCGCTCCCACAGATGCCGGGTCTCGCCAGCCCCGTCCGCGACGACCTGCACCTCGATGTGGCGGGCACCCTCCCACAGCCGCTCCACGTACAACCCGGCCCGCCCGAAGCCCGCCCGCGCCTCGGAGCCGCACCGCTCCCACGCCTCGTCCAGCTCCCCAGCCGTCCGCGCGATCCGCAGGCCGCGACCGCCGCCCCCGCCGACCGCCTTCACCATCACGGGGCCGTCCGCGAGGAACGCCCGCGCCTGCTGACGGGTCGTGTCGCCGTCCGTGCCGGGAAGGACCGGCACCCCGGCCTCCGCCGCGAGCGCGCGGGCCCGCGCCTTGTCCCCGAACAGGTCGAGGACCTCGGGCGAAGGGCCGACGAAGACGACGCCCGCCCCGGCGCAGGCGCGGGCGAGCGCCGCCGACTCGCTGAGGAAGCCGTAGCCGGGGTGCAGATACGTACAGCCCGTGCGGCGCGCGGCGGTCACGAGCGCCGCCGCGTCCAGGTAGCCGCCCGCCGCCAGCGGCACGGTCTCGTCGGCGAGGCGGACGTGCGCCTCGTCACCGGGTTCGCGCACCGCGACGGTGCGCAGGCCGAGACCGGCGGCGGCCCGCAGGATCCGTACGGCGATCTCCCCGCGGTTGGCGACGAGTACGGCGGCAGACCCCATGAGCCCCTCCGGAACCTTGGACCCCGACGGATGACCGGGTGCGGACATGCTCATGGACGCCGCCGAGGACGTCAATCACGGCTGAACGCCCGCCGAACGCTCCAGCCACTCGCACGCCGCGCGCGCCGTGAACTCCTCCTGCCCGCCCTTGAACAGCAGGTCCACCGTGGTGAACGCCGGGTCGTCGGCCTGCGCCGCGACGTACGGCACCGCGATGCACCGCATCCCCGCCGCGTGCGCGGCGGCGGCGCCGGGCGCCGCGTCCTCCAGGACGACACACCGCGCCGGGTCCACGCCGAGCCGGCGCGCCGCCTCCAGGAACACGTCGGGAGCCGGTTTTCCGTGCGCGACCTCGTCCGCCGACACGTACTGGGTCAGCATCGACGCGAGGCCGGTGCCGGTCAGGATCGACCCGATGGCGTCCCGCGACGAACCCGACGCCACGATCATCGGCACACCCGCCTCGTGCAGCCGCTCCACGAACAGCCGCATCTGCGGGAAGACGGTCGTGCCGGCGCGGGCCAGCTCCAGATAGCGGGCGGTCTTGTCGGCGAGGATCTCGTCGGCCGGGGCGTCGATGCCGTAGCGCCGCTTCCACAGGCCGATGGTCTCCGCGGTGGAGATGCCGACGTACGTCTCGTGGTCGGCCCAGCTGAAGTCCTCGACGCCGTAGCGGGCCAGGGTGGCGACCGACGCCCTGTAGTAATTGGGTTCGCTGTCGACGAGCGTGCCGTCGAGGTCGAAGACGATCGCGGTGGAACCGAAGGGGTGCGGGGTGTTCATGCCCTCAGCATGCAGGACGGGCGGCCAGGACGAGCGCGGGCGGAAACGTCAGCCGCGCTCCGTGGCCGCCGCCTTCCCGACCGCCTCCACCAGCGGCAGCAGCCGGTGCGGGACGCGCTCGCGCAGCGCCACCTCGGTGCGGGTGCGGACCACTCCGGGCAACCGGTTGAGCTGCTGGACCACGTCCTCCAGATGACCGGCGTCGCGGGCCGCCACGCGGGCGAGCAGATCGCCGCCGCCGGTGATCGAGTGCGCCTCGATGATCTCCGGGACCTGCGCGAGGGCGTCCCCGACGTCGCCGAGATGGCCCTGCGTCACCTCGATGTGCACGAAGGCGAGCACCGGGTGGCCGAGGGCGGCGGGGGAGAGGGACGGGGCCACGCCCGTGATCACACCGTCCCGTTCGAGCCGGTCGAGCCGCGCCTGGAGCGTGCCGCGCGCGACGCCGAGGATGCGGGCGTACTCGCGGACGCTGGTCCGGGGTTGTTCCAGGAGCAGGCGCAGGATACGGGTGTCGAGCTGGTCCACGGCCATGCGCGTACGGGCCCCTTCGGTACGTGGTCGATCATGGCCGACAGTACCAATGGCCCGTAGGTGCCGCTCAGCGCGGACCGGATGCCCGGTCGAGGCCGACGAAGTCGCCGTCGTGGTGGACCAGCGGGCCCGTCGCCTCCGCGACCCGGGCCGCGCGCACCACGAGCCCGATGACGAGCGCGTGGTCGCCGACCGGCCGGAAGCTGACCGGCGTCAGGACGAACCGGGCGAGGACGCCGTCGAGCGCGGGCAGGCCCAGCGGGTCCCGGTGCCAGGACGTGTCCGCGCCGAACCGGCCCTGGCGCGGGCCCGCGAAGGTCCGCGCCACCTCCTCCTGGCCCTCGGCGAGGAGCTGCACCATCACCCAGGTCGCGCCCCGCACGGCGGTCCACGACGCCGAGCGCAGGCCGACCGTGAACGACAAGAGCGGCGGGTCCAGGGAGAGCGAGGCCAGCGACGTCACGCAGAACCCGGTCGGCGGCTCCCCGCCGACGGTCACCACGGCGACGCCCTTGGCGTGCCGGCGCAGGACGGACCGCACGAGGTCCGCCCCGGCCGGCTCGACGGGGCCCGCGGCCGGTACCGGCTGGAGCCGCCGGGATCCATCGGTCCGGCTCACGCCGCCCCCTCGCGCGGAACGGCCCCGAAGCGCGCCCGGACCTCCTCGGCGTGCGGGGAGGCGTCCGCCGTGGCGTACGCCGCGCTGTGCGCCGCCCAGTCCGCGCGGCCCCCGCTCTCGTCGCCGAGGGCGAAGCGGCTGACCCCGCGCAGGTACAGCAGCTCCGGGTCGGCACCGCCGCCGGTCTCCGCCAGGGCGGCGTCCAGGTCGGCGACGGCCCGCCGGTGCTCGCCGAGCGCCTGGAGCGCCACGGCCCGGTTGGCCCGCAGCTCGGCGTCGTCGGTGAGCGCGAGCGCCGCGTCCAGGTCCTTGACGGCGGAGTCGGCGCGGCCCGCCTCGAAGGCGAGCACCGCGCGGTTGGCCCACGCCGCGACGCACAGCGCGTCGGCCCGCAGCGCCGCCGAGTAGCTGTCGTACGCGGCGTCGGCGTCGCCGGTCTCGGCGAGCAGGGCGCCCTGCGCGGCGAGGAGTTGGGCGTTGGCGGGGGCCAGGGACAGACCGTGGCCGATGTCGGCGGCGGCCTTGTCGAGGTCACCCCGGGCCAGGTGCAGGTCGGAGCGGTGCACCAGGGAGTCCACGTGGTCCGGTTCGAGGTCGAGGGCGATGTCGAGGTCGCGCAGCGCGCC
Source organism: Streptomyces sp. NPDC046939 (assembly GCF_040644575.1). NCBI lineage: Bacteria > Bacillati > Actinomycetota > Actinomycetes > Kitasatosporales > Streptomycetaceae > Streptomyces > Streptomyces sp. NPDC046939. The sequence goes on from NZ_JBEYWV010000002.1 coordinate 207,192, forward strand.
CGCGTCGTCGCCGAGTTCGCGCAGCAGGTCGGCCCGGTTGAAGTGCGCCTCGTAGAAGGGCGGGGTCAGCCGGATCGCCGCCGCGTAGTCCGCGAGCGCGGAGCGGTGGTCGCCGAGGGCCCGGTGCTGGGCGGCCCGCTCGAAGTAGTAGTCCCCGTAGTCCGGGTCGCGGCGGATCACCTCGTCGTAGTCGGCGAGGGACGCCTGGTGGTCGCGGCGGGCGCCGCGCACCTGGGCCCGGTTGTAGAGCAGGACGGAGCGGTGCAGGAGCTGCTCGTGCGGGCCGAAGTCGGCGTCGGTGATCGCCATCGCCTCGTCGACCAGGGCGAGCGATCCGTCGACGTCGCCGCGGTGCAGCTCGACCAGGGCGCGCGCGTTGCGCATGAACGCCCGCACCAGGACGCGCTTGTGCGGGTCCGGGTGGACGTCCGCGATCGAGATGGCGGTGTTGACCCAGGCCAGGGCGCGGTCCTCGTCGTGGTCCTCCTTGGGCAGGAACCGCGTGTAGAGCATCGCCATGAGGTAGGCGGTGCCCATGTGGACGTCGGGCGAGGTGGAGCCGCGCCGCATCTCCTCGAAGTAGGGGAACGCGTCGTGGCCGCGGCCCAGGTAGCACAGGCACGCGCCGATCTTGTGCGTCAGGTTCCAGTACGTACGGGTCGGCGCGGCCTCGTCGAGCAGGGCCCGGCCGCGCAGCGCGAGGTTGATGACGGCCTCGTAGAACCCCTTGTTGAAGCAGGTGGTGACGGCCTCGACGATCGCCTCGACGCCCGCGCCCGCCGGGTCGGTGCCGTGCTCCAGGTGGTAGGGGATCGCGGCGAGCCGCAGGGTCGGTTCGTCGCGGGCGGCGAGGAGCGCGGCGCGTGCGGTGTGGCGGCGGGCGCGCTCGTCGGCGGGCAGCGCGTCGTAGGCGCGCAGCAGCCGGGGGTCCTCGCTGGTGCCGTCGGAGTCGATGTAGAGCTGGGCGAGGTCGGTGTCGGGCAGCAGCGCGGCATCGACGACGGGGAGCCGGGGCGCCCGGTGCGCGTACGCGGCCAGGGCCTTGCCCAGCAGGTCGGAGGCGGCCCCCGCGCCGTCCACGACCACGGTGAGCACGGCCGGGTCGCAGCGCCGCAGCAGTACGGCGACGAGATCGCGGTCGGTGGGGTCGGCGTCGTCCAGGCCGCGGAAGGCGAGGGTGAGGCCGCCGGGGTGGGCGGAGCGGGCCCAGTCCATGAGGAGTTCGGCGACGCCGTGGGCGATGCGCAGGGCGCGGGTCGCCGGATAGAAGCGGGTGCGCTCGGTGGCGGAGGCGAGGTTGGTGAGGGTCTGCGGCGGCGTCGGCACGATCGCCATCAGCTCGGGCGCGATCGACTCGATCTCCAGGGCCCGGGCGGAGGCCACCAACTCCGTGTCGCGTTCGACCAGTTGGGGCACGGCCTGGTGCAGCAGGAAGTGCGCGGCGGTGAAGGGCCCCCGCAACCGGCGGTGGCAGCGCACCTGGAGCCGGGCCCTGGGCGGCGGCTCACCGTCCGTGGCCTCGGCGCCGGCGTCGAGCCACCAGTGCCGGGTGGACAGCGGGGTCGTGGGAGTTGCGGTCATGTCAGGGCTCCTTGTGGTGCGGTGGTCCGGGACCGGGCGCGCCGGTCCCGCAGGGTGACGTGGACGAGCAGCCCGATCTGCAGTCCGGACAGGGCGAGGAAGCCGGCGGCGTCGACCAGGTCCCAGAACGGGGTGTCCCCGCCGCTCAGCCGGCCGGTGACGGTCGACCAGAAGTGCAGCGCGGTCGGCAGCCCCGCCCACAGGAGCGAGGCCAGCGAGAACCCGTACCCGGTGACGAGCAGTGGTGCGTACCAGCGCGCCACGGCGTGGTCGCGCGGCGACCACTCGGTGTCGGGGACGGGCGGCTTCCGGCGCGCGAGTTTGCGCAGTCCGGTGCGCAGCCTGAACCGCGTCGCGTTCTGCAGATCCGTGCACCCGGTCGCGGTGGTCAGCACGTAATAGATGTCGGTCTCCAGATAGAACAGGAATTGCCAGATGAGGCGCAGGACACAGGTGAAGGCGACGGCGAGGCAGAGTTTGTGGATCCACGCCGGAAAGCCGAGTCCGTCGAGAGCGGCGGAGAGAAGGGTGAGTCCGCACAACAGCAGAATGTCGGCGATCATGCCCGCGCAGAACGGCAGATAGCGTTTCTTGCGCTCCACGCTGAGCAGCGAATCGAGCCGGGTCTCGGCGACGAGGTAGTAGAGCCTTCGCCCGAGCCCGAGCGTGGAGGGGAGTCCGAGGCGGCGCCCGGCGAGCGCGTGGAATCCCTCGTGGACGACGATGCAGGGAATGGCGACGGCGAAGACGACGATCGGGATCAGCGACACGTAGTGGGTGAAGAACACGTGGTGGTACGTGGGCCGCAGCCCCGGGTCGTGCACCATGGCGGCCACCGTGACCCCCACGAGCACGCCGTACGCGAGGAACGCGGGCCAGGAGAACACCGCCCGCCCGAGCCGCTGCCAGCGCACCCGCGGCTCCTCGTCGGGGCCGCCTTCGGTGTCGTCCGTGCGGAGGAACCCCAGGTCGGCGAGGGTCTCCAGGAAGTCGTCGAGGTCGAGCGGCGATCCGTAGGCGCGCTCGAACCAGGCGGTGACCTCCTCGGTCGACTCCCCGTCGGCGAGCCTGCGCAGCGCCTGCGCCCCCTCCTCGGGGAAGACCGCGTAGCTGCCGGTGTCGGGCCGGCCGACCATCACGCCGTCGTCCTCGGCGACCATGGTCAGCCGGTGCAGGGATACGGTCGCGCCCATCCGGCGCACCTCCCGGGTCGGGGATCGGAGCCGGGCCCCGAAGGCGGCCCGGCCCCGACCGGCGGTGGAGCGGATTACGCGGCGTCGCCGCAGAGGTAGTAGCAGGCGGTGGTCAGACGGATCGGACCGGCCTTGCGGACGGAAATCTTCTTCATGGCGTTTCCCCCCTTCCCGGGCATTGGAGTTCTGCGAATTTCCGGAATCGCGGTGGTGCAGCCAGGATTGGCGAGCCGATTCGGCCCTGTCAACCAGGAACGAAATAGTCCGGAAATAAATTGCGGGCGCGTTTTCCGGGTGATTTTCGGGCAGCGCGAAGCGGCACTCCGTGCTCGATAAAAAGGAATTCAGGGATTGCCTGAGAAAGGTGAGAAATGATCAGGCGGACGGCGCGGCTGAAGAAACAGCCGTACCGCCCGCCTCAGCGGAGCGCTCTGCGCACCATGCGTGCCTCCCGTACGGGCCCCCGTTTTCTCCGGCCTCGGGATGTGAAGGCCGGCCCTCACCGCAGCATACGGAGACGGGGGGCGCCCCGTTCAGAGAAGCTCAGCGTCTGCCGTTGACACCGGGCCCCGACGCGGTGGAACCCCGCACCACCAGTTCGGGCATGAACACGAACTCGGTGTGCGGGGCAGGGGTGCCGCCGATCTCCTCCAGGACCGCGCGGACCGCGGCCTGGCCCATCGCCTGCACGGGCTTGCGCACCGTGGTCAGCGGCGGATCGGTGAACGCGATCAGCGGGGAGTCGTCGAAACCGACGACGGAGATGTCGTCGGGGACCTCGAGCCCGCGCTGCCGGGCGGCCCGGATCGCGCCGAGCGCCATCATGTCGCTGGCGCAGACGACGGCCGTACAGCCGCGGTCCATCAGGGCGGACGCGGCGGCCTGGCCCCCCTCCAGGGTGTAGAGGGAGTGCTGGACGAGGTCGCGCACGGTGTCGTCCGGGTGTACGCCGAGCCGGTCCCGCATCGTGCGCACGAACCCCTCGATCTTCCGCTGCACCGGCACGAACCGCTTCGGGCCGAGCGCGAGCCCGATCCGGCTGTGGCCGAGGGCGGCGAGGTGGGTGACGGCCAGCTGCATCGCGGCCCGGTCGTCCGGCGAGATGAAGGGGGCCTGCACCTTGGGCGAGAACCCGTCGACGAGGACGAACGGCACGCCCTGGCCGCGCAACTGCTCGTAGCGCTGCATGTCCGCCGTCGTGTCGGCGTGCAGCCCCGAGACGTAGATGATGCCGGTGACGCCCCGGTCGACGAGCATCTCCGTCAGCTCGTCCTCGGTGGAGCCGCCGGGCGTCTGGGTGGCGAGGACCGGGGTGTAGCCCTGGCGGGTCAGCGCCTGCCCGATGGTCTGCGCGAGCGCGGGGAAGATCGGGTTCTCCAGCTCCGGGGTGATCAGGCCGACCAGCCCCTCGCTGCGCTGCCGCAGCCGCACGGGCCGCTCGTAGCCGAGCACGTCGAGCGCCGCGAGGACGGACTGCCGGGTGGTCGACGCGACGCCCGGCTTGCCGTTCAGGACCCGGCTGACCGTCGCCTCGCTGACGCCCGCCTGCACGGCGATGTCGGCCAGGCGCGCGGTCGCGGGTGGGGTACGGACCGGTCGCCGGGTCGCCTGCGCGGGCAGGTGCGTCATCGCACTCCTTGGGGGGACATCGTGCTGGCAAGGCTCCTGATGATCCCCGTGTCACCCCCATGTGGCAAGACCTTGCAGACCCTTGCAAGGAGGCATAACGGGTGATTATCGGGCAGAACTTCCCGCTTTCTCCGGACCCTTGTGGGTCACGAAGCGATAACTCGCCAACTTGGCTGCAATTTTTTGCTGCAAGGTCTTTCGCCGGGCTTGCCGCGCTGTTACGTTCCTGACGCCCGGCGGCGGCGACGGCGCGGCCGGCAAGTGGGTCGGAGGAGCGGACGGGACCACTCCTCGCCCACTCACGGGCATTCACCCTCAAGGAGATCTCATGCGGCGTGGCATAGCGGCCACCGCGGTGGTGGCATCCCTCGCGCTCGCGGCGACGGCGTGCAACGGAAGCGACGACGACGGCGGCAAGGCGTCAGGACCGACCACCATCACCTGGTGGGACACGTCGAACGCCACCAACGAGGCGCCCACGTACAAGGCGTTGGTCAAGGACTTCGAGAAGGCCAACCCCGACGTCAAGGTCAAGTACGTCAACGTCCCCTTCGACCAGGCGCAGAACAAGTTCGACACCGCCGCCGGTGCGAGCGGCGCCCCGGACGTGCTGCGCGCCGAGGTCGGCTGGACGCCCGCGTTCGCGAAGAAGAGCTACCTGCTGCCGCTCGACGGCACCGAGGCCCTCGCCGAGCAGGACAAGTTCCAGGCGAGCCTGATCAAGCAGGCGCAGTTCGAGGGCAAGACCTACGGCGTGCCGCTGGTCACCGACACCCTCGCCTTCGTCTACAACAAGGCCCTCTTCAAGAAGGCCGGCATCACCAAGGCGCCCACCACCTGGGACGAGCTGAAGGCCGACGCCGCCAAGGTCAAGGAGAAGACCGGCGCCGACGGCTACTGGGCCTCCACCGCCGGCTACTACGCCGAACCGTTCCTCCTCGGCGAGGGCACCGACACCGTCGACGCCGAGGGCAAGAAGATCACCATCGGCTCCGCCGAGGCCAAGAAGGGCCTCACCGCCTGGCAGGGCCTCTTCGACGGCAAGGGCCTGCACAAGGCCGACGCCACCGCCGACGCCTACGCCCACATCCAGGACGCCTTCGTCAACGGCAAGGTCGCCTCGATCATCCAGGGCCCCTGGGAGATCACCAACTTCTACAAGGGCTCGGCCTTCAAGGACAAGAACAACCTGGGCATCGCCACCGTCCCGGCCGGTTCGACCGGCAAGGCGGGCGCCCCGACCGGCGGCCACAACCTCTCCGTCTACGCGGGCTCCGACAAGGCCCACCAGGAGGCGTCGCTGAAGTTCGTCAAGTGGATGACCTCGGCGAAGACGCAGGAGCAGATCGCCCTGAAGAACTCCACGCTGCCCACGCGCGCGGACGCCTACACCGCGAAGGTCACCGCCGACCCGGGCATCGCCGGCTACCAGAAGGTGCTCTCCGCCGCCCAGCCGCGTCCCGAGCTGCCCGAGTACAGCTCGCTGTGGACGCCGATGGACCAGGAGCTGCCGAAGATCGCCACCGGCAAGCAGTCCCTGGACGCGGGGCTCAAGAGCCTGGAGGCCTCCTTCACCAAGCTCGTGCCCGACTTCAGCAAGTGACGCGAGGGACGTACGCGTCCTTGTAGTTCGGCCGGTCCGCGCCCCGCGGGGGGAGGGTGCGGGCCGGCGTCGACCTGACCAGAAGGTGCTCCGCCATGACCATCGCCGTCGAACGACCGGCTGCCCAGAGCCGTGAGCCGCGCCCAGGACCGATCCGGCGCCTGAAGGACTCGTACCGCAAGTACTGGTACGCGTACGCCATGATCGCCCCGGTGGTGATCGTCCTCGGCGTTCTCGTCGGCTACCCCTTGGTACGGGGCTTCTACCTGACGCTCACCGACGCCAACAGCCTCAACTCCGCCCGCACCATCGGCGTCAACCACATCGACGCCACCTACAAGTTCATCGGCCTCGACAACTACGCCGACATCCTGTGGGGCCCGTCCTCCTACGACCGCTTCTGGTCGCACTTCATCTGGACGATCGTGTGGACGGCGCTCTGCGTCGCCCTCCACTACGGCATCGGGCTCGGCCTCGCCCTCCTGCTCAACCAGAAGATGCGCGGACGCACCTTCTACCGGCTCATGCTGATCCTGCCGTGGGCGGTGCCCACCTTCGTCACCGTCTTCGCCTGGCGGATCATGCTCGCGGACTCGGGCATCATCAACGCCACGCTCGGCTCGCTCCACCTGCCCCAGCCCGAGTGGCTGGAGGACCCCTTCTTCCAGAAGGCCGCCGCGATCCTCGTCAACACCTGGTGCGGCGTCCCCTTCATGATGATCTCCCTGCTCGGCGGCCTGCAGTCCATCGACGCCTCGCTCTACGAGGCCGCCGAGATGGACGGCGCCAGCGCCTGGCAGCAGTTCCGCCACATCACCCTGCCGGGCCTGCGCTCGGTCTCCTCGACGGTCGTCCTGCTCGGCGTGATCTGGACGTTCAACCAGTTCGCCATCATCTTCCTGCTGTTCGGCAACACCGCGCCCGACGCCCAGATCCTCGTCACCTGGGCTTACCGCCTCGGCTTCGGCCAGCAGCCGCGGGACTTCGCGCAGTCCGCCGCCTACGGCGTGCTGCTCCTGTCGATCCTGACCGTCTTCACCTCCTTCTACTACCGCTGGTTGAAGCGCAATGAGCAGCTCGCCGTCTGACGCCGCAGGAGCCACCACCATGAGCACCACGACCACCCCAGCGCCGGAGGTCCCCGCGCAGCGCTCCGCGCCGAAGGCCGCCCCGTCGAACGCACGCCGGGCGCGCCGGCGCGGTGAGCGCGGTCCGCTCGCGACCGCCCTGTCGCACGGCGTCCTCGCCGTCGCGAGCCTCATCGCCCTGTTCCCCATCGTGTGGCTGGTCTACCTGTCGGCCGGCCCCGACAAGGACGACTACCTGCACCCCGGCGGCATCGCCTCCAAGGCGACCCTCGACAACTACACGTACGTCCTCCAGCACACCGGCTTCCTCGACTGGACGAAGTCGACGCTGGTCGTCGCGCTCGGCACCACCCTCGTCGGCGTCCTCTTCGCCGCCACGACCGGCTACGCCGTCTCCCGGATGCGCTTCCCCGGCTACCGGCCGCTGATGTGGGTCCTGCTGCTCACGCAGGCGTTCCCCATCGCCGTCCTCATCGTGCCGATGTACGAGATCTTCTCCGAACTCGGTCTCGTCGACAGCTACCTGGGCCTCGTCCTGGTCAACTGCACGACGATCGTGCCGTATTGCACCTGGCTGATGAAGGGCTACTTCGACACCGTGCCGGTCGACATCGACGAGGCGGGCCGCATCGACGGCCTCTCGCCGTTCGGCACGTTCTGGCGGCTGATCCTGCCGCTGGCCAAGCCCGGCATCGCGGTCGCCGCGTTCTACGCCTTCATCACCGCGTTCGCCGAGGTCGCGTTCGCCTCGACGTTCCTGCTCGACGACGCCAAGTACACCTTCGCGGTCGGCCTGCAGAGCTTCATCAGCGAGCACGACGCCCAGTGGAACCTCATGGCCGCCACCGCGGTGTTGATCGCCATCCCCGTCACCGCCTTCTTCTACCTTGTCCAGAAGCACCTGGTCACCGGCCTCACCGCGGGCGGGACCAAGGGCTGAAGGCCCGATACGCACGCAGACCCGATACGCACACCGACCCACAGCCGGCTCCTTTACGCAGCAAGGACACCATGACTCAGCACTCCACCGACGAGTCCCCGGCGTTCGCCACCACGACCCGCGAGACCACCGACTGGTGGCGGGACGCGGTCATCTACCAGGTCTACCCGCGCAGCTTCGCCGACAGCGACGGCGACGGCACCGGGGACCTCGAAGGCGTCCGCCGCCGCCTGCCCTACCTGCGCGACCTCGGCGTCGACGCCGTGTGGCTCTCCCCGTTCTACGCGTCCCCGCAGGCCGACGGCGGCTACGACGTCGCCGACTACCGGGCCGTCGACCCCATGTACGGCACCCTCCTCGACGCCGACGCGGTCATCCGCGACGCGCACGCCCTGGGCCTGCGCATCATCGTCGACCTCGTGCCCAACCACTCCTCCGACCAGCACGAATGGTTCAAGCGGGCCGTCGCCGAGGGCCCCGGCTCGCCGCTGCGCGAGCGCTACCACTTCCGCCCCGGCAAGGGTCCGGACGGCGAACTGCCGCCCAACGACTGGGAGTCCATCTTCGGCGGCCCCGCCTGGACCCGGCTGCCCGACGGCGAGTGGTACCTGCACCTCTTCGCGCCCGAGCAGCCCGACTTCAACTGGGAGCACCCGGCCGTAGCCGACGAGTTCCGCTCCATCCTGCGGTTCTGGCTCGACATGGGCGTCGACGGCTTCCGCATCGACGTCGCCCACGGCCTCGTCAAGGCCGAGGGCCTGCCCGACCTCGGCGCCCACGACCAGCTCAAGCTGCTCGGCAACGACGTCATGCCCTTCTTCGACCAGGACGGCGTCCACGAGATCTACCGCTCGTGGCGGCTCATCCTGGACGAGTACGACGGCGAGCGCGTCTTCGTCGCCGAGGCGTGGACCCCGACCGTCGAGCGCACCGCCAACTACGTGCGCCCCGACGAGCTGCACCAGGCGTTCAACTTCCAGTACCTCGGCGCCCCCTGGGACGCCAAGGAGCTGCGCACCATCATCGACAGCTCCCTCGACGCCATGCGCCCCGTCGGCGCCCCGGCCACCTGGGTCCTGTCCAACCACGACGTCACCCGGCACGCCACCCGCTACGCCAACCCGCCCGGCGGCACCCAGATCCGCACCCCCGGCGACCGCGAGCTCGGCCTGCGCCGCGCCCGCGCTGCCACACTGCTGATGCTGGCGCTGCCCGGTTCCGCCTACGTCTACCAGGGCGAGGAGCTGGGCCTGCCCGACGTCACCGACCTGCCCGACGAGGTGCGCCAGGACCCGTCGTTCTTCCGCGCCCAGGGCCAGGACGGTTTCCGCGACGGCTGCCGGGTGCCGATCCCGTGGACGGTGGACGGACCCTCGTACGGCTTCGGTGGCGGCGGCAGCTGGCTCCCGCAGCCCGACACCTGGGGCCCGCTCAGCGTCGAGGCGCAGACCGGCGACCCGGACTCGACGCTGGAGATGTACCGCTCGGCGTTCGCCGTGCGCCGCGCCCAGCCCGGCCTCGGCGCCGGAGCCGACGTGACCTGGCGCGACGACGTGCCCGCGGGCGTCCTCTTCTTCGAGCGCCCCGGGTTCGCCTGCACGGTCAACACGACCGGCGCCCCGGTCCGCGTCCCCGCGCCCGGCCGGACGCTGCTCGCCTCGGGCCCGGTGCCGGCGCCCGAGAACGGCACGGTCGAGCTGCCCGCCGACACGACGGTGTGGTGGGAGACGGTCTGATCCGGAGACACACGTGACAAGGGGGCCGGTGTTCTCGCACCGGCCCCCTTCCTCATACGTGGGTCACTTCCAGGTGTCGCTCGCGGTGTAGCCGCTGCCCGAGCCGGTCGTGTAGGACCGGTTGTCCCCGGACTCCCAGGTCACGTTCCCCGAGGCGTCCTTCTTCAGGTACTTGTACGTGAAGGACGTGTTCTTCGGGACGATCACCGTGCTGCCCCAGGAGGGGTACGTGGCCGACGACAGCGGGATCGCGTCGGCCGGGTTCCAGGAGCCGAGCGAGGGGATCGACCCGACGACGTAGACGTTCGTGCCGGTCGTGGTCGTGGCGTTGACCGCGAACCGCACGTCGGTGGCGCTCGCGTCCGCGACGTTCCAGGTGTTGTTGACGGTGGCCGACGACGTGCCGGTGGTCAGCTTGCGGTTGGCGTTGGACTCCCAGGTGACGTTCCCGGCGGAGTCCTTCTTCAGGTACTTGTACTCGATCGCGGACGAGGCCGGGACGGCGATGTCCTTCTTCCAGACGGGGTAGCCGGTGGCGGAGAGCTTCACCGCGTTCGCCGTGTTCCAGGAGCCGAGCGCCGGGGCGGACCCGACCACGTAGACGTCGGTGCCGGAGGTGGTGGGCGCGTACGCGTTGAAGGAGGCGGTGACGGTGGTGGTGCCGTTCCCGCCGTCGTTGCCACCGCCGCAGTTCACGGTGCAGATGTACGAGCCGTCGTAGAACGCGACCGCGCCCTTCGCCGGGACGGTGAGCGTGGCCTTGCCGCCGGAGACGGTGACGGAGGTGGCGCCACCGTTGATCACGTTCTTGTACGTGCCGTCCTTGAGGCCGGTCGTGTACGTGTGGGTGTGGGCGGACGAGGAGTTGTTGAGCGCGACGAAGCCGCCGGTGCCGCGCGCGAAGCCGATGACGTTCGAGGCGGGGGACTGCCAGTTGGTGACGGAGGCGCCCGCGACCGCGTTGTGCCAGGCGATGATCCCGGAGACGGCGGTGTCGCGGTCCAGGCAGGACCAGCCCGAGGAGCAGTTCGTGTCGGTGACGAAGCCGCCGTTGTTGGGCGGCGCCTCGTCGCTCTGGGAGAAGTTCCAGGCGGCGTAGACGGACGGGCGGCCGTAGCCGCGCGCGAGCTGGAAGACGTTGGCGAGGACCGCCGTCGCGCCGTCCTTGTAGCTGAGCGTGTAGCCGTTGCGCTCGGTGTCGTGGTTGGTGACGAAGGTGTTGGAGTTCGCCTCGTTCGCCAGGCCCCAACTGCTGCCGAACGACGCCAGGTTCGCGATGTCGCCACCGCCGAACTGGGACTTCATGGCGGCCGCGTACGTGAAGTCCAGGACGTCGCCGTTGGCGTAGTAGTCGCCGAGGGCGGGCGGGGTGCCCGGGTACACCTCCTGCGTGATGTACGGGGCGTCGCCCGCCTTCGTGGTGTGCAGGGCGCCCACGATGGCCTTCATGTCGGCGGTGTCGATGTGCTTGGCGGCGTCCACGCGGAAGCCGTCGACCCCGAGGTCGATCTGCTTGTTGAGGAAGCCGGCGATCTTCTGCCGGACGGCGGACTCGGAGGTGTCGAGGTCGGGCATGCCGAGCAGCTCGCAGTGCTGCACCTCGTACTGGTCGGACCAGTTGGCGATGGTCTTCTTGCAGTCGTCGCTGTCGGCCGGGTCGTAGTCCGGGGTGTCGTACTTGTCGCTGAGGGTGGTGCCCGCGTAGCCGGTGCCGGTCTGCCCGGCCGTGTGGTTGATGACGGCGTCGGTGTAGACCTCGATGCCGGCGGCGTGACAGGTGTCGATCATGCTCTTGAAGTCGCTCGCGCTGCCGAAGCGGCTGTCCAGCTTGTACGAGTACGGCTGGTAGACGTCCCACCAGAAGTAGTTCGTCTGCTTGAGGGACTCCTCGGGCGGGGCGACCTGCACGGCGCCGTATCCGGCCGGGTCGAGGACGTCGGTGCACTCCTTGGCGACCGACTTCCAGTTCCACGACCACAGGTTGGCTATGACGTCGCCGTTCTTGACGCCCGTGTCGGCGGCGGACGCGGTCTGCGCGGGCAGGGTGACGACGCCGCCGAGCGCGAGCGCGGCGACGGCGAGAGCGGTGGCGGTGCGGTGCCTTCTGCGGGAAGGCGCGGTGGGGGACGGGTGCATGTGCGGCTCCTACATGTGGGGACTGCGACGGCCCCTGAGGGGGCGGCGCACCGAGAGCGTGAGGGAGCCCGTAAGGCCGCGTCAATAACTCTGTTGAAAGTTCTTGCTATGCATTGCAGAACTCTTGCAGCAAAGTTCCTGCAAGCGATACGGTCGCGCGGCGGACCGGAGCCACCCCCCGAAGGACATGTCCGCAAGAGCCCCAGCTTCCGCCTCCGCGAGGAGTTCACGCCTTGAGCCGCACCCTCTCCACACCGCAACGCCACAGACGGACCGCCGCGTACACCGCGGCCGCCGCGCTGGTCCTGACCCTGGCCCAGCCGCTCGCGGCCCGCGCCGCGGCGCCGCCCGCGCCGCCGTCGGACGCGAAGCTGGCCGCCACGCCCGCGCGCCATGACCTGACGCGCGAGCAGTACTACTTCGTCCTCCCCGACCGCTTCGCCAACGGGGACAGGTCCAACGACAAGGGCGGCCTCACCGGCACCCGCCTCGCCACCGGCTACGACCCGTCCGACAAGGGCTTCTACCAGGGCGGCGACCTCAAGGGCCTGACGAACCGGCTCGACTACATCAAGGACCTCGGCACCACCGCGATATGGCTGGCGCCGATCTTCAAGAACAAGCCGGTGCAGGGCACGGGCGACAACGCCTCAGCCGGTTACCACGGCTACTGGATCACCGACTTCACCCAGGTCGACCCGCACTTCGGCACCAACGCCGACCTGAAGACCCTGATATCCAAGGCCCACCGCAAGGGCATGAAGGTCTTCTTCGACGTCATCACGAACCACACCGCCGACACGGTCGACTACACCGAGATGACGTACAACTACCGCCCCAAGGGCGCCTACCCCTACCTGGACACCGAGGGCCGCCCCTTCGACGACAGCAAGGGGGTGACCGCGAAGGTCGACGCGGACTCGTTCCCGTACACGCCGAAGAACACGGGCGAGATGGTCCCGTCCTGGCTGAACGACCCGACCATGTACCACAACCGCGGCGACTCGACCTGGGAGGGCGAGTCCACCACGTACGGCGACTTCTCCGGCCTCGACGACCTGTGGACCGAGCGGCCCGAGGTCGTCAAGGGCATGGAGGACATCTACAAGACGTGGGTGCGGGACTTCGACATCGACGGGTTCCGCATCGACACCGTCAAACATGTCGACCTGGACTTCTGGACCCAGTGGGCCACGGCGCTCGACACGTATGCCGCCAAGCACGGCCGGGACGACTTCTTCATGTTCGGTGAGGTGTACTCCGCCGACACCGACGTGACCTCCCCGTACGTCACCCGTGGCCGCCTCGACGCGACCCTCGACTTCCCCTTCCAGGAAGGGGCCCGCGCCTACGCCTCACAAGGCGCGACGGCCGACAAGCTGGCCAAGGTGTTCGCCGACGACTACAAGTACGCGACCGACAAGGCGAACGCCTACGAGCAGGTCACGTTCCTCGGCAACCACGACATGGGCCGCATCGGCAGCTTCCTGAAAGCCGACAACCCGCAGGCGTCCGACGCCGAGCTGCTGCGCCGCGACAAGCTGGCCAACGAGGTCATGTTCCTCTCGCGCGGCAACCCCGTCGTCTACTACGGCGACGAGCAGGGCTTCACCGGCCCCGGCGGCGACAAGGACGCCCGGCAGACGATGTTCGCCTCGAAGGTCGCCGACTACCTCGACGACGACGAGATCGGCACCGCCCGCACCCACGCCGACGACGCCTACGACACCCGGCACCCGCTCTACAAGGCGATCGCCGCGCTCTCCAAGCTCCGCAAGGACAACCCGGCGCTCGCCGACGGAACCCAGAAGGAGCTGTACGCCAAGGACTCGGTGTACGCCTTCTCCCGTACGGGCGCGGACCGCGAGTACGTCGTGGCGGTCAACAACGCGACGACCGCGAAGACGGTGACGCTGCCCGTCGAGTCCGCGAAGTTCCATGCGCTGTACGGCGGTTCGGGCACGGTCAAGGCGTCCGGCGGCTCCGTCGAGGTGACGGTCCCGGCCCTGTCATCACTGGTCCTGCGCGCCGACGGCAAGCTCCCGGCGCCCGCCGCGAAGCCCGCGCTGACCCTGAAGGCCCCCGCCGCCGGCGCCACCGGCACGGTCACCCTCTCCGCCGACCCGGGCACCACCGCCTCCGCGCGCGTCGTCTTCGCCGCGCAGGTGGGCAACGGCGCCTGGAAGACGCTCGGCTCCGTCGACCACGCCCCGTACCGGATCACCCAGTACCTCCCCGACACGGTGGAGGCCGGGACGACGCTGCGGTACAAGGCTGTCGTGGTGGACCGCGCCGGACGCACCGCGAGCGCCCTCGCCTCCTCGACGGCGGGGCAGCCGCCCGCGCCCGAGAAGCCGACGGCGGTCGACCGTGACTACGCCGTCGTCCACTACAAGCGCGCGGACGGCGACTACGACGGCTGGACGCTCAAGTCGGGCTCCGCGACGGGGCAGTTCACCGGCCGGGACGCCTTCGGCGCCTTCACCTGGGTGAAGGTCCCGGACGGGGCGAGTTCCGTCACGTACACCCTCCAGAACGGTGACGACACCGACGGTCCGCAGCGCACCGTCGACCTGGCCAGGACCGGCGAGGTCTGGGTCGAGCAGGGCAAGGACGGGCAGGCGACCGCCAGGCCCGATGGGGTCTATCCGCCGCAGGACGAGAAGAAGGCCGTGATCCACGTCCACCGCGCGGACGGCGACTACGACGGCTGGGGCCTGCACACCTGGACGGGTGCCGCCAACCCCACCGACTGGTCGAAGCCGCTCAAGCCCACCGGCAAGGACGCGTACGGCTTGATCTTCGAGGTGCCGCTCGCGGACGGCGCGACGACGCTGAACTACATCGTCCACAAGGGCGACGAGAAGGACATCGCCACCGACCGCGTCCTCGACTTCGCCACGTACGGCAAGGAGGTGTGGCTCAATGCGGGGGAGTCCTCCTACCTGCTCCCGTCGGTCGGCTCGGGCGGTGACCTCGACCTCTCCAAGGCGCAGGCGCAGTGGATCGACGCGAACACCGTCGTCTGGAAGGTGACGGCCACCGCCGCCACCAGCCAGCAGCTCGTCTACGCGCCCGAGGGCGGCATCACCGTCCAGGACGGTGCGCTGAGCAGCGAGGGGCACTGGCTGCGGCTGAGGCCCGGTGCGCTGACCGACGCGCAGAAGGCGAGGTACCCGCACCTCAAGGACTATCCGGCGTTCACCGTCGATCCGCGCGACCGCGACCGGGTGCGGGACGCCCTGCGCGGCCAGCTCATCGCCACGCAGCGCGCGGCGAACGGCGCCCTGCTCGCCGCCACCGGGGTGCAGATCCCGGGCGCCCTGGACGACCTGTACGCGGGCAGCGCGGAAAAGGCCGCCCTGGGCCCGGTGTTCAAGGGCGACAAGGTCACGCTCTCCGTCTGGGCGCCGACCGCGCAGGACGTACGGCTCGAACTTGGCGGCAAGGAGCGCGCGATGCGCCGCGACGCCGCGAGCGGCGTCTGGTCCGTCACCGGCCCCGCGTCCGCCTGGCGCGGCGAGGAGTACCGGTTCGCCGTGACCGTGTGGGCGCCGAGCGTCCAGAAGCTCGTCAGCAACAAGGTCACCGACCCGTACTCCGTGGCGCTCACCGCGAACTCGGAGCGCAGCCTCGTCGTCGACCTGGCCGACAAGGCGCTCGCCCCGAAGGGCTGGTCCGGTCTGGCCAAGCCCAAGGCCGTCGCCATGAAGGACGCGCAGATCCAGGAGCTGCACATCCGCGACTTCTCGGTGGCGGACCGCACGACCCCGGCGAAGGACCGCGGCACCTACCTCGCCTTCACCGACAAGAACAGCGACGGCTCGAGGCACCTGCGCGAGCTGGCGAAGTCCGGCACCTCGTACGTGCACCTGCTGCCCGCCTTCGACATCGCCACCATCCCCGAGAAGAGGTCCGAGCAGGCCACGCCCGCCTGTGACCTGGCGTCGTACGCCCCCGACAGCGACAAGCAGCAGGAGTGCGTCGGCAAGGCGGCGGCCAAGGACGCCTTCAACTGGGGCTACGACCCGTACCACTACACGGTCCCCGAGGGCTCGTACGCGAGCGACCCCGACGGCACCCGGCGCACCGTCGAGTTCCGCCGGATGGTCAAGGCGCTCAACGAGGACGGCCTGCGCGTCGTCATGGACGTCGTCTACAACCACACGGCGGCGGCCGGGCAGGACAAGACGTCTGTCCTCGACCGGATCGTGCCCGGCTACTACCAGCGGCTCATGCCGGACGGCTCGGTCGCGAACTCCACGTGCTGCGCGAACACCGCGCCCGAGAACGCGATGATGGGCAAGCTCGTCGTCGACTCGCTCGTCACCTGGGCGAAGGAGTACAAGGTCGACGGCTTCCGCTTCGACCTGATGGGCCACCACCCCAAGGCCAACATCCTCGCGGTCCGCAAGGCCCTCGACGCGCTCACCCTCAAGAAGGACGGCGTCGACGGCAAGAAGATCATCCTCTACGGGGAGGGCTGGAACTTCGGCGAGGTCGCCGACGACGCCCGCTTCGTGCAGGCCACGCAGAAGAACATGGCGGGCACCGGCATCGCCACCTTCGCCGACCGGGCCCGCGACGCCGTGCGCGGCGGCAGCCCCTTCGACGAGGACCCGGGCGTCCAGGGCTTCGCCTCCGGCCTCTACACCGACCCCAACTCCTCGAAGGCGAACGGCACCCCGGCGGAGCAGAAGGCCCGCCTCCTGCACTACCAGGACCTCATCAAGGTCGGCCTGTCCGGCAACCTCGCCGCCTACGAGTTCACCGACAGCACGGGCAAGAAGGTGAAGGGCTCCGACGTCGACTACAACGGCGCCCCCGCCGGATACGCCGCCGCGCCCGGCGACGCCCTCGCCTACGCGGACGCCCACGACAACGAGTCCCTGTACGACACGCTGACGTACAAGCTGCCCGCGTCGACGAGCACGGCGGACCGCTCCCGCATGCAGGTCCTCGCCATGGCGACGGCCGCGCTGTCCCAGGGCCCGGCCCTGTCGCAGGCGGGCACCGACCTGCTCCGCTCGAAGTCGCTCGACCGGAACTCGTTCGACAGCGGCGACTGGTTCAACGCCATCCACTGGGACTGCCGGGCGGGCAACGGGTTCGGGCGCGGCCTGCCCCCGGCCGCCGACAACAAGGCCAAGTGGCCGTACGCGGCGCCGCTGCTGAAGTCGGTGCCCGTGCCGGGTTGCGCCGCCATCGACGGCACATCGGCCGCCTACCAGGACCTCCTCAGGATCCGCACGGCCGAGCCCGCCTTCCACCTGGCCTCGGCCGGGCAGGTCCAGAAGGAGCTGTCGTTCCCGCTCTCGGGCAAGGACGAGACGCCGGGCGTCCTCACCATGCGCCTCGGTGACCTCGTGGTCGTCCTGAACGCGACGCCGCAGCGGCAGAGCCAGACGGTCCCGGGTCTCGCCGGGACCGGTTACCGGCTGCACCCGACGCAGGCCGGCGGCTCGGACTCCGTCGTCAGGTCGGCCTCGTACGAGGCGGGAACGGGCACGTTCGAGGTGCCCGCCCGGACGGTGGCGGTGTTCAAGAGCAAGTGATCCCACGAGGACGCCCCCTGCCCGCACGGGCAGGGGGCGTCTTTGTCGTCCGGCCTCGGGACCGCCACCTGTACAGCAGGCACAGGGACACGCGCCGCGTCGCTCGGGTCCGGGCCGGTCAGTGCCGGGCGATCCGGTCCAGCCACTCGCGCAACAGCGTCCGCTCCGCCTCCGTCAGCGCGGTGGTTTCCGGCAGGGCCGCGCGGAGCGCCACCGCCGCGCCGGCCGCACCCGGGGCCTGTGCCGCGGGGGCGTCGGTGGTGATCGCCGCGATGACCGCCTCGCGCGCGAGCGCCGACACCTCCCTGTCCCGCTGCTCAGCGGGTTGCGCGAGCAGCGCGAGCGTCGCCCCGCTGCCCGCCGCGTGCACGAGCTGCGCCGCGCGCTCCTCCGTGACCCGCAGCCGGCCCGCTTCGGCGATGCGCCGGATGTGCGTGGCGAGCACCTCGTACCCGGCGACGGCGGCCGGGGGCGGCACGGTGCCGGGGCGTCGGCGGCCGAACATGAGCAGGTACAACGCGGGGTTGGCGAGGCCGAAGTCGAGATGCAGGTCCCAGCCCGCGCGCAGGTCGGCCACCGGGTCGTCGGTGAAGGCCAGTTCGGTCTTGTCGCTGAGGTACGCGGCGAAGCCCTCGGCCGCCGCCGCGTCGAGGAGGCCCTGCTTGTCGCCGAAGAGCCGGTAGATCGTCGGCGCCTGCACCCCGGCGGCGGCCCCGACGGCCCGCGTCGACACCGCCTCTTCACCGCCCTCGGCCAGCAGCTTCGCCGTGGCCGCCAGGATCCGCTCCCGGGGGCCGCCCTCCGCGGTGATGTCGTCGACGCTCATGAGGGAACGGTAACAGGGAGGCGTTAGCGCCGATACGGTATCGATGCTAACGTTCAATTGTTATCAGCGATTACCCCGCTCGAATCCCCTAAGCATGGAGGCGTCATGCTCATCGTCACCGGAGCCACCGGACAGCTCGGCCGCGAGACCGTCGAGCGACTGCTCGACCGGGTCCCCGCCGACCGGATCGGCGTCAGCGTCCGCGCTCCCGAGAAGGCGCGGGACCTCGCGGAGCGCGGAGTGCGTGTCCGCCGCGGCGACTTCACCGAGCCCGAGAGCCTCGCCCACGCCTTCGAGGGCGCCGAGCAGGTCCTGATCGTCTCCATCGACTCCACCGGCGAGCACGTCGTCGCGGGGCACCGCGCCGCGATCACGGCGGCCGTGGCGGCGGGCGCCCGCCGCGTCCTCTACACCAGCCACATGGGGGCGAGCCCGACCTCGCTCTTCGCGCCCATGCCCGACCACGCCGCCACCGAGCAGGCGCTGCGGGAGGCGGGCGTCGCCCACACCGCCCTGCGCAACGGCTTCTACGCGGCGTCCGCCGTCATGATGCTCGGCGACGCCCTGCGCAGCGGGCAGCTCGTCGCCCCGCAGGACGGCCCCGTCTCCTGGACGGCCCACGCCGACCTCGCCGAGGCCGCCGCGCTCGTCCTGACCGGCGAAGGCCGCTTCGACGGACCGAGCCCGGCGCTCACCGGCGCCGAGGCCCTCGACCTGGCCGACATCGCGGCTCTTTTGTCGGACATCGCCGGACGCCCCGTCGAGCGCGTGGTCGTCCCCGACGCCGACTATCACGCGCGCCTCGTCTCGCACGGCGTGCCGACGGCTCAGGCAGATCTGCTGCTCGGCCTGTTCCGGGCCGCCCGCCGGGGCGAGTTCGCGGCGGTCGACCCCACCCTCGCCACCCTGACCGGGCACGCCCCGACGCCCCTGCGCGACGTACTGAAGGAGGCCGTCGCGGCGGCGGGCTGACCGCGTCCTGATCTGCCCGGCGCGCCCGGCCTGCCGGGCGGACCGGAGGCCCCCTCCGTGACGTGGTCCGGACCAAGTGGCAGGATCAAGGGGTTCATCGACTCAGGGGGGCCGGGATGAACCGAGGGGACCAGGGGGAGCGCCGCGCCGGGAGGGCGCGAAGACGCCTGACACAGGTGCTCGTGTCGAGCGCGGTGATCGCCACCGTGCTCGCGGCCTGCGGCGGCGCCTACGCGTACTGGCGCCACAGCAAGGCGCTCGCCGTCGCCCGCTGCGTACGGGACGGGGGCGACCCGGGCGCGCTGCCCGTCGTGGGCCCCGGCACCTTCACCACGGCGCGCGGCGAGGGCGCCCCGGTCGGCTCCGGGTCCAAGCTGCGGCGCTACAAAGTGCAGGTCGAGGACGGCATCGGCATACCGGCCGACAGCGCCGCGCGGGAGATCGCGGGCATCCTCGGCGATCCGCGCGGCTGGAGCCGCGACGGGGTGGACGCCTTCCAGCTCGTCGGCTCGGGGCCGCGCGACTTCATCATCAAGATCGCCACGCCGCACACCGTGGACTGCCTCTGCGGCTCGGCGGGCCTCGACACCGGCGGCGAGGTGAACTGCAGCATCGGGCGGTCGGTCGTGGTCAACCTGCGGCGCTGGGTGCAGGGTTCGCCCGAGTTCGACGGGCCCCTCGCCGACTACCGGGCGCTGATCGTCAACCACGAGGTCGGCCACCGCATCGGCCACGGACACGAGACGTGCCCGGCGGCCGGGCGGCCCGCGCCCGCGATGATGCAGCAGATCAAGGGCCTGCACGGCTGCACCGCGAACGCCTGGCCCTACGACCGCGCGGGCACCTACCTGGGCGGCCCCCGCGTACCGTGAGCGCGCCGCGCGCCGGGTCTCACATCAGCCCCAGCTCCCGCCCCCGGTCGACGGCTTCGGCCCGCGACCGCGCGCCCAGTTTGCGGTAGACCGCGCGGGTGTGGCTCTTGACCGTGTTGTACGAGACGTACATGCCGTCCGCGATCTGCCGCAGCGGCACCTCGTGCTGCAAGGCGTGCAGCACGGCGAGTTGACGGTCCGTCAGGGCCTCTCGCGCCGGCCTGTCGGCCACCGGGGCCGGTCCCGGCACGGAGGCCAGGACGGCGGACGCCTCGTCCCGCAGCTCGCGCGCGCTCCGCGCGTCCGTCACGTCCTCCGCGATCTCCACCAGGACACCGGCGACCCACACCAGACACGTCGTCACCGCCTCGTCCGCCCCCAGCGGATCGCGGCTCAGCGAGCGCAGCCTGCCGTGCAGGTCCGCCACCCGCCCGTCCACAGGACCGGAGCCGTCGGGCCCCGTGCGCGACGCGTGCGTGCGCATGCCCCTCACCTCCCCATGTGACAGGGCATCTCCCTCCCACCGTGCGGGCGGAGGGGGGCGCGCGGAAGGGGCTTGTCGGCCCTCTGCGGTCAGCGTCCTCCGTCGCGCGCGCCCGGCAGACGCCGCACCTCCAGGAGTTCGAGGCCGAACGCCTGGACGCGGTCGAGGATCCCGTACAGGGCCGCCTGGTCGAGCCCCGCCCCGAGCAGGACGGTCTCGGCCGGGTGCAGCACGATCGTCAGCTCGCCGAACTCGGCCCTGAACGCCTCGCCGATGCTGCCCCGGACCCGGATCTCGTAGTCGGCGCCCGCTGACGGCCCGTCCGCTCCCGAGCCCGCCCGCGCCCCGCCCATGACGCCCCCTCCCGTACGTGTCCGGTTCGGGGACGACCCTGCCGCGCGGCCGGGACGCACCGCATCACCTCGTGCGGGTGACACGGGCACGGTGGGAGCCGGGAGAGCGGGCGGGTGGTCCGTTGGCCCTCTCCCGGCCGACGGACACCCCTCCCGACTGGACCAATGGCTCAGCACATCAGGGCTCTGTTGAACCACGAGCCCCCGGGGTGCTGCAATACGAAGGTCGATGGCGCTGCGGAACCCCCGCTTCCTCCGGGAAAGGGACCTCCGGGGCGCCTTACTCATGTCCGGACACACATCGAAGGGCGGGGACATTGCTGAAGAGGGCTTTCGTGGCGCCGGATCCGGGACGTGCGCGGCTGCGGTTCGCGAGCCGCGCCGTGCTCGGGATCGGGCTCGCCGTGGCGGTGAGCGGGGCGCTGGGCCACGCGTTGACGGCGGCCGTCACGGGCGGTCTCGCCGCGCTCCTCGCCCTGTTCACGGTGGCCGACGCGACGGTCCGGGGCCAGGCGGTGACGACGGCGCTGCTCCCGGTCGTCGGCCTCCCCGTCCTCGCCCTCGCCGCGCTCCTCCACGCCCAGCCCGTCGCCCGCGACCTGGTCTTCCTGGCGATCGTGGGGGCCGGGGTGTACGCGCGGCGGTGGGGGCCGCGCGGCCACTCCCTCGGCGTCTTCGCGTTCATGACGTACTTCGCGGCGCAGTTCCTGCACACCACGCCGGACCGGCTCCCGGAGCTGTACACGGCGGTGCTGCTCTCGCTCGCCGTCGCCGCCGCGGTGCGGTTCGGCGCGTGGTGCTACGAGCGCCGGGCCCCCGTGCCCGCGCCCGTACCCGCCCCGTTCACGGGGACCGGTCTGGCCCGGATCACCACCCGGCAGGCCGTCCAGGCGACCGTCGGCGCGGGCTTCGCGCTCGCCGTCGGCCAGCTCCTCTCCGACCAGCGCTGGTACTGGGCCGTCGGCGCCACCTGGTGGGTCTTCGTCAACACCACCTCGCGCGGCGAGACGCTGGTACGCGGCTTCCGGCGCTTCCTCGGCACGGTGCTCGGCATCGTCCTCGGCTTCCTGGTCGCCGTCCCCCTGCACGACGAGCCGGTCGCGGCGGCCGTGGTGATCGCGCTGAGCGTCTTCGGCATCTTCTACACCGCCGCCGTCTCCTACACCTGGATGATGCTGGCCGTCACCACCATGGCGAGCATGCTGTACGGGCTCCTCGGTGTCCTCGACCCCGGCCTGCTCGCGCTGCGCGTGGCGGAGACGGCCGTCGGGGCGCTCGGCGCCGTCCTCGCCGTGCTCCTCGTCCTGCCCGTCACCACGCACTCCGTCACCGACGCCTGGGTCGAACGCGCCCTGCGGTGCGTCCACGCCTGCACCGCCGAGGCCGCCGCCCGCCTCGCCGGTGACGCCACCGCGGACCCCGCCCCGCGCGTCGCCGAACTGGAGGCGCTGCTTGCCCGCGTACGCCTCTCGCTCGCGCCCCTCGTCCACCCGCTCAGCCCGCTGCGGGCCCGCAAGGAGCGCGCCCGCACGATCCTCGCCCTCCTCGACGACTGCGCCCGCGAGGTCCGCGGCCTCGCCTCCGTCGCCGCCGACCCGGAGGCCTCCCACGACGCCCGCCTGGCCGCCGCCTGCTGGCGCGTGGAGACGGCGGTGGAGGCCCTGACCGCCCCGGCGCCGTACGGAACAGGCGTCACGGCCGCGCCCCGGACACCGGAGGCGGAACCGGTCCTCGCCCATCTGCACGCCCTGGAACGCGCCCTGGTGGAGCTCGCGGTGCCGCTGCGCGGGGCCGAGCGGGCGGGCGCGGGCACGTAGGACGGGGCACGGGGCGAGTCGTCGCTCCCCTCGGCGGCCAGGGCCGGAGCCGCTGCTACGGTCGGCGCACGGGCACGCGGCCCGCACGCCGAAAGGGGACACAGTGACCGGCAGCCAGTCAGGACGGTCGGGACGGGCCTACATCGGATCGTTCACGGCGGCGGGCGGCCCCGGCGTCGTCACCGCCGCGCTGAACGCCTCCGACGGCTCCCTGACCCTCCTCGGCGCGAGCGACGCCGCGCCCGACCCCTCGTACCTGGCGGTCGGCGACGGCCTGCTGTACGCGGTCGGCGAGACGACGGACGGCACGGTCACTGCGTTCCGCACCGACACCACCCCCGTGACCCCGCTCGGCAAGCCCGCCCCGGTCGGCGGCGACGCCCCCACGCACCTGTCCCTGTGGGGCGGTCACGTGCTCACCGCCAACTACGGCTCCGGCAGCGTCACCGCGCTCCCGCTGCGCGCCGACGGCACCCCGGACGCGGGCGGCCGCGACGTGCTGCGGCACACCGGTTCAGGACCGCACCCGCAACGCCAGCAGGGCCCGCACGCCCACCAGGTCCTGCCGGACCCGAGCGGCCGCTGGGCGGTCAGCGTCGACCTCGGCACGGACTCCGTCCGCGTCTGCGCCCTCACCGACGGCCGGCTCACCGTCCACCACGAGACGGCCCTGCGCCCCGGCTCGGGCCCCCGCCACCTGGCCTTCCACCCGTCGGGCGGGTACGCGTACGTCCTCAACGAACTGACTCCGACCCTCACGGTCTGCGCCTGGGACGCGGACGCGGGCGTCCTCAAGCCGCTGACGGAGGTCTCCGTCCTGGCCCAGGCGCCGCGCGGCGACGCCTACCCCTCCGAGATCGTCGTCTCGCCCGACGGCCGCTTCCTGTGGACGGCGACGCGCGGCGAGGACGTCATCTCGACGCTCACCCTGGACCCCACGGGCGAGCACGCCACCCTCCGCTCCACGACCCCCTGCGGCGGCCACTGGCCCCGCGACCTCTCCCTCGCCCCCTCGGCCCACCACCTCTACGCGGCGAACGAACGCTCCGGCGACGTCACGTGGTTCACACTGGACGCGGAGTCGGGCGAGCCGACGAGAGCGGGCTCGGTACGGGTCCCGGCGGCCTCCTGCGTAGTGTTCGACTGACCCCATCCAAGCCCGTCCGGCGATTGAGGACGAGCCCGAAGGGCGATGATCGAGCCCGCAGGGCGAGCCGTCAAAAAGACCGCCCACGACGAAGGGCCCGGGACGCGGAACGTCCCGGGCCCACCGTCGTACCGGTCACCCGCCGGAGGCAACCGGTTGAGGCGTGATCCCCAGCGCCCCCGTGTACTTCGCCAGCGCCAACTTCCCCATCGCCGGATACGCCCCGAGCGGCGCCGCCGCGGCGAGCCCCGCGTCCTTGGCCGCCGCCTCCCACACGCTCGGGTCCAGCTCCGGCCCGACCAGGTACGGGGCGAGCGCGAGCTGCTGGGAGCCGGACTCGCGGAGCTGCTCGGCGGTGGCGGCGATCGCGCCCTCCTTGTCGAGCGCGGCGGCGATCACGGGCACGGCGAGCCGCGCGGCGAGCAGCATCCCGGTGATCCCGGCGGCCTGCACCGCCTCCTCGCCGCCCACGGACGCGAGGACGATGCCGTCCGCGGCCGTCGCCACGGTGAACAGGCGGGCCCGGTCGGCGCGGGCGAGCCCGGCCTCGGAGAGCCGCACGTGCAGGGCCTCGGCGAGCAGCGGGTGCGGGCCGAGGACGTCGGTCAGCTCGGCCGCGACGCGGCTGTCGGCGATGGACTGCCGGATCTGGCGAAGCAGCGCGCCGTCCGGGCTCGCGAGCAGCGGCACGACGACCGCGACGGGGCCCTCGGGCGCGGACGCCTCGGCACCGGCGGCGACGGCCTGCTCGTAGCGGGCGGTGCGCTCCTTCGCGGCGTGCGCGAGCACGGACGCGAGGGAGGGGAACTCGGCGGACACCGGGAAGTCGGTGGTCTCCCCGTCGACGAAGCCGACGCGGGCGTCCAGACCGGGGAGCTCGGACCGGGCGATGCTCACGACCTCGTCGGCGAGCATGCGCGTCTCCGCGCTGGGCGTGCCGGGCACGGCCAGCACGAGGGCCGGTGCGCCCTCGGGGGCGGCCACGGGTTCCGGACGGCGGTGGCGTCCGGGCTGGCGAGGTCGCGGCATTCGTACAGGCAGGCCGGAAGCGGGCCCATTGGGGGAGCTCATGGCGCCGCATGCTACTGGCTCTCCCGGCCCCGTCGCGCGGTCAGGGGGGAGCTGAGCGGTATCCGTCCGCGATTGTCCGATCGGTTACGGATGGATCAAGTGTCCTGGTCCGAGCGGGTGCGCGGGGTTACGGGACGTACAGCAGACGCCCCTCCCGCGGCAGTCGGAGACCACCCGTCGCGAGGGCACCCGCGATGACCAGCGCGCCGCTGAGCGGGTCACCGGCGGCGGAGACGACGGTGGCGCCGGGGAGCTGCTCCGCGAGCTGCGCGCGGAGCGGGCCGAGCAGGGGCTCGCCCATCTTGAAGAGTCCGCCGGTGAGCGCGACCTCGCCGCCGTCCGCCGGGCAGACCGCGGCGGCCGCCTCCGCGATGTGGCGCGCGGCGTCGCCGAGGATTCCGGCGGCGACCGGGTCGTTCCCGGCGCAGCGCGCGACGTCCGGGGCGAACGAGGCGAGCGCGGCGGGCCGGTCGGTGCGCGGATAGATCCGCCCCGGCAGCTCGCCCGCCGGGCCGAACCGCTCCTCGGCGAGTTCGAGCAGCGCCGCGCTGCCGCCGCGCCGCCCGTCGTGGGCGCGCATCGCCGCGTCGAGTCCGGCGCGGCCGATCCAGGCGCCGCCGCCGCTGTCGCCGAGCAGATGGCCCCAGCCGTCGGCCCTGCGCCAGGCGGTGAGGTCGGTGCCGAGGGCGATGAGGCCGGTGCCCGCGGCGACGACCGCGCCGGGCCGCTGGCCGAGCGCGCCCGCGTACGCGGTGACGGCGTCCCCGGCCAACGCCAGCCGTGTGACGCCCAGTTCCCGCTTGAGCGCGTCCGGCAGTTCGGCCCGCAGGCCGTCGCCGAGCGTCGCCATCCCGGCGGCGCCGATGGTCACCGCGGTCAGGACCGGCTCCCCGGCCGCCTTCAGCAACTCCCGTGCCATGGGAACCAGTTGTTCCAACATATGGGCCGGGTCGATGCCCGCCGCCACGGTCCGCACGGGTTCGCGGGACGCGGTGCTCCCGGCGTGGAACGGCGCGTCGGCGGGGGCGAGCGCGACGCGCAGACCGGAGCCGCCGGAGTCGACACCGAGCACCCAACGCGCCGCGTCCGGCGCCGTGTCGGCGGCCGGCGACTGGTTCGCTGTAGGCACCCGGGGCCCTCCTGTCCTGTCCGAGGAGGAACACTAGCGCCGCCGCACCCCTCTCCGTACCCCCTTCCCGCGCACCGGTTCCCCGGCGGCGGGGTGGCCGCCGGGTGGCAGTAGAGTGACGCGTCGTGGCAGCGCGACCTTTGAACGAACTTGTCGAAGAGGGCTGGGCGAAGGCCCTGGAGCCCGTGGCCGGACGCATCGCGGCCATGGGGGACTTCCTGCGGTCCGAGATCGCCGCGGGCCGGACCTACCTCCCGGCCGGACCGCACGTCCTCAGGGCCTTTCAGCAGCCCTTCGACGACGTGCGGGTGCTCATCGTCGGCCAGGACCCCTACCCGACCCCCGGCATGGCGATCGGCCTGAGCTTCGCGGTTGCGCCCGAGGTGCGGACGCTGCCCGGCAGCCTCCAGAACATCTACCGCGAGCTGACCGCGGACCTCGGCCTGCCCCGCCCGTCCAACGGCGACCTCACCCCCTGGACGAAGCAGGGCGTGCTGCTGCTCAACAGGGCGCTGACGACCGCCCCGCGCAGCCCGGGCGCCCACCGCGGCAAGGGCTGGGAAGAGGTCACCGAGCAGGCGATACGGGCCCTGGTCGCCCGGAACAAGCCACTCGTCTCCGTGCTGTGGGGGCGCGACGCACGCAATCTGCGCCCCCTGCTCGGCCAGTTGCCGGCGATCGAGTCCGCGCACCCCTCGCCCATGTCGGCGGACCGGGGATTCTTCGGCTCCCGCCCGTTCAGCCGCACCAATGAGCTGCTGACCTCCCTGGGCGCGCAGCCGGTGGACTGGCGCCTGCCGTAGCTCCCCGGGCGCCCGGCCTCAGCTCCTCGGCCTCACCCCACGACCGCCGCGCGCACGCACAGCACGTCCGGCAGATGGGACGCCACCTGCCGCCAGCTGTCGCCGTCGTCGTGCGAGGCGTACACCTCCCCGTTCCGGTTGCCGAAGTAGACGCCCGCCGGGTCCGCGTCGTCCGTGCACAGCGCGTCCCGCAGTACCGTGCCGTAGTGGTCGCCGTCCGGGAGTCCGCTGGTCAGCGGCTCCCAGCTCGCGCCCGCGTCCTGCGTGCGGTAGACGCGACATCGGCGCTCGGCCGGGACCCGGTCGATGTCCGCCGTGATCGGGAAGACGTACGCCGTGTCGCCCCGGTGCGGATGCGCGGCGACCCCGAAGCCGAAGGTCGAGGGCAGGCCCTCGCCGATGTCGGTCCATTTCGCGCCCGCGTCGTCACTGCGGTACACGCCCCAGTGGTTCTGCAGGTACAGCCGGTCCGGGTCGGCCGCGTCCCGCGCCACCTTGTGCACGCACTGGCCGAACTCGGGGTTCGGGTCGGGCAGGAACACGGCGGCCACCCCGGAGTTCGACGGGGCCCAGCTCGCGCCGCCGTCCGCCGAGCGGAACACCCCGGCCGTCGACACCGCCACCGTCAGGGCGCGCGGGTCACGGGCGTCCGTGAGCACCGTGTGCAGGCCCTCGCCGCCACCGCCCGGCACCCACTGGGAGCGCGTCGGATGCTCCCACAGCGGGCGGCACAGCTCGAAGGACTCGCCTCGGTCCACCGAGCGGTACAGCGCCGCCGGCTCCGTGCCCGCGTACACCACGTCCGGCTCGGCCGCCGCCGGGTGCAACTGCCACACCCGCTCCAGGGAGGCGCCGGTGTCCTTCGGGAACTTCACGGCGGGCGCGGACGGCTCGGTCCAGGTCCGCCCGAGATCGTCCGAGTGGAACACGGACGGGCCGTAGTGCGCGCTGTCCCCGCCCACGAGCAGCCGGGGCGTGTCCGTCCGGGTGTCGAGCGCGACGGAGTACACCGCCTGCGCGTTGAAGTACGGGCTCTCGTCGAACTCCCAGGCCCCGCCGCCGCGCCTGCGCCCCAGGAACAGCCCCTTGCGCGTGCCCACCGCCAGCAGTACGTCCGTCATGCCGCACACCTCCGAAACGCCGTTGTCTCCAGGTGTCCGTCAGTCTGCACCCCGCCACTGACAATGGCTGCTCCGAGCGCCGGCGCCGCAGGTCAGGCGGGTACGGCGACCCCTCGGCCTCACCGTGCCGGTCCCGCCCGGAACGCTCCCGGCGTCTCCCCGGCGCGCAGCCGGAAGAACTTGGTGAAGTCGCTGGCGTCGGCGAAGCCGAGCCGTGCCGCCACCTCCCGCGCCGGGAGCCCGCTGTGCCACAGCAACCGCTTGGCCTCCAGCAGGACCCGGTCGTCGACGTACTGCTTCGCGGTGCGCCCCGTCGCGGCGAGCGCCGCCCTGGTGAGAGTGCGCGGGCTGTAGCCGAGCGCCGCCGCGTAGTCCTCCACGCGCCGGGTCACCGCGTGGTCCCGCTCGACGGCGGCGTGGAAGCGGCGGAACGTGGGAGACACGGTTGTCGCGTCCGGCGCCGGTTCCCTTACGGCGGCGAGGCGCACCAGCAGCACCGAGAGCAGCGCGCGCAGCACCTCGGTGTGCGCCTCCAGGGGGAGCGAGGCCATCGCCCCGTACTCGTGGCGCAGGTGGTCGAGCGCCAGCGCCACCGCTTCCGCGTCGGCCCCGCGCGGGCTCAGCGGGCGCTGCTCGTACGGCGGGTCCATGTGCGCGGCCGAGACGGTCGCGGGCGGCAGGAAGCCCGGCTGGAACAGGACGATCACCCCGTCCGCCGCCGCCAGGTCCGAGCCGAACCGCTGCACCTGCCCCGGGCGGATCCACAGCCAGGACCCGGGCCGCAGCTCCTGCTCGACGAAGTCCACCCACATCCGCACCGGCCGCCCGCGCGCCCCGATCAACTGGTGGAAGGCCGGGCGGGCGGGGACGTACGGGTCGTTGCCGTGCCGCCGCGCCCGCTCGTACAGGCCGGCCAGCTCCAGCACCTCGACCCCGGCGGGCGCGCCGACGGCCGGCGTGTACGCCAGCTCCCTGACGTCGGCGCCGGGCGCGTCCCCTCGTTTCTGTCCGTTTCTCCCCATGCCGAGTCCCGAGCGTACCGCCCTCGGCCCCGCCCTGCCGCCTAGCGTGAAACCACAGGTCAGCGACGTGTGAGGAGAGGTCTGTGCGATTGGTCGTCGGTATGACGGGGGCGACGGGCGCGCCGTTCGGTGTCCGGCTCCTGGAGAACCTGCGCGAGCTGCCGGACGTGGAGACGCACCTGGTCCTCTCCCGCTGGGCGCGCACCACGATCGAGCTGGAGACCGGCCTGTCCGTCGCCGAGGTCTCCGCGCTCGCGGACGTCACGCACCATCCGGACGACCAGGGCGCCACGATCTCGTCCGGCTCGTTCCGCACCGACGGCATGGTCATCGTGCCGTGCTCCATGAAGACCCTCGCGGGCATCAGGACCGGCTACGCCGAAGGGCTCGTGGCGCGCGCCGCCGATGTGGTCCTGAAGGAGCGCCGCAAGCTGGTCCTCGTTCCGCGCGAGACGCCGCTGAGCGAGATCCATCTCCAGAACATGCTCGAACTCGCGCGGATGGGCGTGCAGTTGGTGCCGCCCATGCCCGCCTTCTACAACCACCCGAAGAGCGTCGACGACATCGTCGACCACGTCACGGCGCGCATCCTCGACCAGTTCGAGCTGCCCGCGCCCGCCGCGCGCCGCTGGGCCGGGATGCGGGCCGCCCGAGCCGCTTCCCGCGACGCCGCCTGAACCCCCGTACCGCAGTACCGCAGCAAGAAGGAACCCCCATGGCCTACGACGACCTGCGCAGCTTCCTCTCCACCCTGGAGAAGGAAGGGCAACTGCTCCGCATCACCGACGAGGTGCTGCCCGAGCCCGACCTGGCGGCCGCCGCCAACGCGACGGGCCGCATCGGCGAGAACGCCCCGGCGCTGTACTTCGACAACGTCAAGGGGTTCACGGACGCCCGGATCGCCCTGAACGTGCACGGCTCCTGGGCCAACCACGCGCTCGCCCTCGGGCTGCCCCGCAACACCCCGGTCAAGGAGCAGGTGGAGGAGTTCGCGCGGCGCTGGGACGCCTTCCCCGTCGCGCCCGAGCGCCGCGAGGACGCGCCCTGGCGCGAGAACACCCAGGAGGGCGCGGACGTTGACCTCTTCTCCGTCCTGCCCCTCTTCCGCCTCAATGACGGTGACGGCGGCTTCTACCTGGACAAGGCCGCCGTCGTCTCCCGCGACCCCGAGGACCCGGAGGACTTCGGCAAGCAGAACGTCGGTACGTACCGCATCCAGGTCATCGGCAAGGACCGCCTCGCCTTCCAGCCCGTGCCCATGCACGACGTGGCGCAGCACCTGCGCAAGGCCGAGGAGGTGGGCGAGGACCTGCCCATCGCGATCACCCTCGGCAACGACCCGGTGATGGCGATCGTCGCCGGGATGCCGATGGCGTACGACCAGAGCGAGTACGAGATGGCCGGCGCGCTGCGCGGGGCACCCGCCCCGATCGCGACCGCGCCGCTCACCGGCTTCGACGTGCCGTGGGGCAGCGAGGTCGTCATCGAGGGTGTGATCGAGTCCCGTACGCGGCAGATCGAGGGCCCGTTCGGCGAGTTCACCGGGCACTACTCGGGCGGGCGCCGGATGCCGGTGATCCGCGTCGAGCGCGTCTCGTACCGCACGAACCCGGTCTTCGAGTCGCTCTACCTCGGCATGCCGTGGACCGAGGTCGACTATCTCGTCGGCCCCAACACCTGCGTGCCGCTGCTCAAGCAACTGCGCGCGGAGTTCCCCGAGGTGCGGGCCGTCAACGCCATGTACACGCACGGCCTGATGGTCGTGATCTCGACGGCCAAGCGGTACGGGGGCTTCGCCAAGGCCGTCGGGATGCGGGCGATGACGACGCCGCACGGGCTCGGCTACGTCTCCCAGGTGATCCTCGTCGACGAGGACGTGGACCCGTTCAACCTGCCGCAGGTGATGTGGGCGATGTCCGCGAAGGTGAACCCGAAGGACGACGTCGTGGTCATCCCCAACCTTTCGGTCCTCGAACTCGCGCCCGCCGCCCAGCCCGCCGGCATCACCAGCAAGATGATCATCGACGCGACGACGCCGGTCGCGCCCGACGTGCGCGGCAACTTCTCCACCCCGGCCAAGGACCTGCCCGAGACCGCCGAATGGGCGGCCCGGTTGCAGCGCATGATCGCGGCCCGGCACTGAAACCCGTACGACTCACAGGAAGGTCAACAGCCATGCAGGAACAGCAGCTTGAATGCCCCCGCTGCGCTTTCGAGGCGGTCAGCCTGCTCGCCACCTCACCGGTCCCCGGCGTCTGGGACGTGCTCCAGTGCGACCGGTGCCTCTACACCTGGCGCACCACCGAGCCGGACCGGCGCACGCGGCGCGACGCGTACCCCGACCTGTTCAAGCTCACGCAGGCCGACATCGACGACGCGATCGAGGTCCCGGCGATCCCGCCGCTGCGGACCGCCTGAGGCGGCCCACAGCGGGGCGGTGCCTCAGACGGACCGGTGGTACTGGTCCGGGACGTGCACGTCGGCGCCGAGTTCGCGGGCCGCATGGCGGGCGAAGGACGGGTCGCGGAGAATCTCGCGGCCGATGAGGACGGCGTCGGCCTCGCCGTTGGCGAGGATCTTCTCGGCCTGCTCGGCGTTGTCGATCAGGCCGACGGCGGCGGCCGGGACACCGGCCTCGTTGCGGACGCGCGCGGCGAACGGGACCTGGTAGCCGGGGCCGACGGGGATGCGGACGCCCGCGGCGTTGCCGCCCGTCGAGACGTCGATCAGGTCCACGCCGTGCGCCTGGAGCTCGGCGGCGAACCGCACGGTGTCGTCGGCGGTCCAGCCCTCCTCGCCCTCCAGCCAGTCGGTCGCGGAGATGCGGAAGAAGAGGGGCAGCTCGTCGGGCCACACGGCGCGGACGGCGTCGACGACCTCCAGGGCGAACCGGGTGCGGTTCTCGTAGGAGCCGCCGTACGCGTCCGTGCGCTTGTTGCTGTGCGGGGAGAGGAACTGGCCGATGAGGTAGCCGTGGGCGCCGTGGATCTCGGCGACCTGGAACCCGGCGTCCAGCGCCCGGCGCGCCGCGTCCACGAACTGCTGAACGACCTCGGCGATGCCCTCCGTCGTCAGCTCGGCCGGCACGGGGTGCTTGTCGTCGAACGGGACGGCGCTCGGCGCGACGGCCTGCCAGCCGTGCTCCTCGGGGCCGACGGGCCCGCCGCCCTTCCAGGGCCGGTCGGTGCTCGCCTTGCGGCCGGCGTGCCCGAGCTGGATGCCCGGCACGGTGTTCTGCGACTTCAGGAACTCGGTGATGCGCCGGAACGCGGCGACCTGCTCGTCGTTCCAGATGCCCAGGTCGTACGGGGAGATCCGGCCCTCGGGGCTGACGCCGGTCGCCTCGACGATGATCAGGCCGGTGCCGCCGGCGGCGCGGGCGCCGTAGTGCTGGAAGTGCCAGTCGTTCGGGGCGCCGGTCAGCGGGCCCTCGGGGGCGGCGCTGTACTGGCACATCGGCGGCATCCAGACGCGGTTCGGGACGGTCAGCGATCGCAGGGTGTACGGCTCGAACAGCGCGCTCACGGCGGACTCCATTCGGACGGATCGGGCTTCTTCCCTTGTACGATAGGCACCGTAGTACGGGAACTGTCAAACTACGAGGAGCCTCGTACAATGAGCGCCATGACGACCGCCGCGGCGCACGCAGCGCCCTCCACCGGCAACCGGGCCCTCGCGCACCCCGACCGGAGCGAGATCCGGCTCGAAGCGGTGCTGCACGCGCTCTCCGACCCGATGCGTCTCGCGGTCGTGCGCGAGATGGCGTCCGCGCAGGGGAACGACTCCCCGGGCCTGTCCTGTTCCCACTTCGCCCTGCCCGTCACGAAGTCGACCTCCACGCACCACTTCCGCGTCCTGCGCGAGAGCGGCGTGATCGAGCAGGTCTACCGGGGCACGGCCAAGCTGAACGGCCTGCGCCGTGCGGACCTGGACGCCCTCTTCCCCGGCCTGCTGGACAGCGTCCTGTCGGCGGCGGACCGCCAGGCGGAGCGGCTGGGGGAGGACGAGGGGCCTCAGACCTCCTGAACGGCGCGGGCCGCGCTCAGCAGGCCGTCCCAGTCGGGGATCTTGACCGAGTTGCGGCCCAGGGAGTGGCCCAGGGCCGCCTCCGCGCGTTCGATGGACTGCCAGCCGCTCCATTCCACGGGGTGCAGTCCGGCGCCGAGCAGGCCCGCCAGCGGGTCCCGGGCGATACGTTCCGGGGCGGTCGGCGCGCTGAGGTCGGCGGCCAGGGAGGCCACCGTCTCCTTGGCGCAGGGGCGGTTCGTGCCGATGACGCCGGTCGGGCCGCGCTTGATCCAGCCCGCGACGTACTCGCCGGGCGAGACACGGCCGTCGCGCAGGACGCGCCCCGCCGCCTGCGGGACCGTGCCGCGCGCCGCGTCGAACGGCAGGCCCTCCAGCGCCACCCCGCGGTAGCCCACGGACCGCAGCACGAGTTCCGCCTCGATCACCTCGAACGTCCCGGTTCCGCGGACGCCGCCGAGCCCGTCGGGCCGCGTCCGCTCGAAGCGCACCCCGGCGACCCGGCCGTCTGCGCCCTCGATGATCTCGGCGGGGCGGAGGAAGAAGCGCGGGCGGATCCGGCGTGCGGCGCCCCGGCGCGGCGCTCCCGCCCAGTCGCGCAGCACCTCCACATTGCGGCGGACGGCGCCGGGCAGCGCGGCCGGGTCACGATAGCCGGGGTCGAGCGCCAGTTCGGCCTCGTCCACGACGATCTCCGCACCGGCCAGCCCGCCCAGCTCGCGCAGCTCCTTCGTGGTGAAACGGGCCTGCGAAGGACCCCGCCGCCCCACCATGTACACGTCCCGCACCTCACTCGCGGCCAGCGCCCCGAGGGCCGCCTGCGGCATGTCGGTGGGCGCCAGCTCGTCGGCGCCCCGCGCCAGGATCCGGACCACGTCCACCGCGACGTTCCCGACGCCGATCGCGACAGCCGTCCGCACACCCCGTACGAAACCGTCGTCCCGGGCGTCCGGATGCGCGCTGTACCAGGCCACGAAGTCGGTCGCCGAGCAGCTTCCGGGCAGGTCCTCCCCGGGAATGCCGAGCCGCCGGTCGGCCGCGGCCCCCACGCAGTACACCACCGCGTCGTACAGCTCCAGGAGCTTGGCGGGCGGCAGCGCCGGGCCCACCTCGACCCCGCCGAGGAAGCGGACGCGCTCGTCCTGGAGCACCGTCCGCAGCGTGCCCTGCAACGATTTGATCTTCTCGTGGTCGGGCGCGACACCGTACCTGACCAGCCCGTACGGGCACGGCAGCCGGTCGAGCACGTCGACACGAACGTCAGGGACGACCGTCTGCTGGACAAGACCCTGCGCGGTGTAGACCCCGCTCGGCCCGGAACCGACCACGGCGATGTACGGCACGGGCGCTCCTTCCACAGGTGCGCTGCTTCCTCCCAGCATGGCACCGGCGGGGACGCCTGGGGAGGCGTGTGACCCCGGGGGGTGTCTGTTCCGGCCGCGAGGGTTTGTCCGGCAATTCCCTCCCCCAGCCTCCGGCCGGGAGGTACCCCTGCCCCGCGACGCCTGGCACGCTCCCTCAAGCTCTTCGAGCAGGGGGGCCCCAGAGCACGCACCACACGCCGCGGGGCAGCCCTCCGGGCGGCATGGGAGTCTGACGGCGGGCCCCGGGGACCGGATCGTCAGGACATGTCGCGCATCCGGCTGATCTCCGTCGTCTGCTGCGCGATCACGTCGTCCGCCATCTCCTCGATCTGCACGTCGTTGCCCTGGCTCTTCACGTCGGTGGCCATGGTCACCGCCCCCTGGTGGTGCGTGGTCATCAGCCTCAGGAACAGCGCGTCGAACGCCTTGCCGTGCGCGGCCCGCAACTTCCCGAGCTGCGCCTCGCTCGCCATCCCCGGCATCTCCTCGTGCCCGGCGTGCCCCGACGGGCTCTCCGCGCGACCGTGCTTTTTCAGCCAGCCCCGCATCGTCTCGATCTCCGGCCCCTGCGCGGCGGAGATCCGTTCGGCGAGGCGCTTCAGGGCGCCCGACTGGGCCTGCTTCGGCGCGAGTTCGGTCATCTCCAGGGCCTGCTGGTGGTGGCGGATCATCATCTGCGCGTAGCGGACGTCGGCCGAGTTGGGCCGGTCGTCGCCCCGGCGCTCCTGCGCGTCCCGGGCCGACAGCGTCTCCGCGGCTTCGCCCGGCTTGCCCGGAGCGATGACGGAAGGCCCGCCGTCCTTGGGGGAGTTGGCCCGGTCCGAGCCGCCGGAGCCCCCCGAGTCGCACGCGGTCAACCCCAGCGCGAGCGCCGCGAGCAGCGCGGGTGCAGCAACTTTCATGACGAGCTTGTTGCCATCTGTTGATCTGTGCATGAGGAAGACGATACTCGTGGGATCCGTGAACAGTTCACGTATCGCTGACGCTCATGTCAGTCGTCGTCAGTACCGTCAGTCAGGGAGACAACAGTGACCCTGTTGCAGGACTCCACCCGAACGCGTCGCAGACGCCTCGGAGTCGCCACCGCAGCCGCCGGACTCCTCGCGGCTCTGCTGGCCGCGGGCCCGGTGTCGGCCACACCCGACCCGGGCGACCGCACCGCGGCGCCCAAGAGCGTGTCGCAGAGCACCGAGAACGAGGTCCGCGCGGCCATCGCGGCGGACGAGATACCCGGCAAGGACGAGATAGTCCACTCCGCGAACGTCGAGCACCTCACCAACATCCCCAAGGACGTGCTCCCCGGCACCAACAGCGACCTCGCCTTCCAGGGCAAGTACGCCTTCGCCGGGAACTACGACGGCTTCCGCATCTTCGACATCAGCAACCCCAAGGCGCCCAGGACCGTCGCGCAGGTCCTGTGCCCGGGTTCGCAGAACGACATCTCCGTCTCCGGGAACCTGCTGTTCCTGTCCACGGACAGCTCCCGCAGCGACAACTCCTGCGCCTCCACCACCCAGCCCGCGACCGAGAAGTCGTCGTGGGAGGGGATGAAGGTCTTCGACATCAGCGACAAGCGGAACCCGAAGTACGTCGCCGCCGTCGAGACCGCGTGCGGCTCGCACACCCACACCCTGGTGCCGGAGAAGAAGAACGTCTACATCTACGTCTCCTCGTACTCGCCGAGCGCGACGTTCCCGGACTGCCAGCCGCCGCACGACGGCATCTCCGTCATCAAGGTGCCGCGCAAGGCCCCGCAGAAGGCGGCCGTCGTCAACTTCCCCGTCCTGTTCCCCGGTGAGGGCCCGGACGGCGGCGGCAACCCGGGCGGCCCCACCAACCCCGGTGTCTCCAAGACCACGGGCTGCCACGACATCACCGTCCTTCCCTCCGAGGACCTGGCCGCCGGCGCCTGCATGGGCGACGGCATCCTGTTCTCCATCAAGGACCCGGAGCACCCGAAGGTCATCGACCAGGTCCAGGACAACGTCAACTTCGCGTTCTGGCACTCGGCGACCTTCAACCAGAAGGCGAACAAGGTCGTCTTCACCGACGAGCTGGGCGGCGGCGGCGCGGCCACCTGCAACGCCGCGATCGGCCCGAACCGCGGCGCGGACGGCATCTACGACATCGTCGGCAAGGGCGACAAGCGCAAGCTCGTCTTCCGCAGCTACTTCAAGATCCCGCGCCACCAGGCCGACACCGAGAACTGCGTCGCGCACAACGGCTCCCTGATCCCGGTCAAGGGCAAGGACATCATGGTCCAGGCCTGGTACCAGGGCGGCGTCTCCGTCTGGGACTTCACCAATTCGGACCAGCCGAAGGAGATCGGCTACTTCGAGCGCGGCCCGCTCAGCACCGAGACCCTGGCCACCGGCGGCTCGTGGTCGGCGTACTACTACAACGGGTACATCTACTCCAACGACATCCAGAAGGGCTTCGACGTCCTGAAGATCAGTGACAAGCGAACGGATCCGGCCAAGCGGGTGCGCGTGGACGAGCTGAACGTCCAGACGCAGCCCGACTACTTCGACTGAGGTCCGGTCGGTTCCCCGCTCTCCCCGGCAGGCCGCGGCCGCTCGAAGTAGCGGGAGAAATCGGCGGCCCTGCCATGGGCCGGGTTCCCGCCGGGCGACGCGTCATCCCCGTCGCCCGGCGGGAACCCCCGCTCCCACTCCAGGTGGTAGCGGGCGAACAGCTCGGCGCGCAGCGCCGTGAGCGGCATCGGCACACCCGGTACGAGCATGGCGAACACCGCGCCCATCAGGACGGCGCGCAGCATCGGGTAGTCCCGGTCGACGTCGAGCGTGCCGTGGCGCACCACGGTGTCGCGCAGCAGCATCGCGAGCCGCTGCTGCTCGGGACACTGCACGAACCCCTCGGCCTGAAGGATGCCCGCCATGTGCGTGCGCATGAGCACCGGCTGGTCCCGGGCGAGGCCCAGGATGGCGTCGATGGCGCGCGCGAGCCGCTCGTCCCCGTCCTGCGTCCGCGGCTCCCTCTCCAGCGCATCCTCGAGGCTGCGGTGCATGAGCCGGTGCACGGCGGACTGCAGCAACTGCCGTTTGCCCGGGAAGTAGTACGAGACCAGACCGCGTGCCGAACCGGCACGGTCCGCGATGTCGCCGAGGGTCGTCGCGTCGTAGCCGCGCTCCCCGACGAGCTCCAGAGTCGCCTGCAGGAGCCGCTCGCGCGAACGTCGGCGCAACTCCTCATTGACCGATGCGCTGCGGGGGGACATTCTTGACTCCTGCGTTGACTGGCTCTGAGCCAATATACTCAGCGCGTCCCGGCCACCGGCCCCTCGGGGGCGGTGCGTGTGGGAAAGCGGCCGTATTGGGCGACGCGGGGGATCGTCCAATACGGCCGCGCTATTTCCGCTGCCGGCCTCCGGACGGTGTCGGCGCCGCCCGGGGGCCGGTGCTCCTCTCAGCCGACCCGTTCACCCCGCACGAGATCGAGCACCGGCCGCAGCCCGTCCGGCCGCTCGTCCGGTGGCAGATGGTCCACGAAGTGCAGGGCGCAGCCCAGGGCCGCCGCTCCGGCGTCCGCGTGGCGGTCGTCGCCGACCATCAGCGCCGAGCGCGGGGCGACGCCGAGCGCCTCGCAGGCGGCCTCGAAGAGGCGCGGGTCCGGTTTCGTGACGCCGTACCGGTACGACAGGACGTAGGCGTCCACGTAGGCGTCGAGCCCGTGCTCAACGAAGACGGGGCGCGGGTCCCAGCCGATGTTGCTGACGACGGCGACCGGCACGCCGCGCTCGCGCAGACCCGCCAGAACTTCGCGGGTGTCGGGGTAGGGGTGCCACGCCGCCGGGCGCATGTGGCGCTCGTACAGGACGTCGTAGAGCCGTTCGTCGGGGAGCGCGACCTCGCGGGCCAGCCCCGTGTAGGCGGCGCGGTGGCGGCTCGCGTCGACGTCGCGGACGGCCATCAGGGCGGCGAGGTGGTCGGGGACGGTGACGTGCGCCGTCGTGCCTCCCGGCAGCGCCCCGGAGTCGTGCAGCGCCCGCGCCGTGCGCGTGAACTCGGCGTCCGGCAGCGTCAGCCCGAGCTCGTCGAGGCCCGCGCGGAGCCAGGACGCTGCGGACTCGATGCGGAAGAGCGTCCCCGAGAAGTCGAAGAGCACGGCGGTGATCGTCATGCGCCCGATCCTGGCGGGCGGTGAACTCCCAGGTCAAGCAGGGCTGTTCGGGCCGGTCCCGGGACCGGGGCCGGGCCGGCGCCCGGTGCCGAACCGTTTCTCGTACGCGGCCGTGGACAGCGCCACCGTCAGCGCGCCCAGCAGCCAGCCGCCGAGGACGTCCGAGGGCCAGTGCACGCCGAGCCAGAGCCGGGTCAGGCCCACACCGAGCACCGACACCGCCGAGATCGCGAGGCCCGCGCCCCACAGGGCGGGCCCGGCCTCGTACCGGCGCAGCAGCCACAGGGCGAGGCCGCACACGACCGTCGCCGTCATCGCGTGCCCGGAGGGGAACGCCGCGAAGTGCGCCGAGTCGACCGGGTCCGGCCAGACCGGGCGCGGCCGGTCGACGACCGCCTTGAGCGCCTGCTGGAGGAGCGAGCCGAGCGCGCAGGTCACGATGAGCCACGCGCCGAGCACCCGCTCACGCAGGTGCCACACCGCGAACCCGGCGAGCACGGCGCATCCGGCCCGCATCGCCCACGGGTCCCACACCCAGTCCGACAGGATCCGGTTGGCGCGGGTCAGGCCCGGCTCGGCGACGGCGCCGCGGTGCAGCGTCCGTACGATGTCCGCGTCCAGGCCCATCAGCGGGGACCAGCGCACCGCCACAAGGGCGAGCAGCAGGACACAGGCCAGGCCGAGCGCCGCCGTCAGCGGGGCGGCCGGCCGGACGGGGGTATCGAGTCGCGCCGGGTGCATACCTGTGATCCTGACCCGACATCGGCGGCGCACACTATCCCAACGCGCGCAATCCCGGCACGAACGTCACGAGGAGCGGCGCCAGCGGGACCAGGGCCGCCACCGCGGTCAGCCGGAGGCGGTGCGCGGGGGAGAGCCGCGACGGCGGCGTGAGCAGCCGGTGCACGCGCTGCGGGACGTGCGTCTGCGGCGTCGGGCAGGGCCCGAACACACCGCGGTCCTCGTTCAGTTCCACCAGGGCGAGCGCGATGGTGAGCCGCCCGAACCGGCGCGAGGCCACGTCGTCGGCGGCCAGCTCGACCAGGCGGTGCATCTCGTCCCGGAACGCCGCGAACACCGGCACCTGCGGGAACCCGCCCGCGAGCGCGCCCGAGCAGTGCAGCAGCCAGTCGTGCCGCCACCGCGCGTGCCCCATCTCGTGCGCGAGCACCGCGTCGAGCTGGTGCCCCTTCAGGCGGCGCAACGCGGCGGTGGTGATCACCAGTTGGGGCGTCGGCCCCGGCAGCCACCACGCGTCGGGCCGCTCGGCCTCCAGGACGACGAGCCGGTCCGAGCCGGGCTCCTCGCCGGGCAACAGGGGCGAGCGCACGAGGAGTTCGCTCCGCCGCCGCCTGCGCCGCGTCCGCGCCGCGCGCACCTCCCGCACCAGCATCGCGGCCGTCCACGCCCCGCCGAGCGCGAGCGCCACGGCGACGACGGGCGCCCACGGACCGGTGGTGCGCAGCGCGTACGCGTCCACGACCGCGTGCGGCGCGGGCGCGAACAGCTGGCCGCGCACGGCCTGCCAGGCGGAGGCGGCGCTCAGCACCATCGACAGCGCACAGCACAGGAGCACACCCGCGACCACGCACTGCCACGCCCACAGGGCGACGATCGGCTCCCGCTCGGGCCAGTCGGCGCGCGCGAGCATGCGCGGGGCGACGACAGCGAGAAGGGTGCCGAGCAGCAACAGCGCTACGGGGACCGTCATGGCCGTCAGCCTATGTAGCGGGGCGCGCGCCGGGGTATGGCTCAGCGCCGCAAGTGATGTACGACACGGCTGGGGTCACGCCCCGCCCCGCCCGCCTCACATGGCGAGCAGCATCGCCAGCATGCCGATCCCCATCGACAGGCGGCAGGCCCGCGCCAGCTCCGGCCGGTCGCCCCAGCCCGCGCGCGCGGGCACCCCGGAGGCGGCGGGCACGAGCCGCGCTCCGGCATACAGGACGTACACCGCGAAGTAGACGAGGAGCAGCCCGGTGAGCGCCGGGGTCCCCGCCCCGCCGCCGTGGTGCGCGTGCGCCGCCGGGCGCCCCGCCATCTCCACCGCCATGTACGCCATCGCGAACGTGCCCACCAGGTGGTGCAGGTGGTGCCCGCCCCGGCGCGCCGCCCACAGGGCCCGCAGCGCGGCGGCACCGAACACCAGCGCGTACAGCAGCCAGGTCCAGGACGGCGGCGCGAGGACCGCGGCCGGGACCGCCATCAGCGCCATCCCGAACCCCATCAGGGCCTCGCCGCCCGCCGTGCGGCGCTGGTCCTCCACGGTGCTGCGCATGCGCAGCAGGCAGTACGCGCCGGTCGCCGCGCACAACGCGACGAGCAGCCAGGCGGCCGACATCGGTCCGTGCACCCCGGGTCCCCCTCTTCTGCGTGACTGCGGAGGAGATGCCCGTGCACGCGGGCGCGTATGGCGGCGCAGGGAGGCACTGCCGGTCGCGCGGCGGCCGGAGTGCGCCCGTGACGGCTATCTTTTACGAGTAAAACACCTGTTAAGGTTTAAGCATGCGCAGTACTTCCCCCACCTCCCCGAGGACCCTCACCGCCCGCCGACTCCCGCTCGCGGGGGTGCTGCGCCCCAACAGGCCGTCGGACATCTGGTTCAAACCGGCCACGAGCGTCGTCGCCTCGGCGGCGATACCGAACTTCACGCTGCTCGCCCTCGGCCGGCTCGACCTGATGATGTACACGATGGCCGGCAGCTTCTGCGCCCTGTACGGGCACAACCTGCCCTACGCGGCCCGGGCCCGCGCCCTCGCCGGCGTCGTCCTCGGGATGTGGCTGAGCGTCGCCGCCGCGCTCGTCGCGGCGTCGCTCCTCTCCTCCGCCGTGGCGCTCGTGGCCGTCGGCGCGTTGCTCGCCGCCGCGCAGAAGACGCTCTGCGACGCCACGCGGATCGGCCCGCCGGGCCACCTGATCTTCACCTTCATCAGCTCGGCCTCCCTGTTCGCGCCACAGCGCATCGGCCAGGTGCCGGGACACCTCGCGCTCACCCTCGGCGCGGGCGCCGTCGCCTGGCTGGTCGGCATGGCCCCCGCCCTCGTCCGCCCGCACGGCCCCGAGCGGCGGGCCACCGCACGCGCCCTGAACGCGGCGGCCGCCTACGCCGAGCGCCCCGGGCACGCGCCCGCGCGCGGCGCCGCGGCCGCCGCCGTGCACGCCGCCTGGCAGTCCCTCCTCGCCACCGGCGCGCAGACCCCCGCCCGCCGCGCATTGGAGCGGCTCGTCGTCCGCGCGGAGGTGGCCATCGCCGCACCGGGCGACACCGACGCGGACCGGTTGCGTGCGTGGGCCGCCGGGCTGCGCGGCGCCGGAGCCGTACCGCGCCCCGACCGCGTCGCGGGGGAGGACGACGAACTGCTCGGCGTGGAGGCGGAACGCGTGGGCGGCGGCGCCCCCTCCCTCTGGCGGCGGATCGGCCCCGGCTCGCCGCTGCTCCCGGTCGCCCTGCGCACCTTCGTCGGCTGCGCCCTCGCGGGGTACGCCTCGCTCGCCCTCGGCATCGGACGCCCCTACTGGGCCCTGGTCACCGCCGCCTCCCTCTACCAGGCCAATGTGACGCTGACCTGGAACCGCGGCGTCCAGCGCGTCGTCGGCAACCTCGCGGGCGTGCTCGTCTTCGCCGCCGTCGTCCCCCTCGCCCACCTCGCGCCGCTCGCCCTGGTGCTGTGCTGCATGGCGTTCAGCTTCGGCGCCGAGGCGCTCATCACCCGCAACTATTGGCTCGGCAGCCTGTGCGTGACCCCGATGGCGCTGCTCGTCACCGAGTTCGCCC
The DNA here is from genome assembly GCF_040644575.1 of Streptomyces sp. NPDC046939. NCBI lineage: Bacteria > Bacillati > Actinomycetota > Actinomycetes > Kitasatosporales > Streptomycetaceae > Streptomyces > Streptomyces sp. NPDC046939. Next base: position 249,575 of record NZ_JBEYWV010000002.1, read on the forward strand.
GCTTCCAGGAGCCCGCCGAACTGATCACCGACCGGATCGTCGACACGCTGGTCGGCGCGGTCCTCGGCGTCGTCGCCGCCGTCATCGTGACCAACCGGCGCGCGGGCGACACCATCGAACAGGCCCTCACGCGCGTCGACGCCGCCCGCGAGAACGCCGAACGCACCCTCGCCTCCGCCGCGCCGGGACCCGCCGCCCTGGAGACGGCACGGCGCTCGCTGGTCGCGGCCCTGGTGGAGCTGCGCACCGCCACCGACACGGCGGCGGGGGAGTGGTGGCAGCGGGCGCTGCCCGAGGAGCGGGTGGTCGCCGCCGAACGCGCCGGACACCGTACGCTCGCCGCGACGGTCCGCCGCCAGGCCCCCGGCCTGCCGGAGCCCGCCGTCGACGACACTGGTGACACGGCGGACGACCCGAGCGGCGCCCGCAACTGACAAGGTACGAAGCCTCAGCGGAAGGTCCGGGCAGGCAGCATGAGCACGAGAGCCGAGACGGCGGCGGAGCGACCGCCCGACACGGTGTCGTCGGTCGTCCAGCAGTGGCAGGCCGTACGACCGGACGTCGACACCGCCCCGATGGAGATCATCGGCCGCATCAACCGGTGCGCCGCGCTGCTCCAGCAGGCCGAGGACGCGCCCCTGCGCCACGCCGGACTGACCCGGGCCGAGTTCGACCTGCTCGGCACCCTGCGCCGCACAGGCCGTGAACTCACCCCGGGCGACCTGGCGCGCGAGACGTTCTCCTCGGGCGCGGCCGTGACCAAGCGGCTCAAGCAGCTCCAGGAGCGCGGCCTCGTCGCCCGGCGCGGCGACACCCGCGACCGGCGGGTGTCCCACCTCAGCCTCACTGATGAGGGCCGCGCACTCGTCGACGAGATCCTGCCGCGCCAGCTCGCCTACGAGTCGACGGTCCTCGCCGGTCTCGACGGCGGCCGCGACACCGCGCTCAGCACCCTGCTCGGCGACCTGCTCTCCCAGCTGGAGGGCCGCCTGGGCGGCCCCCGGAGCTAGGAGAGGGCCCTACAGCTCGGCGGCCAGGTTGATCGCGAGCTCCGGCTTCTCCGGGACCGTCGACCGGCCCGCCGCGTGGTCGGCCATCACCTGGTGGATCTCCTCCGGCGACAGGTACGCGTCCGTCATCTCGAAGTCCTTGAGCGTGGCGGGCCGGTTCCGCTGGAAGCCGGTGCGGACGAAGTCGTCGCCCGCGACAGCGTTCAGGGCCCAGTTCGCCGCCGTACGGAAACGGGCCGTGACGGTCCGCAGCGCGCCCAGGTGGTAGCCGCGGGCCACGACCTGCGCGGGCAACCCGGTGAGCTGCACACCCATCGGCTTCGACACCGCTTGGATACCACCGAGGTCGACGACGAGCCCGAGGTCCTTGTGGCGGTACGGCGTCAGCGGCGTCCCGCGCACCGCCGCCAGCACATTGCGGGCCGCCGCCCAGCCCTGCCGCATCGCGTGCTGCGCGGTCGGCGGGCAGATCGCGTCGCCGCCCTTGACGAGGTCCGGCACGGCGGCGGCGTCGCCCAGCGCGAAGACACCGTCGAGGCCCGGCACGGTCAGCTCGGGGGTGACCACCAGGCGGCCCTTGTTCGTCTCCGCGCCCAGCGTGGCGACCAGCGGGCTCGGCGCGACGCCCGCCGTCCAGATGAGGGTGCGGCAGGGCAGCTCGCGCCCGTCGGTGAACGTCACCCGGTCCTCGGTGACCTTCGCCACCGAGACCCCGAGCGAGACGTGCAGGCCACGCCGCGTCAGGATGTCCATCGCCTTGTCGCCGAGGCGCGGGCCCAGCTCCGGCATGAGCTTCGGGGCGATGTCGACCAGGTGCCACTTGATCAGGTGCGGATCGAGCCCGGGGTACCGCCTCACCGCGGCGCTCGTCAGCCGCTGGAGGTACGCCGCCGTCTCCGTGCCGGCGTAGCCGCCGCCCACCACCACGAACTGCAGCCGCGCCTCCCGCTCGGCCGGGTCCGTGCTGGCCGCCGCGAGGTCGAGCTGCGAGATGACGTGGTCGCGGATCCAGGCCGCCTCGGCGAGCGTCTTGACGCCGACGGCATGCTCGTCGATGCCGGGGATGTCGAACTGACGGGTCACACTGCCCGGCGTGAGCACCAGGTGGTCGTAGCGCTCGACACTGCACTCGCCGTTGATCTTCCGGACGATGACGGCCTTCGCCTTCGGGTCCACACCGATGGCGCCGCCGGGGATGATGGAGGTGCGCCGCAGCATCCGGCGCAGCGGCACGGCGACCGACTGCGGGGTCAGCACACCGGACGCCACATGGGGCAGCAGCGGCAGATAGAGCTGATGGTCCATCGGGCTGATGAGCTTCAGCACCGCCTCCCCGGGCTTCAGCTCCTTCTCCAGCTTGTGGGCGCACTCCATCCCGGCGAACCCACCGCCGATGATCAGAATCCGGGGCACGGTCGAGGTACGGGGAGCGGTCATGATCGGATCTCTCCTGGGCTGGACGGTGGACGGACAGGCGAGGAGCGTTGCTCCGGCTCATGTATCCGGATCGGCGCCGCCGAATCCCCTGACTCTTCGCCATCGTGCGTCGCACCCCGCGTCACCGCACGTCAGCCGCGCACGTCAGATGGAAGGCCGGGAGCGGATCGGGTGATCCTCGGGGACCTCCACCACACAGATGCGGGTGCCGTCCGGATCGGAGATCCACATCTCCTTCAGGCCCCACGGCTCCGTCCGCGGCTCGCGCAGCACCGGCACGTCCCGCGCCACCAGCTCCTCGTGCGCCGCGTCCAGGTCCGCCACCTGGAGCCAGAGCTGGAGCCCCGGCGTGACCGGCGGTTCGGAACGCCCCGCGACCTCCAGGAAGCCGCCGCCGAGGAAGTACACCGTGCCCCGCTCGGGACCGGTGCCGAACTCGCGGTACACGGCCAGCCCGAGCGCCTCCCCGTAGAACCTCCGCGACCGCTCGGGGTCTCCCGGCCTGATCAGAACCCTGCTGCTCAGTACGTGAACCATGACGACGGACAGTACTGCGCCCGGGTTAACCTCGACGGCGCCGACAGGCTTTACACCGCAGCCCCGCAGATCGGAGAGGCGTCCATGACCACCGCCCCGCACCCCGCCACCGACGGCCTGAGCTTCCGCGAGGCCACCAAGGGCGACGTCGACGCGCTCGTCGCGCTCATCGAGTCGGCCTACCGCGGGGACGACAGCCGGGCCGGCTGGACGACGGAGGCGGACATCCTGGAGGGCCAGCGGACCGACCCGCAAGGCGTCCTGGAAGTGGTCGAGCACCCCGACAGCCGGCTGCTGACCGTCGAACGGGACGGCGCGATCGTCGCCTGCTGCCAGCTGGAGCACCGCGGGGACCACGCCTACTTCGGCATGTTCGCCGTCAGCCCCGCCCTCCAGGGCGCCGGGCTCGGAAAGGTGATCATCGCGGAGGCGGAGCGGACGGCGCGCGAGACATGGGGTGTGCGCGAGATGCACATGACGGTGATCTCCGTGCGCAAGGAGCTCATCGCCTGGTACGAGCGGCGCGGCTACCGCCGTACGGGAAGAACGAGCCCCTTCCCGTACGGCGACGAGCGCTTCGGCATCCCGCGGCGCGCGGACCTGGAGTTCGAGCTGCTGGTCAAGGAGCTGGCCTGAGCCGTTATGCGGTGAAGCGGCCGGTGCGCTTGATCTCCGGGTAGTCGGTGGTCGCGCCGTCCAGGCCGAGGGCGCGGACGAGCCGCAGGTCGTCCTGGGTGTTCACGACCCAGCCGATGATCCGCAGGTCCGCCTTGCGGGCGTGCTCCACGATCTCCTGGGTGAGGCGGCGGATGTTGAGGACGAGCGTGGTGGCGCCGACGGCGAGGGCCCGCTCCACGACGTTCGTACCGTAGCGGCTGGCGACCAGCGCCGTCCGCACACCGGGCACGAGCCGCGCGATCTCCGCGACGGCCTCGTCGTGGAAGGAGATCACCTCGACCCGGTGCACGAGATCGCGGCGCAGCATGACCTCGGCGAGCGCGCGGGCGGCGGCCGTGTCCTTGATCTCCGCCTGCAACGGGGCGCTCACCGCGTCGAGGACCTCCTCGAACACCGGCACCCGCTCGCCGCGCCCCGCGTCCAGGGTCCGCAGCTCGGCGAGGGTCTTGTCGGCGATGGGGCCCTTGCCGTCCGTGGTGCGGTCCACGTCGGCGTCGTGCATGACGACGAGCGCGCCGTCCTTGCTGAGGTGCAGATCGAGCTCGATGAGGTCGAGCCCCGCCCGCTCGGCGGCGACGAAGGACCGCAGGGTGTTCTCGGGTTCGACCCCCATGGCTCCGCGATGCCCGATGGTGAGGAAGTTCAAGGTGGTCTCGCTTCCGTCGACAACGGATCGGCTCCGCCGAGCCTAACGGCCGGGTCCGCCCCCAGGGCGGCTTCGACGCGAGGGAGCCCGCTGGTCCATGGCGGGGGCGGGCCGTCACTTGGTTGCGGGGTGGTGCGGGCCTGGTTGAGGGGGGCGGGCGCGTGCGGTCACTCGATCGCGGGGTGGGCGCGTGCCGGGTTGACGAGGGGGCGTCAGTGGTTGTCCGGGTGGGGGCGCGTGAGGCGGGCCGACGGGGGGTGCTGCGACGGATCGGTTCCGCCGAGCCTGGCGGTCGGGTTCGGCTCTGCGGCGGCTTCGACGCGAGGGGGTCCGCCGGGCGGTGGTGGGTCGGGCGGGCCGACGGGGGGGGCTACGACGCATCGGCCCGCCGAGCCCCATGATCGGATTCCGTCCTGGGGCCGCTTCGATGCGAGGGAGTCCGCCGGGGTCGGGCGGGGCGTGCCGTCGCTTGACCCCCGGGGCGGTGGCCCCGTCAGTGGTTGTGCGGGCCGGGGTGCGTGAGGTGGGCCGAGAGGTGGTGTTGCAGTGGTTCGCCCGCCGCAGCCAGCTCGTGGGTGAATTCCAGGGTGCCGTCGGTGATGACGTAGCGGCGCGTGGTCGCCTCGACCTTCTTCGCCGTCGGGGTGAGTGCCACGGTGTCCGTCGCGAGGGTGACCGTGCCGTCCGCCGCGTGGCCGGACGCGATCTCCGCGATGCCGGTCGGTTGCGTGATCAGGGCCTCGATCCGGCCCTCCGGTCGCAGCCGGAACCAGCCGCTCTCGCGCGCGGCCGGGCGCAGCGGCGTGTCGTCGGCGCCGAGGAGCCAGGCCCGCGCCTCGTACCGGAGGAAGGGGCGCCCGTCGTGCGTGAAGGTGACCTCCTGCGCGTAGGTGAACTCCCCGTCGATGGTGGGGTACCCGCCGCGTCCGCGCCCGTGCCAGGCCCCGAGCAGGCCGAGCACCGGCGCGAGCAGCGGGTGCGGCGCGGGCGCCGCGTCGGGGCGGTCGGTCTCGCCGTACGGGTACGGCGGCGCGGCGGCGTCGGACACGGGTGGCTCCCAGGGGTCGAGGGGATGGCGCGGGGCCAGCCTAAGCCGGGGCGCCGCTCTCCCGGCCGCGCGGGGCCGCTGTGGCAGAGGTCATCGTTTCGCGCGGGCGAGACAGGAAAAACAGCGGTGGTACCGGGGGGCGCGCAGGATAATTTCCCGAAGCTCCCCTTGTCCTGGAGAACCGGAGATGCATACGGTGTTCTGACGCGAGGTTCTCCTGTGGAGGATGGGACATGACGGAAATTCTTGTGCAGGCGGGTGCGGAGGCTACCGTTCCTCCGGCTCCTGTGGTCGGCGACAGGGTGGTGGACCACCCGGCGTGGCCCGTGCTCAAGGACGCCGTGGAGGAGATCAGGACCTGGCAGGAGAAGGACGGGTCGATCGACTTCGAGGCCGAGGGCGCCCCCGCGCGGGCCGCCGTCGACCTGGCCCTGGACCGCGTCACGGCGGCCGTGGAACAGCTCGCCCCGCTGCTGCCGCACGACGCCGCGTACCACCAGGCGCTCGTCGCCGACCTGCGCCGCTGGGCCGACGACGGCTACAAGGTGCCGGACTTCCTGGACTCGCTGCTCGCCTTCCAGCCCGCGGCCCAGCGCCAGGACGGTTTGCAGCACCTGGTCGTGTTCCCGATGTACACGCAGAACGGCAACCCGGACCGCAATCTGGAGGCCGTCGTCCTGCGCATGGTGTGGCCCGACTGGCTCGCCGAGCTGGAGGCGACCCGCTACGACAACCCGCTGTTCTGCGGCATCACCTTCGAGGACTTCACCTCGGGCTACGACACGAACTCGGCGGTGCTCTTCCCGGAGACGATCGCCGTGCGCGAGGCCCCGGAGCGGTTCTCCTGGGGCGGCATCTTCTGCGACCGCGAGGCGGCCCGCTTCCGCCGCGTCACGGAGGCGGCCGTCGACATCCTCGGTGTCGAGCTGCCGGCGGACATCGCGGAGATGGTCGGCGACCAGGACCGCTGCCAGCAGGCGTTCGTGCTGTGGGACATGGTCCACGACCGCACGCACAGCCACGGCGACCTGCCCTTCGACCCGTTCATGATCAAGCAGCGCCAGCCGTTCTGGATGTACGGCCTGGAGGAGCTGCGCTGCGACCTCACCGCCTTCAAGGAGGCCGTGAAGCTGGAGGCCGACGGCGTCCCGCAGGGTCGTGACGTCCAGTACGCCGTGCTGTTCGACCGCATGTTCCGCTTCCCGGTGACCGGCGAGCGCGTCCGCAACTATGACGGTCTCGGCGGCCAGTTGCTCTTCGCTTACCTGCACAAGCACGACGTCGTACGCTGGACGGACAACAAGCTGCACATCGACTGGGACCGCGCCCCCGAGGTGACGAACCAGCTCTGCGGCGAGATTGAGACGCTCTACCGCGACGGCATCGACCGCCCGAAGCTGGTCCACTGGTTCGCCGCCTACGACCTCGTGTCGACCTACCTCGCCCCGCACCCGGGCTCCCGCTGGGCCAAGGGCCCCGACGCCCTGGACACCAGCCTGCCGCCGCGCAAGCTGGTGGACGAGGTGCTTCCCGACGAGTTCCCGCTCAGCATGTTCTACGAGGCGCTGTCCAAGAAGCTGAAGCATGTGATCGCCTCCACCAAGGGGATCACCGCGGGTGCCGAGCGGGTCGCCGCATGAGCGACCCCGTACAGGAGGCGACGGCCATGACCGACACCGACACCACCAGGAACCCCCTCGACGGTGCCGTGATCGCGGTCGCCGGAGCGGCCGGGCCCGCCGGGCGCGCCGCGCTGAAGCGGCTCGCGGAGGCGGGCGCCACCGTCATCGGCGCCGACGCGGACGCGGAGCGGCTCGCCGAGGCGGTCGACGAGGCGCGCTACGCGCACGGCGGCGCCACGGTCCTGGGCGACACCGTGGACCTGCTCGACCTGGACGCCACGCGCGCGTGGGCGAGCCGCATCGAGAAGGACTTCGGCCGCGTCGACGGCCTGGTCCACCTGGTCGGCGGCTGGCGCGGCAGCAAGAGCTTCGCCGAGACCGACCTCGCCGACTGGGACCTGCTCGAGAAGCTGCTGATCCGCACGGTGCAGCACACCTCGCTCGCCTTCCAGGAACCGCTCGGCCGCTCGGACCGGGGCCGCTACCTGCTGATCAGCGCCACCGGCGCCTCGAAGCCGACCGCGGGCAACGCCGCGTACGCCGCCTCCAAGGCCGCGGCCGAGGCGTGGACGCTCGCCCTCGGCGACGCCTTCCGCAAGGCGGGGGGCGAGGCCGGACCCCGGCAGGCGGCTGCGATCCTGGTGGTGAAGGCACTGGTGCACGAGGCGATGCGCGCCGAACGCCCCAACGCGAAGTTCGCGGGCTTCACCGACGTCACGGAGCTGGCCGACGCCATCGCCGCCGTCTGGGACAAGCCCGCCGCCGAAGTGAACGGGACCCGTCTGTGGCTGGCAGAGTAGACAGCGAAGCCGTGAATCCTCCCAAGACCGACGCCCGCCGGCACCACGACCCCACGGTCCGGGGCTTCGCCAGCGACAACTACGCGGGCGCCCACCCCGAGGTCATGGCCGCCCTGGCCCTGGCCAACGGCGGGCACCAGGTCGCGTACGGCGAGGACGACTACACCGACCACCTCCAGCGGATCATCCGCAGCCACTTCGGACCCACCGCCGAGGCGTTCCCGGTCTTCAACGGCACGGGCGCCAACGTCGTCGCGCTCCAGGCGGTCACCGACCGCTGGGGCGCGGTGATCTGCGCCGACTCCGCGCACATCCACGTCGACGAGGGCGGCGCCCCCGAGCGCATGGGCGGCCTCAAGCTCCTCACCGTCCCCACACCCGACGGCAAGCTCACCCCCGAGCTGATCGACCAGCAGGCGTACGGCTGGGAGGACGAGCACCGCGCGATGCCGCAGGTCGTCTCGATCACGCAATCCACCGAGCTGGGCACGCTCTACACGCCCGACGAGATCCGCGCGATCTGCGACCACGCCCACGAGCGCGGCATGCGCGTGCACCTCGACGGCTCGCGCATAGCCAACGCCGCCGCCTCCCTGGACGTGCCGATGCGTACGTTCACCAATGCCGTCGGCGTCGACATCCTCTCGCTCGGCGGCACCAAGAACGGCGCGCTGTTCGGCGAAGCCGTCGTCGTCCTGGAGCAGGACGCGGTGCGCCACATGAAGCACCTGCGCAAGCTCTCCATGCAGCTCGCCTCGAAGATGCGGTTCGTCTCGGTGCAGCTGGAGGCGCTGCTCGCCAAGGACCTGTGGCTGCGCAACGCCCGCCACGCCAACGAGATGGCCCAGCGCCTCGCCGAGGGCGTCCGGGCGGTCGACGGCGTCGAGATCCTCCACCCGGTGCAGGCCAACGGGGTCTTCGCGCGCCTCCCGCACGACGTCTCCGAGCGCCTCATGAAGCGCTACCGGTTCTACTTCTGGGACGAGGCGGCCGGTGACGTCCGCTGGATGTGCGCCTTCGACACCCGCGAGGAGGACGTCGACGGGTTCGTCGCGGCGCTCAAGGAGGAGATGGCGCGGTAGCGACCCGCCCGCACTCCACCGCTGCATAGGTATGCGATCGGCCGTAAATCCATTGACCGGCGGCCGGTCGCCTTCCTATGCTTCCGCCGCATGGAGCTGATCCAGAAGAACCCCGATCTGTCGGCCTATCTGGCGGCGGACGACGTCATCGACCATCGCCATCCGCTCGTGCGCGAGACCGCCGCGGAGCTCGCGAAGGGCGCCGCCGATTCATATGCATACGCCCGGGCCGCTTACGAATACGTCCGCGACACCGTCCCGCACTCGGCCGACAGCGGCGATCTCCGCGTCACCTGGCGCGCCTCCGACGTCCTGGCGCGGCGCACCGGCATCTGCCACGCGAAGGCCCACGCGCTGACCGCGCTGCTGCGCGCCGAGGACATCCCCACCGCCCTCTGCTATCAGCGGCTCACGCACGACGCGGGCACGGGCTGGTGCGTGCACGGACTGATCGCCGTACGGTTCCACGGCGCATGGCACCGGCAGGACCCACGCGGCAACAAGCCGGGCGTCGACGCCCAGTTCTCGCTCGACGGGGAGCGGCTGGCCTTCCATCCCGACGTCGAGTCCAATGAGATGGACTATCCGGTACTCTTCGATGTACCGCATCCGGCGGTGCTCGCCGCGCTGCGCGACGCCCCGGACCGCCCGTACCTCTGGGAGCACCTCCCCGACTCGCTCCCGTCGTAAGTCGACTCCGTAAGGCAGGCCATGCCCCTGAAGATCACTGTCTCCGACGACGTCCGCGCCCTCGCCCCGGACTTCCACCACATCGCCATCGAGGCCGAAGGGCTCGTCAACACGCCCAGCACGCCGGAGACGTCCGCCCTGCTCGACGACGCGGCGCGCCGCCTGGCCGAGCGCCTCGGCGGACGCGCCCCGCACGAGGACCCGCACATGGTGGCCTGGCGCGCCGCGTACACCGCCTTCGGCGCCAAGCCGAACCGCACGCGCAACTCCGCCGAGGCGCTCGCCAAGCGGGCCCTCGCCGACGGCGGCCTGCCGCGCATCAACACACTCGTGGACGTCTACAACGCCATCAGCGTCGCCCACCTGATCCCGGTCGGCGGCGAGGACCTCGGCCACATCAAGGGCGGCATGCGCCTGGTGCGGGCGACCGGTGAGGAGGAGTTCGTGACCGTGGCCTCCGGCGAGGAGGTCGTCGAGCACCCGGACGCCGGTGAGGTCGTCTGGTGCGACGACGAGGGCGTCACCTGCCGCCGGTGGAACTGGCGCCAGGGCACCCGCACCCGCCTCACCGACACCTCGGTCGACGCCCTCTTCCTCCTGGAGGGCATGGGCGAGCACGCGGGCCTGGAGGCGGCGGGCGCGGAGCTGGCCGAACTGCTGCGGAAGTTCAGCCCCGGCGCGCGCCTCACCGTCCACCCGGCGGTCTGAGCGCCGCCGTCAGCGGGCCTCGGCGGCCTTGACCTCTTCCGGCGTCGGGGCCGTCCCGCCGAGGTGCGCCGGCATCCACCACGTGTCGTCCGGCCCCTTCGGCCGTACGGGGTACGCCCGCTGCGCCGCTTCGAGCAGCTCCTGCACGCGGTCGCGGAGCTTACGGGTGAGCGCCCCCGCGTACTGGTCGCGGGAGGCCTCCAGGGCCTCGCCCACACGGATCGTGATCGGGATGTGCTGTCGCTTGAAGTTGCGCGGCCGGCCCTTGGTCCACACGCGCTGGGTGCCCCACAGCGCCATGGGGATCAGCGGCACCCCCGCCTCCTGCGCGAGTCGTACGGCGCCGGTCTTGAAGCTCTTCAGGGTGAAGGACTCCGAGATCGTCGCCTCCGGGAAGACCCCGATGATCTCGCCCGAGCGCAGCGCCTTCAGCGCGTGCTGGTAGGCGTGCTCGCCCTGCGCGCGGTCCACCGGAATGTGCTTCATGCTGCGCATGAGCGGACCGGAGATCTTGTGCCGGAACACCGACTCCTTCGCCATGAAGCGGACGAGCCGCTTCTGGGGCAGCGCGGCGAGGCCGTCGAAGATGAAGTCCAGGTAGCTGATGTGATTGCTGACCAGGACGGCTCCGCCCGAGCGCGGAATGTTCTCCGAGCCCTTGCAGTCGATCTTCAGGTCGAGCGCCTTGAACATCGTTTTCGCGGCGCCGATGACCGGACGGTAGACGAGCTCTGCCATGGAGGGAATGGACCCTTCTTATTGCCGTGGAGAGGGCCTTCCGAACGCTTTCGGTCGAGGCGGCTCCCGCGCGGTAAGTTACGCAGCCGTAGGTTTTCCGGCTTGTCGCAGATCGTGCCCCAAGAACGGCCGGGTGAACAGTCCTGGTTCCGGTCGCGCGCGAGATCCTCGTCACGTGAGCGGGAATGCGGACGGACGCCGGAACGCTGCAAGAAGAGCGGCCGAAAGAGGAGGCACCGGATGACCGCGGGTGAAATGACGTTCGACGCCGAGCAGTTGGGTGCCGAGCTGGGGGAGCGGGCCACGCTCGTCCAGTTCTCCAGCGCTTTCTGCGCCCCGTGCCGCGCCACCCGGCGGGTCCTCGCGGACATCGCCGCCATGGTCCCGGGCGTGTCGCACATCGAGATCGACGCCGAGGCCCGGCTCGACCTCGTGCGCCGCAGCGGTGTCGAGAAGACCCCCACCGTGCTCGTCCTCGCCGCCGACGGCCGCGAGGTGCGCCGCGCGGCCGGACAGCCGCGCAAGGCGGACGTGATCGCCGCGCTCGGCCGCGCGGTCGACGCCGAAGCCGTCAGTGATCATGCTCCCAGATGACGGGACGCACTTGACTGCACGCGCCACGTATCGTCAGTCTGACCGTATGCCTGAGGAACTCCATCTCTACGAGCGGGTCCACGTCGACCTGGCCCGTTGTTCGAGCGCGCGCTGTCTTGCTTCCTGACGAAGCCACGGACCCCGCCCGAACCCCTCGGCAGAAGGACAACTCCATGACGGCCACGCCCGACCTGCGCACCGCCCGGCCCGCCTCCCCCGACCTGCTCCGCTCGGTCTTCCGGCAGCACGCCGCCGGGGTCGCGGTGATCACGGCCCCCGGCGCGGCGCCCGTGGGCTTCACCGCCACCTCCCTGACCTCCGTCTCCGCCGAACCGCCGGTGATCTCCTTCGGCATCGGTCTCGGCGCCTCCAGTTGGCCGACCGTCGCCGAGGCCGACCACGTCGGCGTGCACATACTCGGCGAGCACCAGGCCGATCTCGCCGCCACCTTCGCCCGGAGCGGCGCCGACCGCTTCGCCGCGCCCACCCGCTGGTCCGAGGGGCCCGAGGGCGTCCCCCTCCTCGACGGTGTGCTGGCCTGGCTCGTCTGCAAGGTCATCGCGCGCGTGCCCGCGGGAGACCACCGCATCGTGCTCGCGGAGGCCGTCTGCGGCGACCCGGCGGGCGTCGGCCGCCCGCTCCTGTACCACCAGGGCCGCTTCAACAGGCTGCGCGACTGACGGTCCCCGGCCCCTCGCGCGAGGTGGGCGGAAAGTTCCTGCTCCGGGCGATTACTCACCGTTGGCAAGGTCACAGTTCAAAGCGCTTGCTCAGTGGGCATGGACTGGGTGTACTGACGAGTAATATTTCGTTCGGAGCGCGGGCCGCCCCGACCGGAGTTGTCCGCAACGGGCGCCTATGCTGCCTGGTAGAAGGCGCTGTCAGCCGCAGCGGCAGAACCGCCCCGTACAAGACGATTGCAGTAGGAGAGCCGGCGTGAGCTTGAGGATCGTTGTCACCGTGAAGTACGTGCCCGACGCCACCGGCGACCGGCACTTCGCCGATGACCTGACCGTCGACCGTGACGACGTGGACGGGCTGCTCTCGGAGCTGGACGAGTACGCGGTGGAGCAGGCGCTGCAGATCTCGGAGAACTCCGACGACGACGTGGAGATCACCGTCCTGACCGTGGGTCCGGAGGACGCCAAGGACGCGCTGCGCAAGGCGCTGTCGATGGGTGCGGACAAGGCGATCCACGTGGAGGACGACGACCTGCACGGCACCGACGCGATCGGTACCTCGCTGGTGCTCGCCAAGGCGATCGAGAAGGCCGGGTACGACCTGGTGATCTCCGGTATGGCCTCCACGGACGGCACGATGGGCATCGTCCCGGCGCTGCTGGCCGAGCGGCTGGGTGTGCCGCAGGTGACGCTGCTGTCGGAGGTCGCGGTCGAGGACGGCAAGGTCACCGGCCGCCGCGACGGTGACACCGCGTCCGAGCAGTTGGAGGCGGCGCTGCCTGCGGTGGTGTCGGTGACCGACCAGTCCGGTGAGGCCCGCTACCCCTCGTTCAAGGGGATCATGGCGGCGAAGAAGAAGCCGGTGGAGTCCTGGGACCTCTCGGACCTGGACATCGAGGCGGAGGAAGTCGGTCTGGAGGGTGCCTGGACGAAGGTCGAGTCGGCGGCCGAGCGCCCCGCGCGCACCGCGGGCACGATCGTGAAGGACGAGGGTGAGGGCGGCAAGCAGCTCGCCGAGTTCCTCGCGGGCCAGAAGTTCATCTAGGCCAGGACGACGGCCGCCCATGGCCGTTCCGGCAGGTTCACCCCACCTTCTTTGAACGCAGGAGATTGAAGTCCCATGGCTGAAGTTCTGGTCTACGTCGATCACGTGGACGGTGCCGTCCGCAAGCCCACCCTGGAGCTGCTGACGCTGGCCCGCCGGATCGGTGAGCCGGTCGCGGTGGCGCTGGGCAACGGCGCCGGTGACACCGCCGCGGTGCTGGCCGAGCACGGCGCGACCCGGGTGCTGACCCACGAGGCCGCCGAGTACGCCGACTACCTGGTGGTGCCGAAGGTCGAGGCGCTGCAGGCCGCCGTCGCCGCCGTCTCCCCGGCCGCCGTCCTGGTGCCGTCCTCGGCGGAGGGCAAGGAGGTCGCCGCGCGGCTGGCGCTGCGGATCAAGTCCGGTGTCATCACCGACGCCGTCGACCTGGAGGCCGATGAGGAGGGCCCGGTGGCCACCCAGTCGGTGTTCGCCGCCTCCTACACCACCAAGTCCCGGATCTCCACCGGCACCCCGGTCATCACCGTCAAGCCCAACAGCGCCGCCGTCGAGGCGGCCCCGGCCGCCGGGGCGGTCGAGGCGTTGGAGGTGTCCTTCTCCGACGCCGCGAAGGGCACCAGGGTCACCGGCCGCACGCCGCGCGAGTCGACCGGCCGCCCGGAGCTGACCGAGGCCGCCATCGTGGTCTCCGGTGGCCGGGGTGTGAACGGCGCGGAGAACTTCGCGCTGATCGAGGCGCTCGCGGACTCCCTGGGCGCGGCGGTCGGCGCCTCCCGGGCGGCGGTGGACGCGGGCTGGTACCCGCACTCCAACCAGGTCGGCCAGACCGGCAAGAGTGTGTCGCCGCAGTTGTACATCGCCAACGGCATCTCGGGCGCGATCCAGCACCGGGCCGGCATGCAGACCTCGAAGACGATCGTCGCGGTGAACAAGGACGCCGAGGCCCCGATCTTCGACCTGGTCGACTACGGCGTCGTCGGCGACCTCTTCGACGTCGTCCCCCAGCTCACCGAGGAGGTCAAGGCCCGCAAGGGCTGACCTGTTCCGCCGCTTCGACGGGGCCGCGTGGCGTTCATCGCCGCGCGGCCCCGTCCGCGTACCGGGACCATGCCCGAGGGGCCATTGACGCCGATCACCCCGGCCGTTAACTTCGCTATACGGATTGTTGATTCCGTGAAGCGGAAACAGTGAGCGTATGGAGGGTGCAGGGATGGGTCAGCAGGAGAAGGTGTCGACGAGCCTCGCGGGCGCGGTCAGCGAGGGCATCAGCGCCTCACTCGCCCCGGTCGACGCGGAACTCGGCCGCCGCTACCCCGGGGACCCGGGCACCCGCCAGCCGGTCCACACCGTCTACGTCCCCGGTGACGCCTTCGACGCGGGCACCATCCGCTCCTGGGGCGACCAGGCGCTCGCGCAGCTCGACGAGCACGCGCCCGACGCCGCCTCGTTCGCCGCCGTCCTCGACCTCTCCGACGAACTCGCCGAGCCCGTCCACAGCCGCGTACGGGCGAAGCTGGAGCGCGAGCCCGTCGAGGACCTGCGGGTCGACTTCGAGGACGGGTACCGGCCCGCGTCCGACGCCGACGAGGACGAGACGGCGGCGCGGGCCGCGCGCGTCATCGCCGAGGCGTACGCGCGGGGGACCGCCGCCCCGTACATGGGCATCCGCATGAAGTGCATGGAGGCGGCCGTCCGCGACCGCGGCATCCGCACCCTGGACATCTTCCTCACCGGCCTGATGGAGCACGGCGGCCTGCCGGACGGGCTCGTCCTCACGCTGCCCAAGGTGACCTACCCCGAGCAGGTCACCGCGATGGTCCGGCTCCTCGAAGCCTTCGAGAAGGCGCACGGGCTCGACGCGGGGCGGCTCGGGTTCGAGATCCAGATCGAGACCAGCCAGTCCATCCTCGCCGCCGACGGCACCGCCGCCGTCGCCCGCATGATCGACGCCGCCGAGGGGCGCGCGACCGGCCTGCACTACGGCACCTTCGACTACAGCGCCTGCCTCGGCGTCTCCGCCGCGTACCAGGCCAGCGACCACCCCGCCGCCGACTACGCGAAGGCCGTCATGCAGGTCGCCGCCGCCGGTACGGGCGTCCGCGTCTCCGACGGCTCGACGAACGTGCTCCCCGTCGGCCCCACCGCCAAGGTCCACGACGCCTGGCGGCTGCACTACGGCCTCACGCGCCGCGCCCTTGCCCGCGCCTACTACCAGGGCTGGGACATGCACCCCGGCCACATCCCGACGCGGTACGCCGCCGTCTTCGCCTTCTACCGCGAGGGCTTCGAGCAGGCCGCCGCCCGCCTCGCCGCCTACGCGAACCAGTCCTCCGGCGACATCGCCGACGAGCCCGCCACCGCGAAGGCCCTCGCCGGATACCTGCTCCGCGGCCTGGACTGCGGCGCCCTGGACGTGGCGGAGGTGGCCCGCCTCACCGGCCTCACCCGAACGGACCTGGAGGGCTACGCGGGCCCCCGCCGCGGTGACCTGACGGCCAAGGCCGGATAGGCGCTCGATCGGGAAGAAGGGGCCCGGCGCCTTCGCGGCGCCGGGCCCTTCGTCACGCCGGGGGCAGCTCGCCCGAGCCGCGCTTGATCAGGCGGGTCGGGAGTTCGATGCGTTCGGGGAGGAGGGTGGCGCCGTCGAGCTGGCGGAAGAGGCGCTCGGCGGCGGTGCGGCCCAATTGCGCCGCGTCCTGCGCGACCACGGTCACCCCGGGCTGGAGGAGATCGCCGAGTTCGATGTCGTCGAAGCCCACGAGGGCGACGCTGCGCCCGGCCTCGGCCAGGACCCGGACCACGGTGACCGTCACACGGTTGTTGCCCGCGAAGATCGCCGTGACGGGCTCCTCGCCCTTCAGCATGGACTCGGCCGCCCGCCGCACCCGCTCGGGGTCGGTGACGCCCAGCGACATCCAGCGCTCGTCCACGGATATCCCGGCGTCCTCCATGGCCGCCCGGTAGCCGCGCAGCCGCTCCGCGGCGGTGTGGATGCGGGGCTGGTCGCCGATGAAGCCGATCCGCCGGTGCCCGCCCGCGATGAGGTGGGCGACACCGTCGCGCGCGCCGCCGAAGCTGTCGGAGAGGACCACGTCCGCGTCGATCCGCCCGGCGGGCCGGTCCACGAACACGGTCGCGACCCCGGCCGCGATCTCCGGCTCCAGGTAGCGGTGATCGTCCGCAGCGGGAATGATCACGAGGCCGTCGACCCGGCGCGCGCACAGGGCGAGCACCAACTCCTGCTCGCGCTCGGGGTCCTCCGCGCTGGAGCCGTTGATGAGCAACGCCCCGTGCGCCCGCGCGACTTCCTCCACGGCGCGGCTCAGCGGTCCGTAGAACGGGTCCGCCAGATCCTCGAGGACCAGCCCGATGCTGGCCGTACGCCCCTTGCGCAGGACCCGCGCGCTGTCGTTGCGCCGAAAGCCGAGTGCGGCGATCGCCTCCTGTACGCGGCGCTCCGTGTCGGGGGTGACGCCCGGCTCGCCGTTGACGACCCGGGAGACCGTCTTGAGGCCCACCCCGGCGCGCGCGGCGACGTCCTTCATGGTCGGGCGGTTGCCGTAGCGGTTCTCGGTGCGGCGGGCGGTGCGGTCCACTATGCGCTGTCCTGTCCTGTCGTCGCGGCCGGAACGAGCCGGCCACCCGTGCGGGTGACGGGCCCGATGCGTCGGGCTTCATCATCCTGCACGGACGTGTGGCGTCGAGCATAGGGCCTGGACAACGTTGTCAGGCTCGGGAGAGACTGTCCACCGCTCTACTTGGCTTCCTAGACTTTCCTTCTCCGACCTGCCATTTTTCCCAGGGGACTTGACACTGATGCACATGGACCTCGTCGCCGCGCTCGACATCGGCGGCACCAAGATCGCCGGCGCCCTCGTGGACGACCAGGGCCGCATCCTGGCGCGCGCACAGCGTCCGACCCCCGCGCAGGAGGACGGTGAGACGGTGATGGGCGCGGTCGACTCGGTCCTCGCCGAGCTGACCGTCTCCGAGCTGTGGCCCCGGGTACGTGGCGTCGGCATCGGCAGCGCGGGCCCCGTGGACCGCTCGAACGGCACGGTCAGCCCGGTCAATGTGCCGGGGTGGCGCGAGTTCCCCCTCGTCTCCCGCGTACGGTCGCTCGCGGGCGGCCTCCCCGTCGAACTCGTCGGCGACGGCGTGGCGATCACCGCGGCCGAGCACTGGCAGGGCGCCGCCCGCGGCCATGACAACGCCCTGTGCATGGTGGTCTCCACGGGTGTCGGCGGCGGCCTGATCCTGAACGGGCAGCTCCACCCCGGCCCCACCGGCAACGCGGGCCACATCGGCCACATCAGCGTCGACCTCGACGGCGACCCGTGCCCCTGCGGCGCGCGCGGCTGCGTCGAGCGCATCGCCAGCGGCCCCAACATCGCCCGCCGCGCCCTCGGCGACGGCTGGCGCCCGGGCGCCGACGGCGACGCCTCCGCCGCCGCC
Organism: Streptomyces sp. NPDC046939; assembly: GCF_040644575.1. Lineage (NCBI taxonomy): Bacteria > Bacillati > Actinomycetota > Actinomycetes > Kitasatosporales > Streptomycetaceae > Streptomyces > Streptomyces sp. NPDC046939. Next base: position 267,345 of record NZ_JBEYWV010000002.1, read on the forward strand.
GTGGCCCGCGCCGCGCACGCCGGCGACCGCGCGGCCGTCGCCTCCTTCGAGCGCGCGGCGCAGGCCCTCGCGGCGGGCATCGCGGCGACCGCCACGCTCGTCGAGATCGACATCGCCGTGATCGGCGGGGGAGTGGCGAAGGCGGGCGACGTCCTCTTCACCCCGCTGCGCCGCGCCCTGCGCGACTACGCGACGCTCTCCTTCGTGCGGCGGCTCACGGTGGCCCCGGCGTCGACGGGCACGGACGCGGGGCTCGTCGGCGCGGCGGCGGCAGCGCTGCAGTCCGGCGCGGTGCTCGGCGGGGTGGAGCGACAGACGGTGTGAAGGCCGGCACGGGTGTGCCCGTGTGGCCGGAGGACCGGCTGAGGACTGATCCGCTGATCCTCGCCTGCCGCCCGCCCGGCTACTTGTCGTCTTCGCGCAGGGAGTCGCGGGCGCCCTCGGCCCGGTCACGCATGTCGTCGGCGGTCTCGCGGGCCTTGCTCTTGGCCTGGTCGACCTTGCCCTCGGACTTCATGCGCTCGTTGCCGGTGGCCTGGCCGAGCATCTCCTTGGCCTTGCCCTTCGCCTTGTCCATGGCGTTCTCGCCCATCGTTCGCTCCTCGGTCGGTGAGCCAAGACAGGTGCCACGCTAAAACCGCTTTCACGCGCCCGCATCCCCGGCCGATACTCACCGTGACGGCCGGAGCGCATCCTCCACCGTCGCCACGGGAGTCAACACCTCGGTGAGACCGGAGAGTTCGATGATGCGCAGCGTCAGGCGGTGACGGCAGACCACGCTGATCCGGCCGCCCCGGTGTGCGGCTCTGCGGTGGGCCCGTACCAGGAGGGAGAGCCCGGAGCAGTCGAAGAACGTGGTGCCGGTGAGGTCGATCGCCACTACGCGGTACGGGCCCGCCGCCACGGTGTCGATCAGCGGCGCCATCCGCTGGAAGGCGAGGAGGTCGATCTCACCACGGAGTTCGATCACCGCGCAGTCGCCGGGTGTGTGCACCACGGGCGGGTGGAGGAACTCCTCGCAGCCCGTCACGCCGGCGGTGCCGTCGTAGTCTCCGCATTCACCGGAGACGTAGTTCTGTTGGTTGCCCTGTCGCATCGGTCCCCCCGGGGCCGAGCACTAGTCCGGCTCCGGGGGAGCCGTCCGCGCTGCCACATGTTTCGTGCGAACGAATCGGGAGGTCGCCGGGGACTGGGGCGCCTGGTCGGTCACCGTATCGGCATATGTCGCACGGCGTTGTGGCGTAACGATTCCCGATCGCCCACATCACTTGATGGAGTGAATTGAGAATGAAGTGCTTGACATTTAAAGGTACAAGTGAACGGAAAAGGGGTTCGATGTGAGCCTCCGAGGGGCCGGGACGGACCGCCCGTACATCGACTCGGCGCTCGTCCGGGACCTCGTCGACAGCCAGTTCCCGCAGTGGTCCGGGCTGCCTCTGACGCTCGTCGACCCCGCCGGGTCCGACCACGTCATCCACCGCCTCGGCGACGAGCTGACGGTGCGTCTGCCGCGCCATCCCGGGGCCATCGGGCAGGCGCGGAAGGAGCAGTACTGGCTGCCCCGTCTCGCGCCGCGCCTGCCCCTGGCCGTGCCCGTCCCCGTCGCGGTGGGCGAACCGGCGCTCGGCTATCCGTGGCCCTGGGCCGTGACCCGCTGGCTGGACGGGGAGGTGGCGACGGTCGAGCGTCTCGGCGACTCGACGGAGGCCGCCGGTGAACTGGCCGCGTTCCTGCGGGCGTTGTGGGGCGTGGAACCCGGAGAGGGCGAGACCGGGCGCGCCGAGACGCTGGCGGAGCGGGACGGATCCACGCGGGAGGCCATCGCGGCCGTCGCCGGCGTCTTCGACGCGTCCGCGATGACGGAGCTGTGGGACGCCGCGCTCGCCGGTCCCGGCCACGCGGGGCCGCCGGTGTGGTTCCACGGCGACTTCCACACCGGGAACCTGCTCACCGTCGACGGCCGCCTCAGCGCGGTCATCGACTTCGGCAACCTCGGGCTCGGCGATCCGTCCGTCGACCTCATGGTCGCCTTCACCCTGCTGTCCCCGGACGCCCGCGCCGTCTTCCGCGCCGCGCTCGGCGTCGACGAGGCGGCCTGGCTGCGCGGACGCGGCTGGGCCCTGACGACGGGCCTCTCCGCGTACACGGCGTACGCCGCCACCAGTCCGCGCGTCGCCGAGCAGACGACGCGGCAGATCCGGGCGGCCCTCGCCGGGTAGGCCGTGTGCAGCGCGCGCGCCCGTGTGAAAGCCGCGCCGCGACGGCGCCCCCGCACACGCTTCTGGCGCCCGCGCCGCTGCGCTTGACTGCGTAGCGCGGAGACACCGGGAGGCCGGACATGGGCCGGTGGTACGCCGTCGGGCAGCGGCGGACACCCCGGTCTTCCGGTTCTCCGCGCGGGTCGCGGGGGGCCCCGCCACCGTCACATCCCTGAGGCGGTGTGCGGGCGCCCCGGCGACCGCCCCTCGCCATGATCACGGCGGGGCGGGCCCGGGGGAGCGGAGAGCGGCAGGGAGTACGAGGCGCGTGTCCGCGTACGCGGTGACGCGCGGGGAGGCCCGGGCCCTGCTGCCCGGCTCGCGGACATCTCACCGGTGTGCGCGCCGGGCCTGTGGCACCTACCCGGCGGCGCCGTCGACCACGGCGAACAGCGGTACTGCCTGCTTCTCCGGTAGGTCCGGGTTCGGGTGGCCTGCGAACGCTCGCAGGCCAGGGCGGCCGGGCCCTGCTGCCCCGGCTCGCGGACACCTCACCGGTGTGCGCGCCGGCCCGGGTCCGTCGTGGCGTCCCGCCGGAGGCTTACGCCGCCTTGACGATGTCGCCCTTCACCGCCGCCGCCCACTCCACGACCAGGACCTCGTACTCCCGGCGCTGGGACTCGCTGAGGCGGCCGCCGGAGTGTGCCATGAGGACGCGGATCCGCTCGTTCAGCTCGTCGGCGGACCGCGCGGGCGCACGGTTCTCGGTGAAGGTCATGTGGGGAGCGTAGTGGGTGACACTGACAACGCGCCTCCGAGTTGTGAACGCCCGGGGTCCGGCGGGTGATCGGCGCGCTCCGCGACCCGCTCGCACCGCCTCTGATCTGCGGCTGGTTTCCGTGGCGGGGTGTTGCGGGCAAGCCTCAGGGGGCCGATGGATGAGGGGGAACCGTGATCGTCTGGGTCAACGGCGCGTCCCGCGCGGGCAAGACCACCGCCGCACGGGAGCTGAGCGACCTGATCCCGAACTGCACGCTCTTCGACCCCGAGGTGATCGACGGCGAACTGGAACGGCTGCTGCCGGCCAAGCGGCTCGCCGAGGTGAACGACCGCCAGGAGCTCCCGATCTGGCGGCGGCTCGTGGTGGACACCGCGGCCGCCCTCCTCGCCGAGCTGGGCGGCATCCTCGTGGTGCCGATGGGGCTGATGCGCCAGGAGTACCGGGACGAGATCTTCGGTGGCCTAGCCGCCCGGCGCATCCCCGTGTGCCATGTGCTCCTCGCCCCCGGGGAAACGATCCTGCGCCAGCGTGACCCCGGCGGCGAGCCCCCTGCCGACATCGAGCCCTACCGCACCGCCCTCGCGAGCTGGCTCGCGGCCGACGCCTACCTGGTCGACAACGGCGCGCTGACCCCGTACGACACCGCCGTGCGGATAGCCGCCGCGGTGCAGGCCGGGGAGGCGCCCCTGTGCGACATCGTGCAGACCCCGGAGCCGACCGCCGAGACGGTCGCGGCGGGGGTGCTGCTCTTCGACGAGGAGGAGCGGGTGCTGCTCGTCGACCCCACCTACAAGCCGGGCTGGGAGTTCCCCGGCGGTGTCGTGGAGCGGGGCGAGGCGCCCGCCCGCGCGGGCATCCGCGAGGTCGCGGAGGAGACCGGCATCCACCTCGACGACGTGCCCCGGCTGTTGGTCGTCGACTGGGAAGCACCGGAGCCGCCCCGCTACGGCGGTCTGCGGCTCCTCTTCGACGGCGGCCGGCTCACCGACGAGGCCGCCCGCCGCGTCCTGCTGCCCGGCCCCGAGCTGCGGGACTGGCGCTTCGTCGGCGAGCGCGAGGCGGCCGGTCTGCTGCCCCCGGTCCGCTTCGAGCGGCTGCGCTGGGCCCTGCGCGCCCGCGAGCGCGGCGCCGCGCACTACCTGGAGGCCGGGGTTCCCGTCGACTGACCGGCGGCGCGGCCCGCCCCGGGCGCGTCCCCTCCTTTGCCGTTCACGGGAACTGCCTAGGGAGAATCTAGGGCGGAACGTCATGTTTCTGGTATGGCACGGGCGCTTACGAAGGTGTGGCACGGCTCTACCGTGAAGGCGCAGCCATCTCTCGCGGCCTCCGGCCGCCTCACCGTGCCGGCCGACGCCTGCCGGCTGAACGGAGGGACATGCGCGCGCCTTCTACAGCCCTCACGAGGGGCCTCACGCTCGCGGCGGGCCTCACTCTGGTCCTGGCCGCGTGCAGCAGCGGTGGCGGTGACGGCGGGGAGAAGGGCGGCTCGCAGGGGCTCTCCTCGTGCGGCGCCCAGGGGAAGGCCACCACCTGCAACTCCGGTGCCACGAAGTCCGGCGGCTCCTTCACGTACGTCCTGGAGAAGAACATCCAGCAGTGGAACGTCCAGGACGCCAACGGCAACACCTTCGAGAACGCCGAGGCGGTCGGTGTCGTCCTTCCCACCGTCTACGTGCCGCAGCCCGACTTCACCGTCAAGCTGAACACCGACCTCGTCACGTCCGCGACCATGACGAGGACCAGTCCGCAGACGCTCGTCTACAAGATCAACCCGAAGGCGTCGTGGAACGACGGCACGGCCATCACCGCCGACGACTTCGTCTACTACTGGCGCACCAACAACGGCAAGGACTGCCCGCTGCCGCCCGCGAGCGACACGAGCCAGACCAAGGGGTGCCTGCCGCAGTCCACCGCCGGTTACGACCGCATCAAGTCCGTCACCGGGTCCGACGGAGGCAAGACCGTCACCGTGGTGATGGCCAAGCCGTTCTCCGACTGGAAGTCGCTCTTCGGCGCGGCCTACCCGCTCTACCCGGCGCACGTCGCGGAGAAGGTCGCGGGCGTGAAGGCCGGCACCGCCGCGACCATGTCGGCCGCCCAGCTCGCCAAGGGCTGGCAGTACTTCGGCAAGACACCGCCGACGAAGTACACGACGGCGGGCCCGTACAAGATGCAGGACTGGACCGACAACGACCACGCCACCTTCGTGCCCGACCCGAAGTGGTGGGGGGAGCGGAAGCCGTCGCTCGACCGGCTGGTCTTCAAAGTGATCACCGACGCGACCCAGGAGCCCATCGCGCTGCGCAACAACGAGGTGCAGGGCATCTACCCGCAGCCCGAGGTCGACCTCGTCAAGCAGCTCAAGGACATCCCCAAGGTCACGTACACCATCAGCAGCGGCCTGAACTGGGAGCACTTCGACCTCAACCTGCACGACCCCGTGCTCGGCAAGTACAAGCCGCTGCGCCAGGCCATGTTCACCGCCATCAGCGTCAAGGACATCATGGCCAAGACGGTCGGCCAGTTCGACCCGAAGGTGAAGCAGCTCGGCAGCCACATGCAGGTGCCGGGGCAGGCCGGGTACGAGGACACGGTCACCGGCAGCGGGCAGGGCTCGGGCGATCTCACCAAGGCGAAGAAGTACCTGAGCGACGCCAGGTTCACCGGGATCGGCAGCGCCCTGAAGACGCCGGACGGGAAGGCCGTCGGGCCCTTCAACTGCCGCTACACGACCGGCAACCAGATCCGGCAGAGCGAGTGCCAGATCCTGCAGAGCTCCATGGCCTCGCTCGGCATCAAGGTGGACATCAAGCCGATCGGCGCCGCCGACCTCGGCACGGTGCTGCAGGGGCACCAGTTCGACATCATCGTCTTCGCCTGGGTCGCCTCGCCGTTCCCCACCAGCAACGCCCAGCAGAACTGGGTGACCGGGGGCGGCGGCAACTACGGCGGCTACAGCAACAAGCGCGTCGACAAGCTGATCACCGAGGCGGTCGGCGTGACGGACAGCGCGAAGGCGGCCTCGCTGCTCAACCAGGCCGACAAGATCATGGTCGACGACGCGTACGTGCTGCCGCTCTACCAGAAGCCGACGCTCCTCGCGGTGCAGACCCGGTTCGTGAACATGCGGGACAACGCCACCAACGTGGGACCGCCGTACAACACGGCCGAGTGGGGCCTGAAGAAGTAACGGCCCGCCCGTCAGCAGACCCGGCCCGCGGACCCGCGCACCGCGCGCGTCCGCGGGCCACGCACCCGAGGGAAGGGCATGTTCGCCTACGCCGTGCGCCGCATCCTCGTCTCGATCCCCGTGATGATCGTGTCGACGTTCCTCGTCTTCCTGATCGTCGTCAACGCGGGCGACCCGGTGGCCAACTTCGCCACGTCCCGCCAGCCCGCCCCGAGCAAGGCGGCCGTCGCCGCCTTCGCCCACCACATCCACGCCGACCAGCCGGTCGCCGAACGCTACTGGAACTGGATCACCGGCGTGCTCCACGGGGACTTCGGCCCGTCCGTGCAGCCCAACCTGGACATCGGACACGATCTGTTCACCCGGTTCCGGGTCACGTTCGTCCTCGTCATCGCCGCCATGGCGATCGCGCTGATCCTCGCCATCGGGTGCGGCGTCTACAGCGCGGTGCGCCAGTACTCGGTCTCCGACTACCTCATCACGTTCGCCGGGTTCCTCTTCCTCGCGATGCCCGTCTTCTGGTTCGCGGTCCTGCTCAAGCAGGGCGGGATCTGGCTGAACGACACGACCGGCAGCAGCTTCCTCGGCACCATCGGGGAGAAGTCGCCGTACCTGGACGTCGACACGTTCGGCAACCGCCTCAGCGACCGCGTCGGCCACCTCGTGCTGCCCGTCATCACCCTCGCCCTCGTCTCCTTCGCCTCCTGGACCCGCTACACCCGCGCCTCCATGCTCGAAGTGCTCGGCAGCGACTACGTGCGTCTCGCGCGGGCCAAGGGGATCCGCCGCGGCAAGGTCCTCACCCACCACGCGCTGCGCACCGCGCTCATCCCGCTGACCACCGTCACCGCGCTCGACACGGCACAGTTGCTCGGCGGTGTCGTCGTCACCGAGACGATCTTCCAGTGGCACGGCATGGGCGAGATGCTCGTCCAGGCCGCGTCCCAGGTCGACGTCTACCGCACGATGGCGTGGCTGCTGCTCTCCGCCGTCATCGTCATCGTCTTCAACCTCCTCGCCGACCTGCTCTACGCCGTACTCGACCCGAGGATCCGCTATGACTGACACCCAGGCCCCGGGTGCGGCGGGCGAAGTGCCGCGCGACGACCAGGAGTTCACGGTCAAGGAGCGGACGCAGACCCAGTTGATCCTGCGCAGGTTCCTGCGCCACCGCGCCGCGATGATCTCCCTGGCCGTCTTCGTGCTGATCGTGCTCTGGGCGTTCATCGGCCCGCACCTGTGGCACTACTCGTACGGCACCTACACCGAGGACAACTCCCAGCCGCCGTCCCTGAAGCATCCCTTCGGCACCAACTCCTCCGGCTACGACGCGTACGCGCAGGTCATGCGCGGCACCCAGACCTCCCTGAAGATCGCCATCATGATCGCGATCGGCTCGACGCTCATCGGTGCCGTGTGGGGCGCCGTCTCCGGCTTCTACCGGGGTCTCGTCGACGCGCTCCTGATGCGGATCGCCGACCTCGTCCTGACGCTGCCCCTGCTGGCGATCGCGCTCGTCATCTCCTCGCGCAGCGGCGGGGCCTGGTACTGGATCGCCTTTGTCATCGCCGGTCTGACCTGGGCGTACGTCTCCCGTGTCGTGCGCTCCACGGTGCTGTCGCTGCGGGAGAAGGAGTTCGTGGAGGCGGCGCGGGCGCTCGGCGCGTCGGACGCCCGGATCATCTTCCGGCATCTGCTGCCCAACGCGCTCGGCCCGATCATCGTCAACGCCACCATCCTGGTCGCCACCGGCATCCTCACCGAGACGGCCCTGTCGTTCCTGGGCTTCGGCGTGCAGCCGCCCGACACCTCGCTCGGGCTGCTCGTCGCCCAGGCGCAGACGGCGGTCGACACCCGGCCCTGGCTGTTCTACATCCCCGGCGCGTTCATCATCGTGATCGCGCTGACCATCAACTTCATCGGCGACGGGTTGCGCGACGCGTTCGACCCGCGACAGCAGAGGGTGCGGCAATGACCTTCCGTGGCAAAGGTGTCGAGGGCCGGGCCGAGCTGGTGCGGCCCACCGAGGAGACGGTGCTCGAGGTCGACGGCCTGCACGTCGAGTTCCCGACCGAGGACGGTCTCGTACGGGCGGTGCGCGGGGTGTCGTACCGGCTGGAGCGGGGCGAGTCCCTCGGCATCGTCGGCGAGTCCGGTTCCGGGAAGTCGGTGACGGCGCTCGCCGTGATGGGGCTGCTCCCGGCGACGGCCCGGATCAGCGGCTCCGTCCGGTTCGAGGGCGCGGAGCTGCTCGGTCTGAACGACGCCGCCCTCTCCGACGTACGCGGCCGGGGCATCGCCATGATCTTCCAGGACCCCATGACATCGCTCAACCCCGTCCACTCCGTCGGCGCGCAGCTCGTCGAGGGGCTGCGCCGCCACCAGCCGGGGCTCTCCGCGCACGACGCCCGCGCCCGCGCCGTCGACCTCCTCGCCACCGTCGGCATCCCGCACCCGGCGCAGCGGGTCGACAACTATCCGCACGAGCTGTCGGGCGGCATGCGCCAGCGCGTCGTCATCGCCATGGGCATGGCCAACGACCCGGCCGTCATCATCGCCGACGAGCCGACCACCGCCCTCGACGTCACCGTGCAGGCGCAGATCCTGGAGGCCCTGGAGACCGCGCGGGCCGAGACCGACGCCGCGCTCGTCCTCATCACCCACGACCTCGGCGTCGTCGCGGGCCACGCCGACCGGGTGGCCGTCATGTACGCGGGCCGCGTCGTGGAGACCGGCTCCGTCGAGGAGATCTTCTACACGCCGCGCATGCCCTACACCCTCGGGCTGCTCGGCTCGCTGCCCCGCATGGACCGCGACGAGGAGCAGGAACGGCTCACCCCGATCACCGGCTCGCCGCCCTCCCTGCTCAACATGGCGCCCGGCTGCCCGTTCGCCCCCCGCTGCCCGATGCGGCAGGAGATCTGCGACCGCGACGAGCCGCCGCTGCGCGTGACGCACACCGCCGCCCACCGCAGCGCCTGCCACTTCGCCGAACGCCTGGCGGACACGGGCGCGGGCGCGCTCTTCGGCGCGCAAGGCGCCGACCCGGCCGCCCTCGCCCGCCTCACCGACCCCGACGACGTACCGGAGCCGCGACGGGAGGACCCCGCATGAGCCAGCGGGACGCGCCGGCCGAACCCGTCCTGCGGGTCCGTGACCTCGTCAAGCACTTCCCCGTACGGGCGCGGGGCCTCGTGCGCCGCCGCATCGGCGACGTGCACGCCGTCTGCGGCGTCTCCTTCGACCTGTACGCCGACGAGACCCTCGGCCTCGTCGGCGAGTCCGGCTCCGGCAAGACCACGACGGCCCGCACCGTGCTCAACCTGGAGCGCGCCACGACCGGCTCCGTCGGCTACCGGGGACGCGAACTCACCGGGCTCAGCCGACGCCAGATGCGGCCGCTGCGCGAGCAGTTGCAGATCGTCTTCCAGGACCCGTACGCCTCGCTCGACCCGCGCATGACCGTCCACGACATCGTCGCCGAACCCCTGCGCATCCACGACCGCTACGACCTCGCGGGCCGGGCTGACGTACGCGAGCTGCTCCGCCTGGTCGGCCTGAACCCGGAGCACGGCAACCGCTTCGCCCACGAGTTCTCCGGCGGGCAGCGCCAGCGCATCGGCATCGCCCGCGCCCTCGCGCTGCGCCCCGAGGTCATCGTCCTCGACGAACCGGTCTCCGCCCTCGACGTCTCCATCCAGGCCGGCGTCCTCAACCTTCTCATGGACCTCCAGTCGGAACTCGGCCTGTCCTTTCTGTTCGTGGCGCACGACCTGTCGGTGATGCGGCACGTCGCCCACCGGGTCGCCGTCATGTACCTCGGCCGCATCGTCGAACTCGCCCCGACGCGCCAGTTGTTCGCGCACCCCGCTCACCCGTACACGCAGGCCCTGATCTCGGCGATCCCGCTGCCGGACCCGCGCAAGGAGCGCGCCCGGCGCCGGATCACCGTGGAGGGCGAGGTGCCGAGCCCGATCAACCCGCCGAGCGGCTGCCGCTTCCGCACCCGCTGCCCGAAGTTCGCCACGGAGCTGTCCGAGACCGAGCGGGAAGCCTGCGTGGAGCGGACGCCCGAGCTGACCGACCGGGGCACCGGAGCACCCGTGGCCTGCCACTACGCGCAACCTCTCGAACTGCTCTGAGCCCCTACGCGGGTTCGTACGCCGCCGCTGCCTCGCGGAGCGCGGCGCCCGCGCCGCCGACCACCGGGTCGCCGTGGCCGAAGCAGACCACGTCCGTGTCGAGCGCGGCGAGGCGGTGGAAGGACGCGACGGCCCGCGCGCGGTCGAGGTTGAAGACGCCGAGGATCACCTGCCCGTCCACCGGTGACGCGGCGACCGCGTCACCGGTGAACAGAACACCGTGTTCCGGCAGATGGAGCGCGAGCGACCCGTCGGTGTGGCCCGGCGCGCCGACCACCCGCGCGCCGCCCCCGAAGCCGAGCACGTCGCCGTCCGACAACTCCCGTATGCGCGCGGGCAGTTCCGGGTGCTCGGGCCGGGGCGGCAGCCGAGAAAGCGCCTGTCGGTGCAGCGGGCGCTCCCAGTCCTCGAAGACGGGTGGCGGCTCCGGGGCCTCGCCGCGTATGTACGGGGCGTCGAGCCGGTGCGCGTACACCTCGGCGCCGCTCAGCCGCGCGAACTCCCCGGCGCCGCCCACGTGGTCCTCGTGGAAGTGCGTGAGCACGATCCGCCGTACGTCCTCGGGGGCGTGCCCCCAGTCGCGTACGGCGTCGGCGATCGGCCGCCCGGCACCGGCCGCGCCCGCGTCGACCAGGGTCAGCTCGGCGCCGGGCCCGGTGCCGTCGCGCCAGAGGTAGGCCTGGCCCACCGGGAAGCGCAGGAGGCGGAGCCGGGGAGTGAGGTCGATCGTGTCCGCCGGTGGGCGGCCAGGGGAGGTCGTCATGGGGCGACCGTACGGACGCGGCGGACACGACCCCGTCCTTCTCGGCTCTCGGCGAAGAAACCGCCCGGCTACTTGGCGGCGGCGTACTTCTGCAGGAAGCGGGCCTCCGCCACCGACAGGCGCTCCAGCTCCTCGGGCGACACGCTCTCGTTCACCGCGTGGATCTGCGCCTCCGGCTCGCTCAGGCCGATCAGGAGGATCTCCGCCTCCGGGTAGAGCGAGGCGAGGGTGTTGCAGAGCGGGATCGAGCCGCCCTGGCCCGCGTACTGCATCTCCTGCCCGTCGTACGCCTCCGCCATCGCCTCGGCCATCGCCGCGTACGCGGGGCTCGTCGTGTCCGCGCGGAACGGCTGGCCCTGGCCGACCTGCTCGACGCGGACACGGGCGCCCCACGGGGTGTGCGCCTCGATGTGCGCGATCAGGAGCTTCGTCGCCTCGGCGGCGTCCGTCCCCGGCGGCACCCGCAGGCTGATCAGCGCGCGGGCACCGGCCTGCACGGACGGCGTCGCGCCGACGACCGGCGGGCAGTCGATGCCGAGGACGGTGACGGCGGGCCGCGCCCAGATGCGGTCGGCGACCGTGCCCGAGCCGATCAGCTCGACCCCGTCGAGGACCTTCGCGTCCTTGCGGAACGCCTCCTCCTCGTACTGGAGGCCGTCCCACGCCGCACCCGGCTCCAGGCCGTCGACGGTCGTCGAGCCGTCCTCGGCGCGCAGCGAGTCCAGTACGCGGACCAGGGCGCCCAGGGCGTCGGGGGCGGCCCCGCCGAACTGGCCGGAGTGGAGGTTGCCCTCCAGGGTGTCGATCTCGACGCGGACCAGGGTCATGCCGCGCAGGGTCGCCGTCGCGGTGGGCAGGCCGACGCGGAAGTTGCCCGCGTCGCCGATGACGATCGTGTCCGCGCGCAGCAGCTCCGGGTGCTGCTCGGCGTAGCGCTCCAGGCCGCCGGTGCCCTGCTCCTCGGAGCCCTCGGCGATCACCTTGACGCCGACCGGCACGCCGCCGTTGGCCTTGAGCGCGCGGATCGCGAGGAGGTGCAGGAGCACGCCGCCCTTGCAGTCGGCGGCGCCGCGCCCGTACCAGCGGCCGTCCTCCCGCTCGGTCAGCTCGAACGGGGGAGTCACCCAGCCGTCCTCGTCCAGCGGCGGCTGCACGTCGTAGTGCGCGTACAGCAGCACGGTCGGCGCGCCCTCGGGGCCGGGCAGGAAACCGTAGACCGACTGGGTGCCGTCCGGGGTGTCGAGCAGCGCCACGTCCTGGAAGCCCTCGGCGCGCAACGCGTCCGCGACCCAGTTGGCGGCACCCTCGCTCTCGCTCTTCGGGTACTGAGCGAAGTCCGCCACCGACTTGAAGGCCACCAGCTCGGCCAGTTCGGCCTTGGCCCGCGGGAGCAGGGAGGCGACGGTCTCGGCGATCGCATGCGGCGACATGGGCACGCTCCTCGTAGGTGCGACGTTGTGCAGGGTGTGGCGACGATCCTCGCATGATCCTCCCGCCGCGGGTCACGGGGCGGCCCGCCGTAGGATGCGGGAGAAACGTGCGGCAGGCAGCTGATCGGGAGCAGTAGACCAACGTGAGCAGCGAGAACTCGACGGGCGGCAACGACATGGACGACGAGCGGGCCATGGGGGTGTGGGACGTCGTCGTGGTGGGCGCCGGCCCCGCGGGAGCGTCCGCCGCGTACGCGGCCGCGGTCGCCGGACGGCGGGTGCTGCTCCTGGAGAAGGCGGAGCTCCCGCGCTACAAGACGTGCGGCGGCGGCATCATCGGCCCCTCCCGGGACTCACTGCCGCCCGGCTTCGAGCTGCCGCTGAAGGACCGGGTGAACGCGGTGACGTTCTCCCTGAACGGCAAGTACGCGCGCACCCGCCGCTCCAAGAACACGCTGTTCGGCCTGATCAACCGGCCCGAGTTCGACGCGCAGCTCGTCGAGCACGCCCAGAAGGCGGGCGCCGAGCTGCGCACCGGCGCCGCCGTCTCCCGCGTCGAGCAGCACGGCAGCGAGGTGCCCGACCGGCGCACGGTCGCCGTCGTCCTCCAGGACGGCGAGACGATCCTGGCCCGCGCCGTGGTCGGCGCCGACGGCAGCGCGAGCCGCATAGGCGCGCACGTCGGCGTCAAGCTCGACCAGGTCGATCTCGGCCTGGAGGCGGAGATCCCGGTTCCTCAGGAGGTCGCCGACGACTGGCGCGGCCGCGTCCTCATCGACTGGGGACCCATGCCCGGCAGCTACGGCTGGGTCTTCCCCAAGGACGACACCCTGACGGTCGGCGTGATCTCGGCCCGCGGCGAAGGCGCCGCCACCAAGCGGTACTTGGAGGACTTCATCGGGCGGCTCGGCCTCGCCGGGTTCGAGCCCGCCGTCTCCTCCGGGCACCTCACGCGCTGCCGCGCCGAGGACTCGCCGCTCTCCCGCGGCCGGGTCCTGGTCTGCGGCGACGCGGCCGGGCTCCTCGAACCCTGGACGCGCGAGGGCATCTCGTTCGCGCTGCGCTCGGGCCGGCTCGCGGGGGAGTGGGCGGTGCGCGTCGCCGAGGCGCACGACGCCGTGGACGCCCGGCGCCAGGCACTCAACTACGCCTTCGCGATCAAGGCAGGGCTCGGCGTCGAGATGGCCGTCGGCAAGCGGATGCTGACCGTCTTCGAGCGCAGGCCCGGGCTGCTCCACACGGTGCTCACCGGGTTCCGCCCCGCGTGGAACGCGTTCGCGCGGATCACCCGGGGTTCGACGACGCTGGGCGAGCTGGTCCGCACCCACCCGCTCGCGGGCAAGGCGCTGTCGCGGCTCGACCACTGACAGCCGCTACGGGCGCGGGGCGTCAGCGCCCGGGGTGATACGGAAGACGGGGCGACTCGGGGCTATGCGGCGCAGCTCGTCCTCGGTCGCCTTCCGGCTCACGTCGGGAAAGAACACGCGGACCTCCGCCCTCCAGCGCTTCATGTACGCGCGCAGCAGCGGAGGCTTGTCGTCGTCGGCGATCTCGGTGGCGGTGAACGGGGCGGCCTTCTTGCCCAGACGCAGCTCTCCGCGGCCCGCCGCCCGCAAATTGTGGGTCCACTGGACGTGACCGCGCGGAGCCATGATGTAGCTCTGCCCGTCGACGGTCAGCACATGGACGGGCGTCTGCCGCGCGACCCCGCTCTTACGGCCCCGGACGACCAGGATCCGGGAGCCCCAGACGCCGATCCCCCGGCGGCACAGCCAGATGACGGTCGGATTGGTGACGTGCGTGAAGAACCAGCCGGGCTTCTGCAGGTGGGTGTGCGCGGACATCCGGAACTCCTGAGGGGTGAGATTCCGGGAGCGCTGCTCCCGCTTGGGGGCAGTGTGCGCGCGGCCGTGCGCCCCATCAAGCCTCGCCGGGCCGACGCCGGTCGCGGGCGGGTGCGGGCGGCTGGACGCGTGGGGCGTACTTCCCTGGGAGTATGGGTGATCACCTCGCCGGGCCGACGCCGGTCACCGGCCGCGCGGCTTAGCGTGGCGGCATGGAGGAGCAGCGAGGGCCAGGCAGCGGTTCGGCGTGGCGGGGCCGGGGTGTGGGGGAGACGTGGTGGGTCGCAGGGGCGCGTGGTCGGTGGCCCTGGCGGTCCACCGCGTTGGTCACGGTGTTCGTTCTCGCCGGGTCGCACTTCGCCGCGCGGAATCAGACCGACCGCGTCGCCCTCGACCTCCTCGCCCGCCTGCTGCTGATCACCGGCTGTCTCGTGCTGCTGTGGCGGCACCGCCACCCGGTGCCGGTCGCGTTCGCCACCGTCGTCTGCGCTTCCGTCTATCTGGGCGGCGGCTATCCGTACGGGCCCGTCTTCCTGACCGTCGCGCTGGCGTGCTTCTCGGCGATCGTCGCCGGGCACCGGCGCGCGGCCTGGTCCGCCGCCGGGCTGCTCTGGCTGGGCCATCTGCTCCTGGCGCACTGGCTGTACGCGTACCTGCCCCCGTCCGGCGACGGGCCGCGGCCCTGGGGACAGGAGGGGCTCGTCGCCGCGTGGGTGCTCGCCGTCGTGGCCGTCGCCGAACTGGCACGGGTCCGGCGCGAGCAGGGGGAGCAGGCGCGGGCCGAGCGGGAGCGGGCGGCGCGGCGGCGGGCCGACGAGGAACGGCTGCGCATCGCCCGCGAACTCCACGACGTGCTCGCGCACTCGATCTCCGTGATCAATGTGCAGGCGGGTGTCGGGCTCGCCCTGCTCGACACCGACCCCGAGCAGGCGCGCACCGCGCTGACCACCATCAAGGACGCGAGCAAGGAGGCGCTCGGCGAGGTCCGGCAGGTGCTCGACACGCTGAGGGCGCCCGGCGCGGCGCCCCGCGCCCCGGCGCCCGGCCTCGACCGGCTGCCGGAACTCGTGGAGCAGGCGGCCGGAGCCGGGCTGACCGTCGACGTCCGTACGGACGGCAGGCGTCCGGCCCTGCCGCCGGGCGCCGACCTCGCCGCGTTCCGCATCGTGCAGGAGGCGTTGACCAATGTCGTACGGCACTCGGAGTCGCGTCGTGCACGCGTTCAACTGCGTTACGCAGGTAACCAGTTGAGGCTCACCGTTGATGACGAAGGTCCCGCGAGCCACGCCGAGGCGGGCGGCAGCGGCAACGGGCTCGCCGGGATGCGCGAGCGCGCCGCCGCCCTCGGTGGGACGATCGAGGCGGGCCCGCGCCCCGACGGCGGCTTCCGGGTCGTCGCCGAACTGCCCCTCACCGCCGCGCCGTCGAAGGAGACCCCGCGTTGATCCGCGTACTGCTCGCCGACGACCAGTCGCTCGTCCGCGCCGGATTCCGGGCGCTGCTCGACGCGCAGGACGACATCGAGGTGGCGGGCGAGGCCGCCGACGGCGAGGAGGCGGTCCGCGCGGTGCGGGCGCTGCGGCCCGATGTCGTCCTCATGGACATCCGCATGCCGCTCCTCGACGGACTCGCCGCCACCCGCCAGATCGGCGCGGACCCCGATCTCGCGGCGGTGAGGGTCGTCATGCTGACCACCTTCGAGCTCGACGAGTACGTCTTCGAGGCGATCAGGGCCGGCGCCTCCGGCTTCCTGGTCAAGGACACCGAACCGGCGGAACTGCTGCGCGCCGTGCGGGCCGTTGGCGAGGGGGACGCGCTGCTCTCGCCGGGGGTGACCCGGCGGCTGATCGCGGAGTTCGCGGCGCGGTCCAAGGAGCCGGAGGCGGCGGCGTCGCTGGCCGGGCTGACCGAGCGGGAGCGGGAGGTGATGGCGCTCGTCGGCATCGGCCTGTCCAACGCGGAGATCGCCCGCCGCCTCGTCGTCAGCCCGCTCACCGCCAAGACTCATGTGAGCCGGACGATGGTGAAGCTGGGCGCGCGCGACCGCGCCCAGCTTGTCGTCCTCGCCTACGAGTCGGGGCTCGTGCGGCCCGGCTGGCTCGGCTGAGCCGTCAGTCGCGCAGCGCGAGTTCCTCCTCCGTGGCCGCGGCCTCCCGGGGTACGGACTTCACGACGACGACGCTGTCCCGCGTGGGGCGCGTCCGCAGGCCGGTCAGGGTGGTGAGCAGACCCACCAGGGCGACCGCGGTGATCACGATCAGGCCGGGCCGGAAGCTGTCGAGGACCGCCTGCGGCGCCGCGCCCTCCGGGGCCTGGGCCGTGACCACCGCCGTCACCACCGCGAGGAAGATCGCGCCGCCGACCTGCACGGAGGTGTTGAGCAGGCCGGAGACCATGCCCTGCTCGTCATCGTGGACGCCGTTGGTGGCCTGGATGTTCAGGGACGGGAAGACCAGGGCGCAGGCGGCGCCGATCAGCAGCATCGTCGGCAGGATGACGGCCGCGTAGACCGGGTCGAGGTTGATGCGCAGGAACAGGGCGTAGCCGAGCACCATGAGCGCGAAGCCGGTCGCGATCACGCGCGGGGTGCCGAAGCGGTCCACGATCGCGCCGACCTTCGTCGAGGACAGGGCGACGAGGGCGCCCGCGGGCAGGAAGGCGAGCGCCATGCTCAGCGCGGACCAGCCGAGCAGCGACTGGAGGTACAGCGTCGCGAGGAACTGGAAGCTGACGTAGGAGCCGAAGAAGGTCATCGCGCCGATCTGGGCGCGGATCTGCGAGCCGGAGCGCAGCACGCCGAGCCGGATCAGCGGGCCCGGGGAGCGGCGCTCGATGCGGACGAACACGGTGAGGAGGACGGCGACGGCGAGGAAGGAGAGCAGGGTGCGGGCCGATCCCCAGCCGGCCTCCGGGGCCTGGACCACGGTGAAGACGAGCAGCAGCATGGCGAGGGTGCCGGTGACGGCGCCGGGGACGTCGTAGCCGCGGTGGTTCTCCTCCTTGGCGCTGTGCGGGATCAGCTTGAGGCCGACGAGCAGGGCGATCACCGCGATCGGCGCGGGGAGCAGCATGGTCAGGCGCCAGCTCGCCTCCGTCAGGAGCCCGGACAGGACGAGGCCCATGGAGAAGCCGGTGGCGGCGCAGGTGGTGTAGATGGACAGGGCGCGGTTGCGGACCGGGCCCTCGGCGAACGTCGTCGTGATGATCGACAGGCCGGCCGGCGCGGTGAACGCGGCGCTCAGGCCCTTGATGAAGCGGCTCGCGATCAGCAGCGGCCCCGAGTCGACGAGCCCGCCGAGCAGGGACGCGACCGCGAAGACGCCGAGCGCCACGAGGAAGACGCGGCGCCGTCCGAGGAGGTCGGCCGCGCGGCCGCCGAGCAGCAGGAGGCCGCCGTAGCCGAGGATGTAGCCGCTGACGACCCATTGCAGTGTGGCGGTCGACAGATCCAGTTCAGAGCCGATCGAGGGCAGGGCGACGCCGACCATCGACACGTCGAGCGCGTCGAGGAACATCGCGGCGCACAGGACGAGCAACGTCCCCCAGAGGCGGGGGGACCAGTGCTCCTGGGACGCCTGCTCCTGGGACGCCTCGGACGAGGACGGAGCAGAGGTGAGCGGAGAAGTCATGCGGAGCACAGTACATGCACATGCATTCAATGCAAGCGCATTTAATGCCGATGCAATAAAGCGGAATTCTCTGCTACGGTGCGACCATGGCGGCACACAAGTCGGGAGCGAGGGTCGCGGCCGCGCCGGACCTCGTGGACCAGTGGCGGGGCATCCTCGCGGTACACGCGCGCACGATGTGCGAACTCGACCGTGCGCTGCACCAGCACGGACTCGGCGCCAGCGACTTCGAGGTCCTCGATGTGCTCGCCGAGGGCACGGCCGAGGACGGCGCCGACGGGTTCCGGGTGCAGGAGATCGCCGCGCAGGTCCATCTGAGCCAGAGCGCGCTGTCCCGCCTCATCGGCCGCCTCGAGAAGGACGGGCTCGTGGAGCGCGGGATGTGCAGCGAGGACCGGCGCGGCGTGCGGGTCTGCCTGACGCCCAAGGGGCGTGAACTGCACGGCGAGGTACGGCCGTTGCAGCGTGCTGTGCTGAGCCGGATGCTGACGGCCGAGGAGTGATCCCCGGTCGCGGAAGGCGTGCCGGGGTCAGTTCCAGGTGATCGCCGAGCGCTCGCGCCACAGCGCGGCCACCGACGCGTCGCCCGTCAGGGACGGGAACGGCAGCCGGTTCCACAGCGACAGGTAGAGGCGCGCGGCCGGGCCCGCCAGTTCGCAGTCCGCCTCGGCCGTTCCGCCGTGCTCGGTCGCGGGCGGGTCCTGGGTGATGTGGACGGTCCAGGTCGCGTCGGCGTCCGTCGCCCGTACGCGCAGCACCTTCGGCTCGTCCGAGCGGACCCGGCTCTTCTTGCGGGCGTGCATGCCGAGCAGCAGCTCCTCGATCCCGTCGACCGCGATGTCCTCGGCGATCGGGTCCGGCGCGGTCGTCAGCGCCGACTGGGCGTCGACCCGGTGCACCGTCGTCTCGTGGGCCTGCCGCCGCGCCCAGAAGGCGAGCGGGCTGGGGGCGGGAAGGAAGGTCCAGCACGACACGGAGGGCGGCGCCTGCGTCAACGTGTCGACCAGATACGTGTGTCCCCGCCGGAACCAGTCGATCAGCTCCTCCCCGTCGAGATCGGGCAGGCCGCCGTCCGGGTGCGGCTCCTGGTGCCCCTCCGCGACGAACCCCGCGGCCCAGCGGTGCACCATGCCCGTGTGCCGCAGCAGGTCCCGGATCTGCCACCCCGGGCAGGTCGGCACCTTGGCGTCGACACCCGCCTGCTCGGCAGCGGCCGCGAGGCGCCGGCCCTCGGTGTCCACGACGTGAAGGTGTTCGGCTATCTCGATGGGACGTATCTCCATGGGGCGAGTGTGCCGGGTGACACGGGTCCGGGGACACGGTTTTCGGGGATTGAGATGCGGGGAGCGGGGGTGGCGGCGCGGGGGTGTCGTGCTCGGGGTCGTCGCGCTCGGGCGGCGTCGTGCTTGGGGAGGCGTCGTGGTCGGGGAGTCGTGGTGCTCGGGGGCCGTCGTGCTTGGGCGGCGTCGTACTCGGGGGACCGTCGAACTCGGGAAGCCGCCGTGCTCGGGGGACCGTAATGCTCAGGGAGTCGTCGCATTGCGGGTTGCGAAGGCTATGGTCGCGGCGATCGCCGCGAGCAGCGCCACGCTTGTCAGGGCCGTGGGCAGGGAGAACCAGTCCGCCATGAAGCCGATCGCGGGCGGGCCGAGGAGCATGCCGCCATAGCCGAGGGTCGAGGCGGCGGCGACGCCGGTCGGGCCCGCGAGGGCTCCGGCGCGTTCGATGGCGACGGGGAAGAGGTTGGCCAGGCCGAGGCCGGTCACCGCGAAGCCGACGAGGGTCAGCCACACCGAGGGTGCGAGCGCGCCGAGCAGCATTCCGGCCGCGCCGGTCGCCCCGCCGAGGACCATGGTGCGGGTCCTGCCGAGCCGTTCGAGCAGGGCCGTGCCGGAGAGCCGGCCGATCGTCATGGCGAACGCGAAGCACGAGTAACTGGCCGCGGCGACACCCGGATGTGCGTGCAGGTCCTCTTCGAGGTGGAGCGCGCTCCAGTCGGCCAGGGCCCCTTCCCCGTACGCCGTGCACAGGGCGATGAGGCCGAAGACGATCACGAGGCCGGTGGCGCGGCGGCCGGCGGGGCGCGGGGCGGCGTCCTCGTCCTGGACGCGTTCCGGCGGGGCCGGTGGGGTGTGACGCAGCAGGGTCGGTGCGGCGGCAGCGGTGACCACGAGGCCGATCACGGTGAGGGCGAGGAGGTGCCGGGTCGGCGAGAGGTGTCCCGCGACGAGTCCGCCGAGGCCCGAGCCGACCATGCCGCCGAGGCTGAACGCGGCGTGGAAGCTCGGCATGACCGGTCGGCCCAGCGCGGCGACGAGGTCGACGGCCGCGCTGTTCATCGCCACGTTCATGCCGCCGTACGCGGCGCCGAACGCCAGCAGGACGAGGCCGAGCGCGAGCGGGGAGTGGGTCAGCGGGGGCAGGGCGACGGTGAGCGGGAGCAGCACCCCGCACGCCACCGTCACCGCGTGACTGCCGAACCGGCGGCACAACCCGCCCGTCAGCATCATCGTGACGACGGCTCCGGCCGACACCCCGAGCAGCGCGAGCCCGAGCGCACTCGCGGAGGCCCCGGTCTGCTCCTTGATCGCGGGGATGCGCACGACCCAGCCCGCGAACACGAACCCGTCGAGGGCGAAGAAGAGGGTGAGCACGGCGCGGAGCCGGGACAGGGGCGAACGACGCGGGCCGTCGGCGCTGACGACCCGGAGTTTGTTCAATAGCGGCACAAAGTGAAGGGTAGGGGGTGGGGTGAGCTTGGGACAAGGGGGTTTGCCCGAGGGGCGGCTTGGGCGCCGCTGAGCTGTGGACTGACCGTGCGGGGCGGTACGGGGAGGAGTCCCGCCTCCTCACACCGCGATCACCCGCACCCCCGCCTCCTCGAACCGCCCCAGCGTCTCCCTCTCCGCCGCCGTGTCCGTGACCAGGATGTCCACCTGGGACATGGGGCAGATGCGGGCGAAGGCGCGCTGGCCCAGTTTGGTGGAGTCCGCCGCGACCACGACCCGTTCCGCGCGTTCGCACAGGAGGCGGTTGATCGCCGCTTCGGCCTCGTCGTGGGCGGAGGCGCCGTGCGTGAGGTCGAGGCCGACGACGCCGAGGACCGCCGTGTCCAGGGTGACTTGGGAGAGCACGCCGTCCGCCAGGGGGCCGATCAGCTCGTAGGACTGCGGGCGCGCCACCCCGCCGGTCAGCACGATCTTGAACTGGGGGCGCACCGCCAGCTCGTTGGCGATGTTCAGGGCGTTCGTGACGACGGTGAGCGCCGGGGTGCCGGAGGCGAGGTCGGGCCGGACGGCGAGCGCGCGGGCGACCTCCGTCGTCGTCGTGCCGCCGGTGAGGCCGACCGCCTCGCCGGGCGTGAGGAGGTCCGCGACCGCCTTGGCGATGCGCTGCTTCTCGGCGGCGCCGAGCGCGGTCTTGTAGCGCAGGGGCAGCTCGTAGCTGACGCCGTGCACGACGGCCCCGCCCCGCGTGCGCACGAGCATCTGCTGCTCGGCGAGCTGGTCGAAGTCGCGCCGGATCGTCGCGGCGGAGACCCCCAGTTCGGCCGCCGCCTCCTCCACGTCGAGCCGGCCGCGCTCGACGAGCAGTTCCAGGAGGGACTTCCAGCGGGCGTCGCGGGACATCCGCGGCCTCCAATCGTCGATCGGCTCGGTCGGCACGACCTTAACCGTTTGCGCGCGAATGCTTGATACTGCTTGAAAGCTCGCTATATCTTGCACGAACAAGCACCGCCGTGAACGAGCCACCGGGGAGTGGGTACGGACATGAGTCACGTCGAGAACGAGCTGAACAGCCAGCCGGAGTGCTGGACACGGGCCGCGGAGCTGGCCCTCACGCACAAGGCCGCGCTGCCGGCGCAGGGTGAGCGGGTCGCGATCGTCGGCTGCGGCACCTCGTGGTTCATGGCGCAGGCGGCGGCCGGCTTGCGCGAACAGGCGGGCGAGGGTGAGACCGACGCGTTCGCGGCGTCGGAGTTCCCCTCGGGCCGCTCCTACGACCGGGTCGTGGCGCTGACCCGCTCCGGCACCACCACCGAGGTCCTCGACCTCCTCGCCGCGCTGAAGGGCAAGGTCCGCACGACCGCCCTCACCGGCGACCCGGACACCCCGATCAGGACGGCCGCCGACGACCTCGTGGTCCTGGACTTCGCCGACGAGCAGTCCGTGGTGCAGACCCGCTTCGCCACGACCGCGCTCACCCTGCTCCGCGCCCACCTCGGCCTCCACACCGAGCAGGCCGTCGCCGACGCGCGCACCGCCCTCGCCGAACCGCTGCCCGAAGGGCTCGTCGAGTGCGGCCAGTTCACCTTCCTCGGCCGCGGCTGGACGGTCGGCCTCGCCAACGAGGCCGCGCTGAAGATGCGCGAGGCGTCCCTGTCGTGGACCGAGGCGTACCCCGCGATGGAGTACCGCCACGGCCCGATCAGCGTCACCACCGCGGGCACCGCCACCTGGATGATCGGCGAGGCGCCCGAGGGCCTGGCCGAGCAGGTCGCCGCGACCGGCGCCCAGTGGGTCGAGGGCCGTCTCGACCCGCTCGCGGAACTCGTCCGCGCCCAGCGCCTCGCCGTCGCGGTCGCCGCCCGCCAGGGCCTCGACCCCGACCGCCCCCGCCACCTCACGCGCTCGGTGATCCTGACCGCCAACTGACCGCGACCGCGGCCCACTTGAGAGGAGGGGCAGTGCCCCTCGCAGCCACAGGGACACTCGTCGGCGCGGCGGCGGCCCGTCGCGGCGCCGTCGCCGCCTTCAACGTCATCACGCTCGAACACGTCGAGGCCGTCGTCGCGGGCGCCGAGTCCGTGGACGCCCCCGTCGTCCTGCAGATCTCCGAGAACGCGGTCCGCTACCGCTACGGCCGCCTCCTGCCGCTGGCCCGCGCCGCGGTGGCCGTCGCCGAGGCGGCCCGCGTCGACGTCGCCCTCCACCTGGACCACGTACAGAGCGACGAACTGCTGCGACAGGCCGCCGACGCCGGGTTCAGCTCGGTGATGTACGACGCCGCGCGCCTGCCCTACGACGAGAACCTCGCCGCGACCCGCGCCGCCGCCGACTGGGGCCACGCGCACGGCCTGTGGGTCGAGGCCGAGCTGGGCGAGGTCGGCGGCAAGGACGGGGCCGCGCCGCTCGACGCGCACGCGCCCGGCGCCCGTACCGACCCGGGGGAGGCGCGCGCGTTCGTCTCCGACGCGGGGGTGGACGCGCTCGCCGTCGCGATCGGCTCCTCGCACGCGATGACGACCCGCACTGCCGCCCTCGACCACGACCTCCTCAAGCGGCTCGCCGAGGGGCTGGACGTGCCGCTGGTGCTGCACGGGTCCTCCGGGGTGCCGGACGACGAGCTGGCGGCGGCCGTGCGCGGCGGCATCGCCAAGGTCAACGTCGGCACGGCCCTCAACATCGCGATGACCGCCGCCATCAGGGAGTTCCTCGCCGGACACCCCGACGCCGTCGACTCCCGCAAGTATCTGACGGTCGGGCGCGAGGCCATGGTCCGTACCGTCGGGGAGCTCATCACGGTGGTGCGGGGCTGAGCCCCGGCACACCTCACCACACGTGTGCCCGGCAGGCCGCCTGCCGGGCACACGTGTGTCATGGCGAGGGCGCAGGATGGAGGCATGACCGCACCCGGACTGTTCGCCCGCCCGCCCGAGGAGATCGCCCCCGGCGCGGTCCACGTCCCGGACTGGCTCGGCACGGCCGAGCAGCGCGCACTCGTCGAGGCGTGCCGGACGTGGGCGCGCCCGCCCGCCGGGCTGCGCGAGGTGCGCCTGCCCGGCAGGGGCCGGATGACGGTCCGGCAGTTCGGGCTCGGCTGGCACTGGTTCCCGTACGGGTACGCGCGCACCGCCGTCGACGGCGACGGGCAGCCCGTGAAGGCGATGCCGCCCGACCTGGCGGAGCTGGGGCGGCGCGCGGTCACCGCCGCGTACGGGGAGGCGCCGGGGCGGGAGCCGTACGACATCGCGCTGATCAACCACTACGACGCCGACGCCCGTATGGGCATGCACCAGGACCGCGACGAGCGGTCCGCCGCGCCGGTCGTCTCGCTCAGCCTCGGCGACACATGTGTCTTCCGGTTCGGGAACACCGAGACACGGACGAAGCCCTACAAGGACGTGGAGCTGCACAGCGGCGACCTGTTCGTGTTCGGCGGCCCCTCCCGGTTCGCGTACCACGGGGTGCCCCGCACCCTGCCCGGAACCGCGCCGCCCGGACTGGGTCTGACGGGCAGGCTCAACATCACCCTGCGCGTCAGCGGACTCTGACGGGGCCACGGCCTTCACCGGCTACCATTCCTGACCGTGATCAGGGCGAGGAGTTGCTGATGGGCGGGCAGGACGGCTCCGGGGCCGGGGGACAGGCGGCGGGCGGCGGGGCCGCGCGGCCACCGCGCCTGGAGCGGGGCCGCAGCGCGCTCGGGCCCGCGCTCGAACTCGTCCACACCGGGCGGGCGCCGACCCGCGCCGTCCTCACCGCCGAACTCGGCGTGACCCGCGCGACCGCGGGCGCCGTAGCCGCCGAGCTCGAAGCGCTCGGGCTGATCCGGATCGACGCGAGGCCGAGCGCCGCCGCCGGTTCGCAGGGCCGCCCCTCGCACCGCCTCTCCGTCGCCGAGGACGGCCCGGTCGCGCTCGCCGCGCAGGTGCACTCCGACGGGTACCGCGCGGCGCTCGTCGGACTCGGCGGCCGCATCGTCGCCACCACGCCCGGCTGCGCGATCATCGACCCGGACCCGGCGGACGTCCTGCGCTCCGTCGTGGAGGCGGGCGTCCGGCTCCTGGAGACGACCGGGCGGCGGTGCGTCGGCGCGGGGCTCGCCGTGCCGTCCGCCGTCGCGGAGCCCGAGGGCACGGCCCTCAACCCGCTGCACCTGGCGTGGCCCGCCGGGGCCCCGGTGCGGCAGATCTTCGCCGACTGCGTACGGGAGGCGGGCCTCGGCATCCCCGCGTTCGCGGCGAACGACGTCAACCTGGCCGCGCTCGCCGAGCACCGGCACGGCGCCGGGCGCGGCGCCCGCGACCTGCTGTGCGTCGCCACGGGCCACCGCGGCGTCGGCGGCGCCCTCGTCATCGACGGCCGCCTGCACACCGGCAGTTCCGGCCTCGCCCTGGAGGTCGGGCACCTCACGGTCAACCCCGAGGGCCGCCCCTGCCACTGCGGCAGCCGCGGCTGCCTCGACGTGGAGGCCGACCCGCTGGCCTTCCTCATCGCCGCGGGCCGCGACCCGGACCCGGGCGGCTCCCTCCTGGACCAGGCCCGCGCCCTGCTCGCGGAGGCGCCGCACGACCGCGGGGTGCGCACGGCCCTGGAGGCGCTCGTCGACCGGCTCGGCCTCGGTCTCGCCGGGCTCGTCAACATCCTGAACCCGGACCGCATCATCCTCGGCGGCCTGCACCGCACGCTCCTGGACGCCGCCCCCGAACGGCTGCGCGCCGTCGTCGCCGACCGCAGCCTGTGGGGGCGCAGCGGTGGCGTCCCCATCCTGGCGTGCACGCTCGACCACAACAGCCTGGTCGGCGCCGCCGAACTGGCCTGGCAGCCGGTGCTCGACGACCCCCTGGGCGCGCTCGCCGGGGTCTGAGGCGTTGTGTGCAGCCTCCGCTACCACTGCCTCCCGCGCGGCAGCAGCTTCCGCTCGGGCTGCGACAGGTGCAGCACTTGGTAGACGTCGCCGGGGGCGTCGGGTGACGCGTGGTCCCAGACGGAGAAGGTCAGCAGCTCCCAGGTACGGGGGTCGACGGCGGCGGCCGCGTACACCACGCCCTCGGCGGCGGCGAGTCGCGTCACCGACTCGACCGACTCCGCCATGAGCCGCGGCAGATCGGCGCCCGCCTCGACCGGGGTCCGCCGCCGTACGGCCGCCCGTGCGACGTTCCCGGCCGCGCGGCCCTCCTCGTATGCCACACCCGTCCAGTGCTGGACGACCGGGCGCCCGAAGTCCCGCACGATGCCCTGGAAACCGGGCCCCCAGAGGAAGGCGTTCATGCCCTGCGGGCTGGTCCACAGGTAGAACGGCGCGTACTGGTTCACGGGCGAACCGTCGACGCCGCGCTCCCGCACCAGGTACGCCTTGACGCCCAGACCCGCGAAGTCGTCGAGCAGATGCCCCTTCTCCGCGACCCGCGCGCGGATGAACCCCATGTCGTAGTCGGCCGGGAGGGTGATCTCGTACTGCATCGCGTGCATGATTCGTCGCGCCTTCAGTCGGTGGCGGGGGAGAGAAGTGCCAGCAGGCCGCGTACGCCCGCCTCGAAGGCGCCGGTGTCGCCGCCGGCGCGGGCCAGGACGTAACCGCCCTGGACGGTGGCCACGATGGTCGCCGCCAGCTCGTCCGGCACCACATGTGGCCCGAACTCACCGCGGTCGACACCTTCCCGCACCACCTCGGCCAACCGGTTCCGCACGTGTGCGATGGTCTCGTCGACAGGTGTGCGCAGCTCCTCGCTGGCGAGGACGTCCGGATCCATCGTGAGCCGCCCGACGGGACAGCCGCGCAGGACGTCACGCTCGCGCAGCAGGTACGCCTCGACCCGCTCGTACGCCGTGCCGTCGGCGTCGAGCAACCGGTCGACAGCGGCCCGCATCTCCTCGCCGGTGCGCCGGATGGAGGCGAGCGCCAGATCCTGCTTGCCGGTGAAATGGTGGTACATGCTGCCCTGGCCGACACCCGCCCGCTGGAGGATCGCCTTCGGGCTGGTGCCGACGTAACCGCGCTCCCACAGAAGCTCGCGGGTCGTCTCGATCAGTCGCTCCTGAGTCTTCACGACCGCAGTGTACGTACTAGTAGGTACAGAGAACAAGATCAGCCCGTACTCCCATGGGCGTACGTGCGGTGCCGCTGGCCGTACGACGACCCGGACCACCTCCCGGCGCGAGGCTCGAACCATCGAGCAAGCAGCCAACACGTGGCACCCCTCGGGAGATGAGTCAGATGCAGACAACACTCGCGCACTTCGGCGGCGGCGACGGCCCCGGTCCGTGGATTCTTTTCCTCCCGCTCGTCTGGGCGGCCGTCGTGATCGGCGGCGTCGCCCTCCTGCGCCGCACCGTGTGGCGCGGCGGGCGCGGGTCGTGGCGGTCCGGGCCGCGCGTCGGGCCGGACTCGCCGATCGCCGTCCTCGGCCGACGCTTCGCCGCCGGGGAGATCGACGAGGACGAGTACTGGCGCAGGCTGTCCGTCCTGAACGAGGAGTTCGGGCACCCGGCGACGGGCAAGGGCGGTGCGGCATGACCGCCGCCGCCACCCTCACCCGTACCGCCGCGCGCGTCGACAAGGCCGTCAAGGTGTACGGGACCGGGGACACCGCCGTCCGCGCCCTCGACGGCGTGAGCGTCGGCTTCCGCGCCGGGCGCTTCACCGCGATCATGGGGCCGTCCGGTTCGGGCAAGTCCACGCTGATGCACTGCGCGGCCGGGCTCGACACGCTGACGGAAGGGTCCGCGTACCTCGGCGACACCGAGCTGAGCGCCCTTGACGACCGGCGCCTGACGCTGCTGCGCCGCGACCGGATCGGCTTCGTCTTCCAGGCGTTCAACCTCGTGCCCACCCTGACCGTCGCGGAGAACATCACCCTGCCGACGGACCTCGCCGGGGCCCGCCCCGACGAGGAGTGGCTCGACGCGCTCATCGACACCGTGGGCCTGCGCGACCGGCTGCACCACCGGCCCGCCGAACTCTCCGGCGGACAGCAGCAACGCGTCGCCGTGGCACGGGCGTTCGCGGGCCGGCCCGACGTCGTCTTCGCCGACGAGCCCACCGGGAACCTCGACTCGCGCTCCGGCGCGGAGGTCCTCGCACTCCTCGGCGACGCGGTGCGGCGCACCGACCGGACCGTCGTCATGGTGACGCACGACCCGGTCGCCGCCGCCCACGCCGACGAGGTGGTCTTCCTCGCCGACGGCCGCCTCGTCGACCGGATGGACCGCCCCACCGCCCGCACGATCCTCGACCGCATGAAGGCGCTCGAACACGTGGCGTCCGAGGGGGCGGGGCCGTCATGAACGCCGTCGCCCGGCTCAGCCTGAAGTCCCTCACCGCGCACAAGAGGCGGTTCGCCGGTACGTTCACCGCCGTCCTGATCGGTGTCGCGTTCCTCGCGGGCACCCTCGTCATGGGCGACACGCTGCGCGCCAGCTTCGACGCCATGTTCGCGGGCGCCAGCAGCGGCACCGACGCCGTCGTCCGCAGCACGAACGTCATCACCACGCCCGGCCAGAGCCAGGGCACGCGCAGGCCCGTCGCCGCGTCCCTCGCGGACGACCTGGCCGACGAGCCCGGCGTCGCCGCCGCCGCGCCGAACATCCAGGGCGCCGGACAGCTCATCGGCGCGGACGGCGAACCCATCGGGGGCCAGGGCCCGCCCACGCTCGCCGGCAACTGGATCACCGACGCACGCCTCAACCCGTACCAGCTCGCACAGGGGCGCGTCCCGCGCGCGAGCGGCGAGGTCGTCGTCAACCGCGGCGCCGCCGAGAAGGGCCATCTGCGGATCGGCGACACGACGACGCTGCGGACGCCGGACCCGGTACGGGTGAGGATCGTCGGCCTCGCCACGTTCGGCGGCGAGGACGGCATGGCACAGGTCACCTTCACCGGGATGACCCGCGCGGACGCGGAGAAGTATCTGACGGCCAAGCCGGGCGAGGCCGCGTCGATCCAGGTGCGGGCGGACCCCGGCGTGAGCCAGAGCCAGCTCGTCGACCGCCTGCGCGCACACCTGCCGGACGGGGTGGAGGCCCTCACCGGCCAGGAGTCCGCGCAGGAGAACACCGACATGATCTCCGGCCAGTTCCTGACCCTGTTCACCACCTTCCTGCTCGTCTTCTCCGGCATCGCGCTGCTCGTCGCGACCTTCTCGATCCACAACACGTTCGCGATCGTCGTGGCCCAACGCACGCGCGAGAACGCCCTGTTGCGCGCCCTCGGCGCGTCCCGGCGCCAGGTCACGGGCTCGACGCTCATCGAGGCGAGCGCCGTCGCCGTCCTCGCCTCGGCGGCCGGGCTCGCGGGCGGTGTCGGGATCGCGGCCGGACTGCGGGCGCTGTTCCCGGCGATCGGGTTCCCGTTCCCCGACGGCGCGTTGGTGATCAGCGCCCTGTCCCTGCTGCTGCCGTCGGCCGTCGGTGTCGTCGTCTGCCTCGGATCGGCGCTGCTGCCCGCCCTGCGCGCGGGACGGACCGCGCCGCTGGCCGCGCTGCGGGAGACGGCCGTCGACGGGTCGGGCGCCTCCCGGCGCCGCGCCCTGCTCGGCACGGTGCTCGGCCTGGCCGCGATCGCCACCACCCTCACCGGCGTCCTGACCTCACCCCCGTCGCTGGTGCTCGCGGGCACGGGGGCGGCCATGGTGCTCGTCTCGTTCATCGTGCTCGGCCCGGTCGCCGCGGCCTCGGCCGTACGGGTGCTGGGCGCGCCCCTCGACAAGGTGCGCGGCGTCACCGGCGGCCTCGCCCGCCGCAACGCGCTCCGCAGCCCGAAACGGACCGCCGCCACCGCCGGCGCCCTGATGATCGGCGTCGCGGTGGTCGCCCTGTTCACCGTCTTCGGCGCCTCGCTGAAAGCGACGATGAACCAGACCGTCGACCGGTCCTTCGCGGGCGACGTCGCCGTCTCCACGCCGTCGTTCGGCGCGGGCGGCAGCGGTCTGAGCCCGCGGCTCGCCCCGGCCGTCGCGAAGCTGCCCGAGGTGGCGACGGCGGTCGGGCTCGGCAAGGGCGTCGCCGACGTGGACGGCGAGGGCCGCGCCCTGACGGTCACCGACCCGGTGGCCCTGTCCCGCTCCTTCGACCTGGGCGAGGTCCAGGGCTCACTCACCGCGCTCGGCCGCGACGGACTCGCCCTCACCCGCGCCGAGGCCGACGCCCGGCACCTGCGCCTCGGCGACACGACCCATCTCACCTTCACCGACGGCGCGACACGGCCCTTCACCGTCCGCGCCGTCTACGGCCGCTCCGAACTCGTCGGCGACTACGTCATCACCCGCGAGGCGTGGGCGCCGCACCGCACGCAGGACGCGGACACGCTGGTCTCCGTCACCTTCAAGGACGGCGTGCGTACGGGGGAGGGCGCCGCGGCGGTCGAGAAGGTGGCGCAGCGCTTCGGCAACCCCGAGGTCCAGACCCGCGAGGCGTACGCGCAGTCCTCGGCGGGCGGCATCGACATGATGCTGACCCTCGTCTACGCGCTGCTCGCCCTGGCCGTCCTCATCGCGCTCCTCGGCATCGCCAACACGCTCACCCTCGCCGTGCACGAACGCACCCGCGAACTCGGCCTGCTCCGCGCCGTCGGCCAGACCCGTCCCCAGTCCCGGGCCATGGTCCGCTGGGAGTCGGTCCTCATCGCCGCCTTCGGCACGGCGGGCGGCCTCCTCCTCGGCGCGTTCCTGGGCTGGGCCCTGATCAAGTCCTCCGACAACGCGACGACCAGCACGTTCGTCTTCACCCTGCCCCCAGCTCGGCTCGCCGTCGTGACCCTGGTGGGCCTGACAGCCGGCGCCGTGGCGGGCCTACGCCCCGCCCGCAGGGCATCCCGCATGGACGTACTCCGGGCGATCGCGATGGAGTGAGGGGACGGTGGCCGGGCGCACCGGCGGTGGCGGGGCGCACCCGGCGGTAGAGGCGCCGGGGCGCCCGTGCGCCCACAACCGCCGACCGTGAGCCCGGCCGGAACACCCCCGCGCCTTCATGCGCACCGCCGACCGCGACCCCGGCCCGACCCATCCCCGAGCCTTCATGAGCACCGCCCACCACGTGCCCAGCCCGACCATCCCCGAGCCCTCATGAGCACCGCCCGCCCTCAGCCCAGCCCGACCATCCCCGCGCCCCAAGACCCCCCCGTTCCCCGCGGACGCGGGGTGTCACCGCCCGGTCAGCCTGCGACGGCCGACCGGGCGGGAGCGTGGTGGGGGGCCGGGCGGGGGGACACGTCGGTGTCGAGGGGGGTGATCGCGGTGTGGACCGGGGTCGGCGGGAGCGCCTTCGCGGGGGCGGGGGCCGGCAGGGTGAACCAGACGACCTTGCCGCCGTCGCCGTGCGGCCGCACCCCCCAGCTCTCGCTGACGGCGGCGACCATCGCGAGCCCGCGCCCGCAGGTGGCGAGCGCGGCCAGGTCATCACAGGCCGCGTCGCCGCACACCGCGTCGGCGGGCACGTCGTCGTCCCGTATCTCGGGGAGGCGTGGGTCGTGGTCGTGCACCGAGAGCGTCAGTCGCTCGCTGCGCAACTCCATCTCGACGGTGCACCTCTTGTCCGGCTCGACGTGCCGGTGCACGTTGGTGAGCAGCTCGGTGACGCCGAGCTCCGCGAGGTCGATCAATGGGTCGAGATGCCAGTAGCGCAACTGCGCCGATACGATTCTGCGGACCTGTCCGATCCGCGACGGCAGGGCTTGGAGCTCCACCGTGCAATGCCTGCTCGGCTGGCTGATCACGGCTGCGACTCCCCGAAATAGGTCCGGAAGAAGACGAGTACGGATCGAGCGGTGCGATCACGCTGTGGCAGGACCGCCCGCTACGTGTCCGGCGGGCTGGTTCGCAGCGTCATCGCCGGTAAACCCTGAGTAGTGATGCGTGACCAGCGTGACCCAGGGGATGCGGCGCTGCAACTTCGACGGCTCACCCGGCGCGGCGCGGCGTGCGGGCCGTCGGACGGGCGGACCGGCTCAGGGCGTGCGCGTCGTCGCCCTGCGCACCGCCTCGATGAACCGGCGCGCGGTCGGTGGCCCCGCGTCCGTGCTCTGCTCGCCGAGCCGCAGCAGATACCGCCGCCCGTCGACCTCGGCCGTGGCGCTGTCGTCGGAGCCGAACCAGGGTTTGCCCGCGCGGACTTCCGCGAGGGGCGCGCTGTCGATCTCACTGCCGTAACTCGTGAGCAGTTCGAGCCTGCCGCCCGCTATCCGGACCTGTCCGGCCCGGGTCAGTGAGCGCAGCCCCCGCCCGATGCGCACGCCCGTCGCCGTGAACTCCGGCTCCGCCATGCCGTTTCGCCCCCTCGTTCGAGTGCGTCCGTGCGGTGCAGTCTGCACGCACCTGGCCAGGAGCACCAGTACACATGTGGACGTGGTGTGAAGCAGCAGGCGCACCCCGAACATGCCTCCCCCCGGGCAGGCGTCCCCGCCCATCGCCAGGCCCGCCTTTGAGCTGCTCAAAGAGGTGTTTATGCAGGTGAGAAGCGTGCGGGAGGTGTCTATGATCGGGAGTGTCCGGTCAGGTCCGACCGGATCCGCACCGGCTCGTTCGGCACGTCGTCCCGACCTGTTCCGCCCTGGCCGACGCGCGGAACGACGCGAAGGAGCCGCGCGGTGAGCACACGTGAGCAGGATCGTCCCGCAGGCGACGGCACGGCCGGTGAGCCGCTGCCGACGCTCGACATCGACCGCAGCGACACCGCATACCGAACATGGCTCAAAGAGGCCGTCCGCAAGGTGCAGGCCGACAACAACCGTTCGGCCGACACCCACCTGCTGCGTTTCCCGCTCCCCGAGCACTGGGGCATCGACCTCTATCTGAAGGACGAGTCGACCCACCCCACCGGCAGCCTCAAGCATCGTCTGGCCCGCTCGCTCTTCCTCTACGGCCTGTGCAACGGCTGGATCCGGCCGGACCGCCCCGTCATCGAGGCGTCCAGCGGCTCCACGGCCGTCTCGGAGGCGTACTTCGCGAAGCTGATCGGCGTCCCCTTCATCGCGGTGATGCCGCGTACGACGAGCGCCGAGAAGTGCCGGCTGATCGAGTTCCACGGCGGCCGCTGCCACTTCGTCGACGACCCGCGGACGATGTACGAGGAGTCGGCCGCCCTCGCCGCCCGCACCGGCGGCCACTACATGGACCAGTTCACGTACGCGGAACGGGCGACGGACTGGCGCGGCAACAACAACATCGCCGAGTCCATCTACCGCCAGCTCGAACTGGAGCGCTACCCCTGTCCGGCCTGGATCGTGGCCACGGCCGGCACCGGTGGCACCTCGGCGACGCTCGCCCGCTACGTCCACTACATGCAGCACGACACCCGCATCTGCGTCGCCGACCCCGAGAACTCCTGCTTCTTCGAGGGCTGGACGACGGACAACCCCGACGCCACCAGCGACTGCGGCTCCCGCATCGAGGGCATCGGCCGCCCGCGCATGGAGCCCAGCTTCGTCCCCGGCGCCATCGACCGCATGATGAAGGTCCCGGACGCGGCGAGCGTCGCCGCCGTCCGCGCCCTGGAGCGCGCCATCGGCCGCAAGGCGGGCGGCTCGACCGGCACGGGTCTGTGGAGCGCCCTCAGGATCGTCGCGGAGATGGTGGCCGAGGGCCGCAAGGGCAGCGTGGTCACCCTGCTGTGCGACCCGGGCGACCGCTATCTCGACAAGTACTACGCGGACGAATGGCTGGAGCGCCAGGGCCTGGACATCACGCCGTACGCGAGAACGATCGACCAGCTCCTGTCGACGGGCGAGTGGCCCGGGACTTCAAGCCCGTCCGGCGCTTGAGGAGCGGGGTCCGGGGCAGAGCCCCGTAACCCCCGGCTCACGTACGGGGCGCCGAAGCCAGCCGAGCGTCAAGCGCCCCGACCGCGTCACGGAACGCCCGCCCGAGCCCGGACCGCCCCAGCCTGAGCACCGCCCGGAACGCGGCCGTCCCGTCCGCCGCGAACGTCCACTGCACCCGCGCCCCACCGGGCACGCCCACGATCCGCCACTCCTCCAGGAGCGCCCGCACCCCGGGCACGTTGATCCGGTCGACCCGGTAGGCATACCGCGTGTCCGGCTCCGCCGCGACGATCGTCTCCAGGGCGCGTGTCCCGCCCTTGAGGTGGACCTCGCGCCGGGTGCCGCCGTCGAGCAGCCGCGCGAACGTCACCGCGGAGAACCACTGCGGCCACCCGGGCACGTCGTCCACGAGCGCCCGGTACACCGCCTCCGGCGGGGCCGACACCTCACGGGCGAAGACGAGGCGGAGCGGAGCGGTCTCGACGAAGTCCGGACCTACGGGCAGGAGCCTGCGTGCCATGAACGTTCAGCCTCCGTACAGGAAGCCCCAACGGGCCTGCGGACAAGGGTGGTTGACCGAGCACGGTCACCATAGCCACCCCTCCGTCAGATGTCTGTACCGCCCTCGCCGCCCCCGGACGGCACCGGCTCCCCGGCCACCACGAGCCGTACGTGCTCGTCGATCTCGGCGCGCGCCTCCACCGGCAGCCCCGCGTCCGTCACCAGCGTGTCCACCTGGTCGAGGGAGGCGAACGAGCTGAGCCCCACCGTCCCCCACTTGGTGTGGTCGGCGACGACCACCACACGCCGCGCGGACTGCACGAGCCGCCGGTTCGTCTCCGCCTCCGCGAGGTTCGGCGTGGAGAGACCGGCCTGCGGGCTTATGCCGTGCACCCCGAGGAAGAGCACGTCGAAGTGGAGCGCCGCGATGGCCTGGTCCGCGACGGGACCCACGAGCGAGTCGGACGGGGTGCGCACCCCGCCGGTGAGGACCACCGTCGCCGCCCCCTGCCGGGTGCCCGCGCTGCGCTGCGCCGCGTGGAAGACGTCGGCGACCCGCACCGAGTTCGTCACCACCGTCAGGTCCGGCACGTCGAGCAGGTGCTGGGCCAGCGCGTACGTCGTCGTCCCGCCGGACAGGGCGATCGCGGTGCCGGGCGCGGCCAGCGACGCCGCCGCGCGCGCGATGTCCTCCTTGGCGGTCAGCTCGAGACCGGACTTGGCCTCGAACCCCGGCTCGTGCGAGCTGGCCTCGACGACCGGGACGGCGCCGCCGTGCACCTTCTCCAGGACGCCCTGGCGCGCCAGCGCGTCGAGGTCGCGGCGGACCGTCATGTCGGAGACGCCGAGCTTCCTGGTCAGCTCGTTGACCCGGACGCCGCCGCGGCGGCGGACCTCGTCGAGGATCAGGGAGCGGCGCTGCTCCGCGAGGAGGTTCTGATTCTCGCTCACGTCCCGTCGGATCCCTTCGCCGAACCCCGCCTCTCGCGGGCTGCCACACGGTGTGCTCATCGCGTCGTCATCCTCGCATGTGCCACCGACAGCCGTACCACCGCCGTACCACCCCCGGCGAGGGCTCCGCGCACATCGGTGCCGCAACGATCGGGGAGATTCCGTGAGGGACGAGGTGCACGCGCGCGCCGAGCGGGGATCCTGCTGGTGTTGAGGAACGGGGGACACGCACCATGGCGCGCGAGAACGATCACGGCAAGGACGGGACCGACAGCACCGGAGCGAAGACGGCGGCCGACGAGACCGCCCTGGAACTGCTCGTCCACGGCGTTGGCGGCACCACGCCCCAGGCCATGCTCGACGACCCGCGCACGGTCCGGGTGGCGGGCGACGAGACGGCGGCGATGTTCCGCCGCGCCGAGGACGTGGACGCGGAGGACCGCCCCGAGGAGTACCGGGGCAGACCGGTGCCCGAGGCGTACGTGTGGTGCAACCTGACGTCCGGCAACGGATCACGGGCCCTGTGGCTGGTGCTGCTGCCCTTCATGGTCGTCAACCTCGCCCACTGGATGCGGCCCAACGCCCGCCGCAGGTCACGCACCGTGCGCCTGTACGGCCTGCTCGTCCGCCTGACCGGACTCACCCTCACCGTCCTCTTCGTCGCGGCGGCCTGCGAGGTCGCGCTCGACCTCACGGCCTGGCAGTGCGCGGGCACGGCGGCCTGCGGCGAGCAGCGGGCCTGGCTCGGCTTCCTCTCCGTGGACGCGCACGGCCACGGCGGCTGGTGGAGCCAGCCCGGCCGCCGCCTCGCCCTCGCCGGGCTCGTCCCCACCGCCCTGACGGCCCTGCTCTGGTACCTCTCGCACCGCACCTGGAGCGCGTACGAGTCCCAGCTCCCGCTGCCGCACCAGCCCGAGCCGGACAACGGGGACGGCGGCACCGCCCTCGGCAAGCCCGGCTTCTGGTACGGGCGCCGTCTGGTCGCCCGGCTGCGCGCCGCGCACGCCGCCGCGGGCCTGCTGACCGTCGCCGCCGCCGTCTCCACCTCCGCCGCCCGCCACGACCGGGCGCCCGGCGGGCCCGCGCTCCTCGACGTCCTGGGCTGGGTTCTCGTCGGCGGCCTTCTCACCGGGGCGGTCGCCGTCGTCGGCGTCGTCGTCCACCGCGGCCGCAGCGAGAACACCCTGGACACCGCCCTGAACCGCGCGGCCGTGCGCGCCCTGCCGTACGCCGCGCTCGCCCTGCTCGCGCTCAGCATGGTGTACGCGGCCTGGTCGCGCCCCGAGTGGCGCTCCTCGGGCCGCCTCCCCGGCGACGCCGTGTTCGGCGGCATCGCCCTGGTCCAGGGCGCCCTCGTCGTGGTCCTCGCCGTCGTCGCGAAGGTGATCTACCGCAGGGCCCGTGACCCGCGCACCGCCCTGCGCGGCCTCGGCGGCCCCGCGACCGCCATGCTCGCCTGCGCGCTCGGCGGCGTGATGACCGGCGGCATCGCCCAGCGCGTCGCCGACTGGCTCGACGGCACCAGCGGACTGATCGACGGGCCGCCCGTCCTGCTCTCCTGGCAGGCTTCCGTCATCCCGCCGCTCCTCGTCGTCCTCGCCGTGCTGTGCGCCGCGCTCGCCGTGCGCACCGCGCGCGTGAAGAAGCGCGAGAAGGCCCGGGTCGCCGAGGACTACCACCTCGACACCCGCCCAGGCGGGACCACCGAGCCGGGCGAGGCCACCGACACGGCCCGCACCGAGCGCATCGCGGGCACCCGCGCGCGTGCCGCCCTCACCGACAAGGCCCCCTTGATCGCGGGCGTCGTCTCGGCGGTGACGCTGCTCCTCGGCGCCCTCGCCGTCGTCGGCGCCTGGACCACGGGCGAGGTGCCCGGAGTCGCCGCCGAGGGCTCGTACCCGATCGTCCAGGGCGCCGCCGACACCGCGCAGGCGCTCGGCTCCTGGTTGATCGGCGCGGGCTTCATACTGTTCGTCACCTGGGGCCGCCGCGCCTACAAGGACCCGTCCGCGCGCCGCACCATAGGCATCCTGTGGGACGTGGGCACCTTCTGGCCGCGCGCCGCGCACCCCTTCGCGCCGCCTTGCTACGCCGAGCGCGCCGTCCCCGACCTGACCTGGCGCATGGCCACCTGGACCCGCACCACGGGCGGCCGTCTCATCCTCTCGGGCCACTCGCAGGGCAGCGTCCTCGCGGCGGCGGCCGCCTGGCAACTGCACCCGGCCGTGCGCAAGCGCGTCGGACTGCTCACCTACGGCTCACCGATCGAGCGGCTGTACGGGCGCTGGTTCCCGGCGCACTTCGGCCCCGCCGCCCTGGCGTCCCTGCACCGGCAGGTCGACTGCTGGCGCAACCTGCACCGCAGGACCGACCCGATCGGCGGCCCGATCAAGCTGCCCGGCAAGTGCGGCCCCGTCGTCGACCACCCGGCGCTCCTCGACCCGCTCGCCTACGGCCGCACGGAGCGCCACCCGCTGCCCGCGCCGATCCTCGGCCACAGCGACTACCAGGCGGACCCGGTCTTCGCCGAGGAGCGGAGGCGGCTGCTCGCGCGCCTCACGCCGGGCGTCCCGCGGCAGCGGCCCGAGTCCGGGGCCGAGCCTCAGGGCAGTTCGGGCAGGTCGTCCGGGTAGAGCAGCGTCAGGTCGTCGGTGCTCGGCTCGTCGACCTGCGCGACCCGGCCCGCGTGCCGCTCCACCATCGCCTCGAACGTCTGCCGCGCGGTGCGCCCGTTGCCGAACGCCGGGCCCTTCGGGAGCGCCGTGAAGTACTTCAGCAGTGCTTCCGGCGTCCCCGGGGCGAGCCGGTACTCGTGCTCCTCGGCCTGCTGCTCCACGATGCGCAGCAGCTCCTCCGGCACGTAGTCGGAGAACGTGATGGTCCGTGAGAAGCGGGACGCGACCCCGGGGTTGACCGACAGGAACCGCTCCATCTCCGCCGTGTAGCCCGCGACGATGACGACGACGGCGTCCCGCTGGTCCTCCATCAGCTTCACGAGGGTGTCGATCGCCTCACGGCCGAAGTCGCGCCCGGAGTCCTCGGGGGAGAGGGCGTACGCCTCGTCGATGAACAGCACGCCGCCGTGCGCCCGCTGGAACGCCTCCTGGGTGCGGATCGCGGTCGACCCGATGTGCTCGCCGACCAGGTCGACACGGGACACCTCCACGAGATGGCCCTGCTCCAGGACGCCGAGCCCGGCGAGGATCTCCCCGTACAGGCGCGCCACCGTCGTCTTGCCGGTGCCGGGGGAGCCGGTGAAGACCAGGTGCCTGCGCACGGACGCCGCCTTGAGTCCGGCCTCCTGGCGCCTGCGCCCCACCTCGATCATGTCGGTGAGCGCCCGCACCTCCCGCTTGACGTCCTCCAGGCCCACCAGGGAGTCGAGTTCGCTCAGCACGTCCTTCGACGTACGGGCCGGCTTCGGCGGCGCCGCCGCGGGCGCCGCCGTGGGCCGCTGGTCGGGCACCGTGCCGAGCAGCCCGACGGTCTGCGTGGCGGTCTGCACGGCCGACTCCGCGACCGGCGGGGGCGTCGCGGCGGAGCCGGGGCGGACGCCGCCGCTCTCGTCGCTGGTGCAGTCCTCGACGAGCGGGCCGTCCTCGGCGAACTCGTAGCCGCCGCGCGCGCACCGCTCCGTACGGCACTTCTTCAAGGTCGTGCGGCAGCCGTCGATGACGTGAAAGCCGTAACCGCCGCTGCCCGTGACGCGGCAGCCGGTCAGGCTGCCCCGGCCGCCCGCCGACACGTAGAAGCCCGCCTCGGCGGGGGAGGTGATGGTGCAGCGCTCGATCGTGGGGTCGGCGCCCTTGGTGACGATGACACCGGTCTGCACCGTGTCGACCGTGCAGTTGGCGAGGGTGCCGCCGCTGCCGTGGTCGCGGAACCAGGCGCCGGTCGCGGCCTCGCGGATGCGGCAGTCGTCGAGCTGCGCCGTCGCGCCGTCGCTCACCGACACGGCGGTGTTGCGCACCTGCGAGAGGTCGCTGTCCACGACGTCGACGCGCGAGCCGCGGTCGAGCACGAACAGGGCGTCCGGCACGTCGTGCACCCGGCACGCGTCGAGCACGGCGGTCGCGCCGTCGCTCACCCACACCGCCGGGTAGTCGCCCGTACTGTCGTGGATCTCGCACTGGTTGGCGTCCACGCGCGTGCCGGGGTCCCACACCGACAGACCGTTGCGCCCGAACTGGCGCACGGTGGAGCGGGTCAGGGTGAGCACGGAGCGGGACCGCAGGTCGATCGCGTTCTCGGGCACGTCGTGGATGCGGCAGTCCGCGAGGGTGAGGACCGCGTCCGTGTCGAGCGTGACCCCGTCGGCCGTGGTGCGGTGCACGTCGCAGTCGGTGAGGTGGGCGGTGGCCCGGCCGGTCACCTGCACGCCCGAGCCCTTGACCTCGTACACCTCGCAGCCGATGGCCTCCAGGCCGCTGTGCTCGCCGGTCGCGGAGAGACCCGAGCCCGAGGTGTGGTGCACGCGGCAGCGCTCCAGGCGCGGGCGCGCGCCCCCGCGGACGGCGATCCCGGCCTGTCCGGCGGCGACGATCTCGCACTCCTCGAAGACGCCGCCCCCGCCGTCCAGGACGGCGATGCCGATGCCGGCGGGGTTGTCCACGGTGCAGCGCCGCACGGTCGGGCGGGCGCCGCCACGGACCTCGATGCCGGACGCGGAGCGGGTGACCACGCGTATGTCGGCGAGTTCGGGGGCGCCCTCCTCGACGAGCAGCGCGGGCGCCGCCACGTCCTGGCCCTCGATGTGCAGGTCCCGGACCGTCGCCGAGGCCCGCACCGTCAGCGGCACCCCGTCGGCGGGCGCGATGCGCACCGAGCCGGGGGTGCCGTCCGGGCCGCGCAGCGTCACCGCGCGCTGGACGACGAGGTTCTCCCGGTAGGTGCCGGGGGCGATGGTGAGTATGTCGCCGTCACCGGCCGCCTCCAGGGCGGCGGCCAGCGACGCGTACTCACCCGTGCGGCGCCGCCACCGCGATGTGCCGGTGTGCGTCACCTGGACCGTGCCCTGTGCCATGGCGCTGATCTGCCCCCACCTCGTCGTCCCGCGGGTCGCCTCCGCGCCCTGCCCGGCGCGCTTGTCCTGCGAAAGGTGGGTCCACCGTAGCGTGCGCGGACCTCGGGGGCTGACCGGAGCCGAACCCTGTCAGCTCCCCGTGCCCGTGCGGCCCCAGTCGGGACCGGCGATGTCCCAGGCGCGGTCCAGGCGCGCGTACCGGCGGCGGACCATGCGCCAGACGATCAGGCGGCGGGCGCCCTCCACGAGCCCGACGAGGGCGGTGGCCGTACCGACCCCGGCGAGCACCGCGTGCGTGGCGGCGGTGGTCCGGTCCAGGGGGCGGCCCACGACGTGGCCCGTGCCGTCGATCCACAGCGGGAAGGTGTCTCCCACGCGCGGGGACCGCAGCCCGGCGAT
Source organism: Streptomyces sp. NPDC046939 (assembly GCF_040644575.1). Classification (NCBI taxonomy): domain Bacteria; kingdom Bacillati; phylum Actinomycetota; class Actinomycetes; order Kitasatosporales; family Streptomycetaceae; genus Streptomyces; species Streptomyces sp. NPDC046939. Next base: position 307,673 of record NZ_JBEYWV010000002.1, read on the forward strand.
GACCCGGTCGCGGTGCGCCGTACCGTCCGGCGCCCTCCACGTGGCCAGGACCCGGCTGTGCGCGTCGCGCGCGGTGGCGGTCTCGGGGTCGGGGTCGAGCGGCGGCTGCGCCGGCTTCTGGACCACGGTGGCCGTCACCTCGTGGCGCTGCTCGTGCTGGTGGCGGACCGAGCGGTACAGGGCGTCGCGCGCGAGCGTCCCCGCGACGGCGCCGGCGGCCGGTGCGGCCACCACCATGAGGACCAGCGCGACCAGTGCGACCCATGCCTCGGCCAGGTCTGTCCTGCGGCACAGCGGATTGCGGCGCCAGCGCCAGAGGCCGGTGATCGCTCGCACGGACTGCACCCCCCTTCCGTACCGTCCTGCCCCCGACTGCCAGGCTGCCATTGTCCTCCAACGAGCATGCCGGGCCTCCGGGTTCCCCCACCGGGTGACGGTTATGCGAGCACGGTGACCGGATCCCCCACCCGCACCGTGCCGCGCACCTCGGGCACCACGTTCGTCCCGAAGCACAGTTGGTCGCCGAAGCGGCGGTGGCGGGCGAGGGTGCGCAGCGGCTCCTTGCCCCGCTCGGCGGTGTCCTGGTCCGTGGTGGTCACCACGCAGCGGCCGCACTTCTTGGTGATGCGGAAGGTGACCTCGCCGATCGCGATGCGCGTCCAGTCGTCCTCGGCCCAGGGCGCGGTCCCCGAGACGACCACACTTGGCCGGAAACGGTTCATGGGCAGGGGGCCCTCGTCCGCGTGGTCGCCCTGCGCGATCAGGGAGTTGAGGGCGTCGAGGGAGGAGAGGGTGGTCACGAGCAGCGGGTAGCCGTCGGCGAAGCTGACGGTCTCGCCGGGCCGGGCGTACTCCGGGTCGATCGGCCGTCTGGTCGCCGGGTCGTCCAGGTGCAGCATCTGTGTGTCCGCCCCCAGGTAGGCGCTCCACCACGCGTGTGCGCGCCCGGCGGCGGGCACCGCCTCGACCTTGTCCTTCCAGACCTGGATCGTGGCCGTGATGTCGGGCTCGGGCACGTCGACCGCCAGCGGCTCCATGCCGGGCGCGGACAGCCGGACGCCGCCGGGCAGCTGCTCGGCGGCGGCCAGCGCGAGCCGTGGGTGCTGGCGCTGTGTGACGATCTTGCGGTCGGCGTCGACCAGTACCCAGCGGCGGTCCCCCGCGAGCCCCCACGGTTCCACGGCCGCCTCACGCGGCGCGTGCCCCCGAACCGCCTTCAGCGGGTGGACATGGATCGAGCTGAGCACAGGTTGCGACATGGGGCCATCCTGCCAGCAGGCACCGACAGCCCCACGCGGCGAGCCCTCTTCGCCCTAGTAACCGCGGTACTGCTGGCGGTTGTTGTACGGATCCTCGTACGGGGCCGGGGCGGGCCGGGGCGCGGCCGGGCGCATCGCCTCGTAGCCGGTGCCGGGCGCCGGGCGCGGCGGCTGCACCTGCGGGCCCGGATAGCCGCGCGGCCCGGCCGCCTGCTGCGGGATGTAGGCGGTCGGCGCCGAGTGCATGGCGGGCTGCATCGGGGCGTGCTGCTGCTGCGGCGCGTAGCCGTACTGCGGCGACGGGGCGGACGGCAGTGCGGGCAGGGCGGACGGCAGCGCGGGCAGGTGACTACCGGTGTCGTACGCGGAGGGGACCCGGATCGGGGCGATCTGGGGGGTGCCCCGTTCTGCGACGAGGGAGTCGTAGATCGGAGTGTCCGGGAAGGACGGCGCGGAGTGGTAACCGCCGCCATAGGTGGAGCGGGGGGAGGTCATGGCACATAAGTTAAGCCCACGATGTGGTCGTTGGGGAGACCGATAAGAGGGTTGTTTTGTGTGTCGGGCGTGGTCGCATGTCCCCAATGTGAGCGAACTTGCCAAAAACGGTCGCCACGGGACGCCAGGATCGTGTAAATGCCGCGTTCCTGACGGGTTACCGACGGGTTGAACGGTGATCTTCGTCGGTCTCTGTGCGCGCTTGTGCGGTCCTTTCCCGGCCGGGGAATAGGTTGGCGGAGAATCCGGGATCGAGTTTTGGGGGCAGACATGACAATGGCCAAAGGTTCGAATGTCGCCGTGCCGGCCCCGGCCGTGCGCGTCGAATTGGGTTGGCGATCCGGCCCCGGTGTCCCCGACGCCGACGCCTCGGCGCTCCTCCTCGTCGCCGGAAAGGTGCGCTCCGACGCCGACTTCGTCTTCTACAACCAGCCCGCGCACGCCTCGGGAGCGGTCCGGCACGAGGGCAAGAACACGGCAGGCGGCGCCGTGACGGACACCCTCTCCGTCGACCTCGCGCGCGTGGAGGCGGACATCGAGCGCATCGTCCTCGCCGCGTCCGCGGACGGCGGCACGTTCGGCCGGGTGCCCGGCCTCTACATCCGGGTCCTCGACGCGGCGGCCGGGACCGAACTCGCCCGCTTCGACGCCGAGGCGACGGTCGAGACCGCGTTCGTGCTCGGCGAGCTGTACCGGCGCCAGGGCGCCTGGAAGTTCCGCGCCGTCGGCCAGGGGTACGACAGCGGCCTCGAAGGGCTCGCCACGGACTACGGGATCAGCGTCGACGAACCCCCGCACGCGGCGCCGCCCGCGCCCGCCGCACCGGCGGCGCCCGTCCACGCCCCCGCGCCCCCGGCGAACCCGCCGGCCCCACCCGCGCCGCCCGCGCCCGCACCCGTACGCCTCACCAAGGTCACGCTCACCAAGGCCGCGCCCACCGTCTCCCTCGCCAAGCAGGGCGGCACCTCCGGCACGATGCGCGTCAACCTCAACTGGGAGGTGCGCAAGCAGTTCAGCGGCTGGGGCAGCAAGCGCGGCCGGGCCACCGCCCTGCACCGCGATCTCGACCTCGACCTGTGCGCCCTCTTCGAACTCGCCGACGGACGCAAGGGGGTCGTCCAAGCCCTGGGCAACGCGTTCGGCTCACTGCACCAGCCCCCGTACATCCACCTCGACGGCGACGACCGCAGCGGATCCGTCGCGACCGGCGAGAACCTGAGCATCAACCTCGACCACACGGACGCGTTCCGCCGCATCCTCATCTTCGTGACCATCTACGAGGGCGCGCGCAGCTTCGCCGACCTGCACGCCACCGTGACGCTGCACCCCCTCAACGGGGCGCCCATCGACTTCTCCCTGGACGAGTGCACCGTCCCCTCCACGGTGTGCGCCCTCGCCCTCATCACGCACGACGGCGGCGACCTGACCGTGCAGCGCGAGGCCCGCTACCTCGTCCCCGCGCGCGGCGTCAGCCCGCAGCGCACCGTGGACCAGGCCTACGGATGGGGCATGGACTGGACGCCGGGCCGCAAGTAGCGCCGGTCACTGTTCGGGCGCGGCGTCGGGGCGGGCGTACGTACGGCCCTTCCAGGCCGCGCCCCGGCCCCGGTAGTGCTGCACCGCCGAGTCCACCGTCATCAGGAGGTACAGGAACGCGGTGAACGGCAGCAGCGGGGCGAGCCACCAGGGCTGGCGGTAGTAGCGGAGCATCGGCAGATACGTGCCCGTCATCACCGCCCACGCGAGCGCGCCCAGCAGGGCCGCCTGTGCGCTGCCCGCGACTAGGCCCGCGCACAGGGCGACCGGGGGAACCAGGTAGACCAGGGCGAGGCCGAGAACCGTGCCCAGCAGGACCAGCGGGTTGTGGCGCAACTGGGCGTACGCGCTGCGCGACACCATCCGCCACAGGTCCGCCAGGCGCGGATAGGGCCGCACGCTGTCGACGCGCTCGGCGAGGCCCAGCCAGATGTGGCCGCCCGAGCGCTTCACCGCGCGCGCGAGCGACACGTCGTCGATGACCGCCTGGCGGATGGCGTCCGGGATGCGCGCCCGCTCCGCCGCCGTCGTCCGCAGCAGGACACAGCCGCCCGCGGCGGCGGCCGTGCGCGAGCCCTTCCTCGCGATCCGCCGGAACGGGTAGAGCTGCGCGAAGAAGTACACGAACGCGGGCACCACGAGCCGCTCCCACGCGCTCGCCACCCGCAGCCGCGCCATCTGCGACACCAGGTCGAAGCCGCCCGTGCGGGCCGCCGCCACCAGGCCGCGCAGGCTGTCCGGCTCGTGCGCGATGTCCGCGTCGGTCAGCAGCAGGAACTCAGGTCCACGCGCGCGTGCCAGGGCGATGCCGTGCCGGACCGCCCACAGCTTGCCCGTCCAGCCCGCGGGCGGCTCGCCGGGGGAGCCGACCGTCAGCGGAAGGCCGCCGTGGCGCGCGGCGAGGGCCCGCGCCACCTCGCCCGTGCCGTCGCTGCTGCCGTCGTCCACGAGGAAGATCTCCGCCCGCCCCGGATAGTCCTGCGCGAGCAGCGACGGCAGGCTCTCCGGCAGGACCTCCGCCTCGTCACGGGCCGGGACGACGACACACACGTCCGGCCAGTCGTCGGGCTCGGCGGCCGGAGGGAGGCGCAGGTCGGTGCGCCAGAAGAAGCCCTGGCAGAGCAGCAGCCACAGCCATGCGGCCAGCGAGGCCGCGGTGATCCACACAACGACGTCCATCCGCCGCAGTCTGCCCCACCCACGCCGCCTTGTCGGACCCATCGTCTATGGTTTCGGGGTGAAGATCGCGCTCATGGACTCGGGAATCGGCCTGCTCGCGGCGGCCGTGGCGGTACGGAACCTGCGGCCCGACGCCGATCTCGTGCTCTCCTCCGACCCGGACAGCATGCCGTGGGGTCCGCGCACCCCCGAGGACGTCACCCAGCGCGCGCTCGCCGCCTGCGAGGCCGCCGCCGCGCACCAGCCCGACGCGCTGATCATCGCCTGCAACACGGCGTCCGTGCACGCCCTGCCCGCCGTCCGCGCCCGGCTCGAACCGGCGATCCCCGTGATCGGCACCGTCCCCGCGATCAAGCCCGCCGCGACCGGCGGCGGCCCCCTCGCCATCTGGGCGACGCCCGCCACCACCGGCAGCCCCTACCAGCGCGGCCTCATCCGCGACTTCGCCGCCGGGGTCGAGGTCACCGAGGTGCCCTGTCCCGGGCTCGCCGACGCGGTGCAGTGGGCCGACGAGGACGGCATCGACCGGGCCGTCGCGGCCGCCGCCGCGCTCACCCCGCCCGACGTCAAGGCCGTCGTCCTCGGCTGCACCCACTACGAACTGGTCGCCGAGCGCATCCGCGCCGCCGTCCAGCAGCCCGGCGCCGCCCCGCTCGCCCTCTTCGGCAGCGCAGGCGCCGTGGCCGCGCAGGCGCTGCGCCGGATCGGCGAGCGCCCTGCCGCGGACCCGGAGGCCCGCGGGTCACTCACCGTCATCCTCAGTGGCCGTACGGAGACACTCCCGGAAGCCGCTCTCACATACGCCGAGGGGCGATCGTTGCAGGCCATCAGCCAGGTCTGCTGAGCCGCGCGGGGCGACGCGGAACCGTCACGCTGCGCGACCTCGTGCCTTCGCCCGGGAACATGAGTAGGCTCGTGTGCATGAGGGAAAACGCCGCCGACAAGCACCCGGGGCGACGCACTTCCGCCCACGCGAGCGAGATCTGGACCGGCCGCGCACGCAACCGCGTGCAGTGGATCCTGGCGCTGGGAGGCTTCGCCTGCCTCGCGCTCGGCATCGAGCTGGCCGTGGTCAGCTCATGGGCCTCGGGCATCGCCGCCCTGGCGATGTCGGTGGTCGGCCTCATCGCCGCCGGACTCCTCATCCTCTTCGGCACCCTCGCCTTCCTCCACGTCGCCGTGAAGGTCGACAAGGACCACCTGGAGGTGCGCTGCGGCCACGTCGGTGTGCCGCGCCGCAAGATCCCGCTCGCCCATGTCGTCGACGCGGACTTCGCGCCCAGCGTCACACCGCGCCAGTGGGGCGGCTGGGGCTACCGCTGGCGCCCCGAGATCGGCACGGCCGTCGTGGTCCGCCGGGGTGAGGGCCTGGTCCTGATCCTCGGCGACGGCCGCAGGTTCACGGTGACGGTGGACGACGCGGAGAGCGCGGTCCGCCACATCCGCGACCGCCTGACCCCCCGCCCGAAGCCGAAGGCCACGCGACCGGTTCTCTGACCTGGGCCGGTCCGTGGGCGGGGTCTGACGGGCGGAGCCCGGTGACAGAGCCGTAGCGCCGTGCGGACCCCGTCCCTGGACGGAACGCCGCCTCCGGCCCCGGCCGACCCTCTGACCTGCTCCCGACCCGCGTCCGCGTCCGGTCGGCATGTCTCGTTGACAGCGACGCGCCGTACACTCCCCGGGTGACCGTCACCGCACCGCCCGTCGCCTCCTCGGACGAGCCCGCCGCACCGCCCGTCGGATCCTCTCGCCTGCGACGGCTCGTGCCCGTCGGGCTCGTGGTGGCCGCCGGGCTGTCGCTCTGGGCGAGTTTTCCGCCGCGGGAGCTGCCGTGGCTCGCGCCGCTCTCGTTCGCGCTGTTCGGGGTCGCGGTGCACGGGCGGCGGATGCGCGCCGGGTTCGGGCTCGGCCTCCTGTTCGGACTGGCCTATCTGGTGCCGCTGCTCTCCTGGACCGGCGTCGACGTCGGCCCGTTGCCGTGGCTGGCGCTCGCCGCCGCCGAGGCGCTGCTCGTCTCCCTCGCCGGGCTCGGCATCGCGTACGTGTCGCGGCTCCCGCTGTGGCCGCTGTGGGCGGCCGGGGTCTGGATCGCGGACGAGGCGCTGCGCGCCCGGTTCCCGTTCGGCGGCTTCCCCTGGGGCAAGGTCGCCTTCGGGCAGCCCAGCGGCGTGTTCCTGCCGCTGGCCTCGCTCGGCGGCACCCCGCTGCTCGGCTTCGCCGTGGTGCTGTGCGGCTTCGGCCTCGCCGCGCTCGCCCTGCGCGTCATCGCCCTGCGGCGTCACGGCGCGGGCCGTCTCGTGCGGGACCGCGCCGCCGTCGCCGCCGCCGCGCTCACCGTCGTACCCGTGATCGCCGGAGCCGCGGCCTCGCCGCTCGTGTCGAACGCCGCGCAGGACGGCACCGCGCGCGTGGCCCTCATCCAGGGCAACGTGCCGCGCATGGGCCTCGACTTCAACGCCCAGCGCCGGGCCGTGCTCGACTACCACGTACGGGAGACGCTGAAGCTCGCCGCGAGGATCGAGGCGGGCGAGGTGAAGCGGCCCGACCTGGTCCTGTGGCCGGAGAACTCCTCCGACATCGACCCGTACGTCAACCAGGACGCGTACGCCGAGATCAGCAAGGCCGCGCGGGCCGTCGGCGCCCCGATCTCGGTGGGCGCCGTCGTCACCGCCAAGGACGGCACGGAGCGCAACCGGCTGATCCTGTGGGACCCGGAGACCGGGCCCGGCGCCACGTACGACAAGCGGCACCTCCAGCCGTTCGGCGAGTACATGCCGTACCGGAGCTTCTTCCGGATCTTCAGCAAGGACGTGGACCGCGCGGGCGAGTTCGTCCCCGGCGACAAGGCCGTCGCCTTCGACATGGCGGGCACGAAGATCGGCAACGTGACCTGCTACGAGGCCGCGTTCGACGACGTGGTGCGCGACCAGGTCCGCGAGGGCGCGCAGATCCTGTCCGTGCCGAGCAACAACGCCACGTTCGAGCGCAGCCAGATGACCTACCAGCAGCTCGCCATGGACCGGGTGCGCGCGGTCGAGCACGGCCGGGCCGTGATGGTCCCGGTGACGAGCGGCATCAGCGCCGTCATCCGGCCCGACGGGTCCGTGGCCCAGCACACCGGCATGTTCGAGGCCGACACCCTCGTCGCCGATGTGCCGAGGCGCACCTCGCAGACGCTCGCCACGCGCGCGGGCGCCTGGCCCGAGGCGCTCCTGGTCCTCGTCGGCGCGGCCGGCCTCGCCGGGGCCTTCGCGCGCGGCCGCAAGGGGCGGCGCGTCCAGGACTGAGACCGCCCTCCGAGCACACGGACCCGGCCCCCGGGCGTGCGGATAGGGTCGTGGGTATGGCGACTCCAGAGTTCATCCGCAAGATCCGGGCCAGCGCCGGCCACCAACTGCTCTACCTGCCGGGCGTCACCGCCGTCGTCCTCGACGACCAGCAGCGGGTGCTCCTGCACCGCCGCAGCGACACGGGCCTGTGGGGTCTGCCGGGCGGGATCGCCGAGCCGGGCGAGCAGCCGGCCTCGGTCGCGGCGCGCGAGGTGGAGGAGGAGACGGGCGTCGAGTGCGTCCCGGAGCGCGTCCTGCTCGTGCAGGCGCTCGAACCGGTGACGTACGACAACGGCGACCAGTGCCAGTACATGGACATCACCTTCCTGTGCCGCGCCACGACCACCGACTGCCGGGTCAACGACGACGAGTCGCTGGAGGTCGACTGGTTCGCCCTGGACGCGCTGCCGCGCCTCGCCACGTTCGAGCTGCACCGCATCAAGCTGGCCACCGAGGACGCGCCGACCTGGTTCGAGGGCATCGGGGAGGGGTGAGGCCGTGGCGCCACCCGGCCGCGGTGAGGTGACGGTCGGCCGTCCGCTGCCGGGCGACGGCCCCGCCCTGTGGCGCATCGCGCGCGACGCGCCCGGCATCGACGTCAACTCGCCGTACTTCTACGTGCTCTGGTGCCGTGACTTCGCCACCACCTCGGCGGTCGCCCGGACGGCCGCCGGGGTCCGCGGCTACCTCGTGGGGTTCGCGCGGCCGCAGGCCCCGGACACCCTCTTCGTCTGGCAGACCGCGGTGGACGCCGCCCTCCGGGGCCGGGGCCTGGCGCGCCGGATGCTGGACCTCGTCGCCGACGGCCGCTTCCGCCACGTGGAGGCCACGGTCGCCCCGGACAACCACGCCTCGGCGGCCTGGCTCTCCGCCTTCGCCCGCGACCGCCGCGCCGGCCTGGTCCGCACCCCGCTGTGGGGCCGCGAGGACTTCCCCGGCGCGGACCACGGCCCGGAGGTGCTGTTCCGCGTCGGGCCGCTCACTCCGGCCGGGGGTGTCGGCGCACCATGAACGGGCGCCGAAGTATGGGTGGCGGCCACATCGGGTGGCGTCCGCGCGCTGCCTAGGGTGCGGAGCATGACCCCGAGTACCCCCTTCGCCGCCGCGCCCCTCGCCCAGGCCGCACCGCTCGACCTCGGCGGACGCACCGCACTCGTCACCGGAGCCGCAGGCGGCATCGGCCGCGCCTGCGTCCTGCGGCTCGCCGCCGCGGGCGCCAAGGTCCGCGCGGTCGACCTGGACCGGGAGGGGCTCGACGAACTGGCCGCGCGGACCGACGGCGTCGAACCGTACGTCCTCGACCTGACCGACCTCGACGCCGCCGAGGCCGCGGCGGCGGACGGCGTCGACGTCCTCGTCAACAACGCGGGGCTCCAACTGGTCCGCCCCATCGAGCAGTTCCCGCCCGAGGTGTTCCACACCGTCCTGACGGTGATGCTGGAGGCCCCGTTCCGGCTGATCAGGGGCGCGCTCCCGCACATGTACGAGCAGGGGTGGGGCCGCATCGTCAACGTGTCGTCGGTGCACGGCCTGCGCGCCTCCGCGTACAAATCGGCGTACGTCGCGGCCAAGCACGGCCTCGAAGGGCTCTCCAAGACGGCGGCGCTCGAAGGCGCCCCGCACGGCGTCACCTCCAACTGCGTCAACCCGGCCTATGTGCGCACCCCGCTCGTCGAGAAGCAGATCGCCGACCAGGCCGCCGCCCACGGCATCGGCGAGGACCGGGTGGTGAGCGAAGTGCTGTTGCAGGACAGCGCGCTCAAGCGGCTCATCGAACCCGAGGAGGTCGCGGAGGCGGTCGCCTACCTGTGCACCCCGCAGGCGTCCTTCATGACCGGGGCGTCGCTGACCCTCGACGGAGGCTGGACCGCCCATTGAGGCGCGGGTGATCCTGTTGCCCATGGAGCAGCACCCACCGCACCCGGCGCAGGCCGACACCCAGGCCCCGTTCCTGGAACTCCTCGCCCGGGGCGCCTCCGCCGACGCCTACGAACAGCCGGTGCTGCTCGCGCGCGCCGAGGGCGCCGACCCCGACCGCATCGCCGCCCTGGAGCACGCCAAGCGGCTCGCGCTCGGGGTGCGGGAGGAGATGGAGGGCAGGCGGCGCCGCGAGGCCGAGCTGTCCGCGCTGTTCGAGACCGCCCACGACCTGGCCGGGCTCCGCGACCTCGACGCCGTGCTCCAGGCCATCGTGCAGCGCGCCCGGTCGCTGCTCGGCACCGACGTGGCGTACCTGACGCTGAACGACCCGGCGCGCGGGGACACGTACATGCGCGTGACCGAGGGCTCGGTCGCCGCCCGGTTCCAGCAGTTGCGGCTCGGGATGGGGGAGGGGCTCGGCGGGCTCGTCGCCCAGACCGCACGCCCGTACGTCACCGACAACTACGGGCAGGACGTGCGCTTCCAGCACACCCGCACCATCGACGCCGGGGTCCACGACGAGGGCCTCGTCGCGATCCTCGGGGTGCCGCTGTCGCTCGGGCCGCACGTGATCGGCGTGCTGTTCGCCGCCGACCGCCGCGCCCGCGTCTTCGCGCGGGAGGAGATCGCCCTGCTCGGCTCGTTCGCGGCGCTCGCCGCCGCGGCCATCGACACCGCGAACCTGCTCACCGAGACCCGCGAGGCGCTCGGCGAACTGGAGCGCGCCAACGCGATCATCCGCGACCGCAGCGGCGTCATCGAGCGCGCCTCCGACGTCCACGACCGCCTCGCCGAACTGGTGCTGCGCGGCGGCGGCGTGCACGACGTGGCCGCCGCCGTCTCCCAAGTCCTCGACGGCACGGTCGAGTTCACCGACGCGGACACCGCGCCCGGCGACGCCGTCGAGGCGTCCCGGGCCGAGGGCCACGCGGTGCGGCGCGGCGACGACTGGGTCGCGGCCGTCGCCGCCGGAGGGGAACTCCTCGGCGCCCTGGTCCTGCGCGGCCAGGCCCGGCTCGACCCCGTCGACCAGCGGACCCTGGAGCGCGCCGCCATGGTCACGTCCCTGCTGCTCCTCGCCCGCCGTTCGGCAGCCGAGGCGGAACAGCGCGTACGAGGGGAGCTGTTGGACGACCTGCTCGACGCCCGCGACCACGATCCGCGCCTCCTGCGCGAGCGGGCCGCACGCCTCCACGCCGACCTCGATACCGCGCACGTCGTGCTCGCCGCCCGCCCCGAGACGGCCGGCGCCGACGCCGAGCAGGAGGCGGCCACCCGCCGCCGCCTGTGGTCGGCCGCCAACCACCTCGCCGCGACCCGGCACGGCCTCGCCGCCGCGCGCGACGGCGGTACGGTCCTGCTCCTTCCCCTGAGCGCGGACGGCACGGCCTCCGACATCGCCGCGCACGTCGCCAAGCGGCTCTCGGCGGCGATCCACGAACCGGTGACCGTCGGCGCCTCCGCCCCCGTCACGGACCTGGCCCACCGGGCCGACGCCGCCTCCTGCGCCTATGTCGAGGCCCGCCGCTGCCTCGACGCGCTGCGCCTGCTCGGCCGGGCGGGCGAGGGCGCGGCGGCCGAGGACTTCGGCTTCCTCGGCCTTCTGCTCGCCGACAGCCGCGACATCGGCGGCTTCGTCGCCCGCACCATCGGCGAGGTCGTCACCTACGACGAGCGCCGGGGCACCGACCTCGTCCGCACCCTCGACGCCTACTTCGCGTCCGGCATGAGCCCGGCCCGCACCAAGGACGCCCTGCACGTCCACGTCAACACCGTCGCCCAGCGCCTGGAGCGGATCGGCCGGCTGCTCGGCGCGGACTGGCAGTCACCGGCGCGGGCCCTGGAGATCCAGTTGGCGCTGCGGCTGCACCGCCTCACGGGCCCGGACACGCGCTGACCCCGTACGCGAGAGGCGTACGGGGCCGGTACGAGGGGTGCCGTCAGACGCTGTGCGCGTCCGCCCGCCGGGCGGCGACCGGTTCATCCTCCGGCTCGATGTCGGCGAGGTCGCGGTGGCGGGTCTCCTTCGCGACGCCGACGGCGATCAGGGTCACCAGCGCGGCGGCGATCACGTACAGGGCGATCGGCGTCGAGCTGTCGTAGTCGGCGAGCAGGGCCGTCGCGATGAGCGGCGCGGGCGCGCCCGCCGCGACCGAGGCGAACTGGGCGCCGATCGAGGCACCGGAGTAGCGCATCCGGGTCGCGAACATCTCGGAGAAGAAGGCGGCCTGCGGGGCGTACATCGCGCCGTGCAGGACCAGGCCGACGGTGACGGCGAGGACGAGGTTGCCGAAGCTCGCGGTGTCGACGAGCGAGAAGAACGGGAACATCCACAGCCCGACGCCCGCCGCACCGAGCAGGTACACCGGCCGGCGGCCGACCCGGTCCGACAGGGCGCCCCACGCGGGGATCGCGGCGAAGTGCACGGCGGAGGCGATGAGGACGGCGTTGAGCGCGGTCTGCTTGGAGACACCGGCCGACGTGGTGGCGTAGACGAGGATGAAGGCCGTGATCACGTAGTAGCTGATGTTCTCGGCCATCCGGGCGCCGATCGCGACGAGCACGTCCCGCCAGTGGTGGCGCAGGACCGCGACGAGCGGCATCTTCTCGACCGTCCCCGAGTCCTGCGCCTTGCGGGCCTCGGCGCGGGCCAGGGCCTCCTTGAAGACCGGCGATTCATCGACAGAGAGACGTATCCACAATCCGACCATGACGAGGACGCCGGAGAGCAGGAACGGGACGCGCCAGCCCCACGAGGTGAACGCGTCGTCCGAGATCAGCGCGGTCAGAGCGGAGAGGACACCGGTCGCGAGGAGCTGGCCCGCGGGCGCGCCGGTCTGCGGCCACGACGCCCAGAAGCCGCGCCGCCGGGCGTCCCCGTGCTCGGAGACGAGCAGCACCGCGCCGCCCCACTCACCACCGAGCGCGAAGCCCTGGACGAGGCGCAGCAGGGTCAGCAGGACGGGTGCCGCGACGCCGACGCTCGCGTACGTCGGGAGCAGACCGATCGCGCAGGTGGCGCCGCCCATCAGGAGCAGGCTCAGGACCAGGAGCTTCTTGCGGCCGAGCCGGTCGCCGTAGTGGCCGAAGACGAGCGCGCCGAGCGGGCGCGCCGCGAAACCGACGGCGTACGTCAGGAACGAGAGCAGAGTGCCGACGAGCGGGTCGGACTCGGGGAAGAACAGCTTGTTGAAGACGAGCGCGGCGGCGGAGCCGTACAGGAAGAAGTCGTACCACTCGATGGTGGTGCCGATGAGACTCGCCGCGACGATGCGCTTGAGGCTGGCCGGTGTCGGCGGAGCGGTTGCTGCGGAGGCCATGTGCACCACTTCCAGGCGGGGACGGGGACGTCTAGTTGCTGGCACAAGGTAGGAACGCGCAGGTCAGCGGCGTATGTGGTGGGACACCATACTTTTGCGGCCGGGTGTGGCGGCCGGGCGGATGACCCCCGGAACGGCCCAGGGGAGACGGGGCTGTCGGCTGCGGCCTGTTCCCGTCGGATCCGGCCGACCCGCCGACGTTCGGGGCGCGGGCCGAGGGCGACACGATCGTCGTCAGGATACCGATGTGCCCCACGGACGAGATCAGGCGCGTGGAGGTCTACGACGCCGACGACGTCGGGCACGAGAGTCCGCGCGTCGTGTGGTCCGCCTCGCGACCGGTCTCCGCGTCGGCCCGGAAGGGTCGGATCACGCTCTGGTCCGGCGAGGGGTTCGCGGAGCACTCGGCACGGCCCGGCGCGTCCTCGATCCCCCCAGTCATCGGAGTGGCCTACACGGACACGACAGGCGACGGGCGTGACGGCGTCCTCACCCTGCGCACGATCAGGAGTGCGCATCTGGGACCAGGGAAGTACTGGACCGACGACGGTCCTCTGACCGCCGGACAGATCGACGCGCAGCTCGGCTGTGACGACGGCGGTCCGTGAGCCGGGCGACTGCCCGGGGCCCTTTCGAAGACGGGCCCGGCACGAGATATCTTGATGTCGAGCAATATCGCACGACAGCAGACCGACGATGGAAGACGTGGAGCGGAGCCCCCGGTGACTGACTCGACCATTATTTACACGCACACAGACGAGGCCCCGGCCCTCGCGACGTATTCCTTCCTGCCGGTCATCGAGGCCTACGCGTCCACCGCCGGTGTGCGCGTCGAGACCCGTGACATCTCCCTGGCCGGCCGCATCCTCGCCGTGTTCCCGGAGTACCTCCAGGAGGGCCAGCGCATCCCCGACGCCCTCGCCGAGCTGGGCGAGCTGGCGAAGACGCCGCAGGCCAACATCATCAAGCTGCCGAACATCTCCGCCTCGATCCCGCAGCTCAAGGCGGCCGTCGCCGAGCTTCAGGAGCAGGGCTACGCGCTGCCCGCGTACCCCGACGAGCCGAAGACGGACGAGGAGCGCGACATCCGCGCCCGCTACGACAAGGTCAAGGGTTCCGCCGTGAACCCGGTCCTGCGCGAGGGCAACTCCGACCGCCGTGCCCCCGCCTCGGTGAAGAACTACGCCAAGGCCCACCCGCACCGCATGGGCGCCTGGTCCGCCGACTCGAAGACGAACGTCGCCACCATGGGCGCCAACGACTTCCGCTCGACCGAGAAGTCGACCGTGATCCCGGCCGACGACATCCTGCGCATCGAGCTGGTCGCCGACAACGGCACGACCACCGTCCTGCGCGAGTCCGTACCCGTCCTCGCCGGTGAGGTCGTCGACGCCTCCGTGCTGCGCGTCGCCGCCCTGCGCGAGTTCCTGACCGCCCAGGTCGCCCGCGCCAAGGAGGAGGGCGTCCTCTTCTCCGCGCACCTGAAGGCCACCATGATGAAGGTCTCCGACCCGATCATCTTCGGCCACGTCGTCCGCGCCTTCTTCCCCGAGACCTTCGCCCGCTTCGGCGCCGACCTGGCCGCCGCCGGGCTCACCCCGAACGACGGCCTCGGCGGCATCTACAAGGGCCTGGAGTCCCTGGAGAACGGCGCCGAGATCAAGGCGTCCTTCGAGGCCGAGCTGGCCGCCGGGCCGGACCTGGCCATGGTCGACTCCGACCGTGGCATCACCAACCTGCACGTCCCGTCCGACGTCATCATCGACGCCTCCATGCCGGCGATGATCCGCACCTCGGGCCACATGTGGGACAAGAACGGCGCCGAGGCCGACACCCTCGCCGTCATCCCGGACTCCTCCTACGCGGGCGTCTACCAGGTCGTCATCGACGACTGCCGCGCCAACGGCGCCTTCGACCCCGCCACCATGGGCTCCGTGCCGAACGTCGGCCTCATGGCGCAGAAGGCCGAGGAGTACGGCTCCCACGACAAGACCTTCGAGATCCCCACCACCGGCACCGTCCGTCTGGTCAACCAGGCCGGTGACGTCGTCCTGGAGCAGACCGTCTCCGAGGGCGACATCTTCCGCGCCTGCCAGACCAAGGACGCCCCGATCAAGGACTGGGTCAAGCTCGCCGTCACGCGCGCCCGCGCCACCGGCGACCCGGCCGTCTTCTGGCTGGACGAGGGCCGCGCCCACGACGCCCAGCTGATCAAGAAGGTCGAGCAGTACCTGCCGGAGTTCGACACCGAGGGCCTGGACATCCGCATCCTCTCCCCGGAGGACGCCACGAAGCTCTCCGTCGAGCGCATCCGCCAGGGCCTCAACACCATCTCGGTCACGGGCAACGTGCTCCGTGACTACCTGACCGACCTCTTCCCCATCCTGGAGCTGGGCACCAGCGCCAAGATGCTGTCGGTCGTCCCGCTGATGAACGGCGGCGGCCTGTTCGAGACGGGCGCCGGCGGCTCCGCTCCGAAGCACGTCCAGCAGCTCGTCAAGGAGAACTACCTGCGCTGGGACTCCCTCGGTGAGTTCCTCGCCCTGGCCGTCTCCTTCGAGCACCTCGCCACCACGACCGGCAACAAGCACGCCAAGGTCCTCGGCGAGACCCTCGACCGCGCCACCGGCACCTTCCTCAACGAGGACAAGTCGCCGACCCGTCGCGTCGGCGGCATCGACAACCGCGGCAGCCACTTCTACCTCGCCCTGTACTGGGCGCAGGAGCTGGCCCAGCAGACCGACGACGCCGAGCTGGCCAAGGCGTTCGCCGCGCTCGCCGAGAAGCTCGCCGCCAACGAGCAGAAGATCGTCGAGGAGCTGAACGCCGTCCAGGGCAGCCCCGCCGACATCGGCGGCTACTACCGGCCCGACCCGGCCAAGGCCGCGGCCGTCATGCGTCCGTCGCAGACGCTGAACGAGGCGCTGGCGTCGCTCGCCTGAGCACCGTTTTGACCCGCACTGCCCCACAGGCTCCGCGCCTGTGGGGCAGTGCGGCATATCTGCTGCTGTATGACGCCGCTGACCTGGGTAGGCTGCGGCGATGAGCACTCTGGATGACGCACGTCCGGGCATGGACCCGGAGATCCGACCGCAGGACGACCTCTTCGGCCACGTCAACGGCCGCTGGCTCGCCACCGAGCCGATCCCCGAAGACCGCTCCAGCTGGGGCCCCTTCGTGCAGCTCGTCGACGTCGCCGAGCAGCAGGTCAAGGAGATCATTCAGGAGATCGCCGCGGGCGGCCCCACCGGCCTCGAACCCGACGAGGCCCGCAAGATCGCCGACCTCTACGCGTCGTTCATGGACGAGGACGCCGTCGAGGCCCGCGGCCTCGACCCGCTGCGCCCCCTGCTGGCGGAGGTGGCCGCGCTCCGTGACACGCGCGAGCTCGCCGCCTTCGTCGGCCGCTTCGAGCGCATCGGCGGCTCCGGCCTCTTCGGCTCGTACATCGACACCGACGACCGCGATTCCGACCGCTACCTCTACAACATCCTCCAGGGCGGCCTCGGCCTGCCCGACGAGTCGTACTACCGCGACGAGAAGTTCGCC
Organism: Streptomyces sp. NPDC046939; assembly: GCF_040644575.1. NCBI lineage: Bacteria > Bacillati > Actinomycetota > Actinomycetes > Kitasatosporales > Streptomycetaceae > Streptomyces > Streptomyces sp. NPDC046939. Next base: position 324,260 of record NZ_JBEYWV010000002.1, read on the forward strand.
GAGACCCGCGAGAAGTACCAGGGCTACCTCACCGAACTCCTCACCCTCGCCGAGCACGCCGACCCGGCCTCCGCCGCGCGCACCGTCCTCGCCCTGGAGACCCGGCTCGCCTCCGGACACTGGGAGCGCGCCGAGACGCGGGACGTGCAGAAGACGTACAACCTGACGACGTTCGACGAACTCACCGCGCTGGCCCCCGAGTTCGACTGGCGCGGCTACGTCACCGGGCTCGGCGGCAACGACGACACGCTCGCCCAGTCCTGCGTGCGCCAGCCGTCCTACCTCGCGCACCTGTCCACGGTCCTCGCCGAGACGCCCATCGAGCAGTGGCGCGACTGGCTGACGGTGCGCGTCGTGCGCAACGCGGCCCCGTACCTGTCCTCCGCGTTCGTCCGCAACAACTTCGAGTTCTACGGGCGCACCCTCAACGGCACCCCCGAGCTGCGCGCCCGCTGGAAGCGCGCCGTCGGCTTCGTCGAGGGCGCCATGGGCGAGGCCGTCGGCAAGGAGTACGTGGCCCGGCACTTCCCGCCCACGTCCAAGGCGCTCATGGACGACCTGGTCGCCAACCTCCTGGAGGCGTACCGGCAGTCCATCGCCGCCCTCGACTGGATGACGGACGAGACGAAGGAGCGGGCGTACGAGAAGCTCGCCACGTTCCGCCCGAAGATCGGCTACCCGGACCGGTTCCGCGACTACTCGGCGCTCACCGTCGTCGCCGACGACCTCCTCGCCAACGCGCACGCCGCCGACGCCTTCGAGCACGACCGGCAGATGGCCAAGATCGGCGCGCCGGTCGACCGCGACGAGTGGTTCATGCTCCCGCAGACCGTCAACGCCTACTACAACCCGGGCACCAACGAGATCTGCTTCCCGGCCGGCATCCTCCAGAAGCCGTTCTTCTCGCCGGACGCGGATGCCGCCGAGAACTACGGCGGCATCGGCGCCGTCATCGGCCACGAGATCGGCCACGGCTTCGACGACCAGGGCGCCCAGTACGACGGCCAGGGCAACCTCAACGACTGGTGGACCGCCGACGACAAGGCCGCCTTCGAGGCGAAGTCGAAGGCGCTCATCAAGCAGTACGACGGCTTCTCGCCGCGCAACCTGCCCGGCGAGTACGTCAACGGCTCCCTCACCGTCGGCGAGAACATCGGCGACCTCGGCGGCCTCACCATCGGCCACACCGCCTATCTGATCTCGCTCGACGGCGCGGAGGTGCCGACCGGCGAGGACGGGCTCACCGGGTCGCAGCGGCTCTTCCTGAACTGGGCGTACTGCTGGCGCACCAAGCGGCGCAAGGAGCAGGAGCAGCAGTACCTGACGATCGACCCGCACTCGCCGCCGGAGTTCCGGGCGAACATCGTGCGCAACCTCGACGAGTTCCACACGGCGTTCGGGACGAAGGAGGGGGACGGGCTGTGGCTCGACCCCGCTGATCGGGTGCGGATCTGGTAGGTGCGGTGGGGCGGGGCCGGGAGGTTCGGGCCTCCTGGCCCCGCCGTTCCTCAGTCGGCGGAGAGGTGTGAGCGCAGGAAGTCCAGCGTCGCCGTCCACGCCTTCGCCGACGCCTCCGGGTCGTACGCCTCCGGGCGGCCGTCGTTGAAGAAGGCGTGGCCCGCCGGGTACAGGCGCAGATCCGCGTCGATGCCGGACTGCTCCTTGATGGTGCGGGCCAGGCCGTCGAGCGTGGCGGGCGGGATGCTCTCGTCGTGCTCGCCGTAGTGGCCGAGGATCTGGGCCTTGAGCCCGGAGAAGTCGGGGACCTCGCCCTGGATGACGCCGTAGAACGGGACGGCCGCGCTGACCCGCGGGTCCTGCGCCGCCAGGTAGAGGACGAAGCCGCCGCCCATGCAGAAGCCGACCGCGCCGACGGTCTGCGAGGTGACCTCGGGCAGCGAGAGCAGGTGGTCGACGGCGCCGGAGAGCAGTTCGACGCCGCGCTCCACCGGCAGGTCCCGCATCATGCGCAGCGCCTCGCCGGAGTCGTGCGCCACGTTGCCGCCGTAGAGGTCGGGGGCGAGGGCCACGAAGCCCTCGCCCGCGAGCCGGTTGGTCACGTCGGCGATGTGGTCGGTCAGGCCCCACCACTCCTGGATCACGATGACGCCGGGGCCGCTGCCCGTGGGCGGCAGGGCCAGATAGCCGTGGGCGGGGGTGCCGCCGCTGTCGAACGTCACGTTCTGGTGGGCCGGGCGGCCGGTGGAGCGGGGGGTCGCGGGGTTCTCGGGGGTGTCCGCCACGTGGTGCCTCCTGAGCTGGGCTGGGTGATCGTCCCCCACGATGCCACTGCCCGCGCCCGGACCCGCGCAGGGGCCTGGACCGGTCAGTCCTTCTGCTGGGCGGACTGCAGCGCGGAGATGCACGCCGAGATGGCCGTCTGCAGCTCCTCCAGGCGGCGCACCATGTCGTCCTCGTAGATGTCGTCGATCTCCTGGATGTCGTCGAAGGTCAGCTCCTCGAACGCCTTCGTCGCCTTCTGCAGGCTGCTGTAGAACTTCGCGCGCCGCTCCTGCACGCGCAGCTCGGGGTCGGCCTCGACGGTCTCCGCGATGAGCGTGCGCACCGAGTCGTACGCCTCACGGGCCCACTCGCCCGCCTCCTCGTCCTCGTCGAGCTCGTCGATGAGGGAGAGGTGCCGCTCGGCCTCCTCGCGCAACGCGCGCGGGGCCTCGATCTTCTGGCCCGCGGGGGTCTTGACCTGCCCCTCCTCGGCGATCTTCCGTACGTACTCCAGGCGGTCGCCGGTCTTGGACTCCTCGGCGACGGCTTTCTTCAGATCGTCCGTACGCACGATGTCGCGGGCCAGGCCGGAGCGGAGCACGGGGTCCTCGTCGAGCCGGTCGAGCAGCGCCTTGCGGGCCGCCTCCGCGGTGCCGGGGTCGGCGAGGATCGCGGCCCGCAGCGCCGTGGGGTTCTCGGCGACCTCCAGGGCCTTGGTGGGCCGGATGCCCTCGGCCTCGGCGGCCTCGGTGATGGCCTGCCCGCGCACGGACGCGGCGCTGGAGCGGGAGACGTAGTACTGCAGCCAGAGATCGGCGTCCGGCAGCTCGATCTCTTCGCCCGGCGCCAGCGCCTCGAACTGGGGGACCACGCCGTCGTCCGCCGCCCTGTCCCACGCCTTGTAGAACCGCATGACGCGCTCGGGGGAGCACTCGGCGAGCTCGGCGAACTTCCGTGCGGAGACCTTCGGCGAGTCACCGGCGGGCTGTCCGCCGGGCCGCACGCTGCGGGCCACCTTCAGGGCGAACGCCCACCCGCCGGTACGGGCGTAGACCCCGAACGCGTGGGCGTCGCGGTGGACGGCCTCGGGGATCTCGCGCGGGGCGGCCTCGCCCTCGGCGTCCGCGGGCTGCCAGAAGTTCTCGGCGCCTTCGCCCCCGGCGGGCTCGTCGGCGGGCGGCGTCCAGGTGGCGGCGGTGCCCAGCGGCCCGGCCGTCTCCTCGTCCGCGTGCGTCCCCGGCGTGGGCTCCGCGACGCTCGTCCCCCCGGTCTCCTCGCCGGACGGGACGGGTGCCTCGGACGAGTCGATGGCTACGGTCACGGAGGTGCTCCTGGCTGCTCGGGCGCGTGCGGTTCGACCCGATACCTTATCGCCCGGACCACGGCGGCTCCGCGCAGGACCGTCCCCGGAAGGGTGCCGGGCCCGCCGATTGCAGCTCCCCCTCCTGCGACCGGCGGGCCCGGGCCTCGACCGTGCGCCGCGGCGGGAGAGCGAGGGCACGGGAGGCTCTGCTGAGAAGTATCCCCAGTGGGGACGGTGGAGTATGCGGGCCGGTCGACCCTCCTCCGAGGGCCGAACGGCCCGCTTCCGCGCGCCCCCCTGTGCGCCCTGGTCACGCCAGGCCCACCAGCCCGCCGCTAACCACCCTCGGCGACCCGCGCCGACCAGCGCTGCTCGACCCGGGCCAGGTGCCAGTAGGCGAGCGCCGCCGCCCACACCGCGACGAACAGGCCGACGATGACGTAGCCCACGTTGTCGAGGTCGAGGCCGGCGATCCAGCCGGTCACGGCGTCCGTCAGGGCGAGCTTCTCGTGCAGGACGCCGACCAGCTCGATCGTGCCGATGAAGAACGCGACCGCGATGGAGAGCCCGGTGATCGTGAGGTTGTAGAACACCTTGCGCACCGGGTTGGAGAACGCCCACTGGTACGCGAAGTTCATGAACGTGCCGTCCAGGGTGTCGAACAGGCTCATGCCCGCCGCGAAGAGCAGGGGCAGGCACAGGATCGCGTACCAGGGGAGGCCGGCGGCCGCTCCGCTGCCCGCCATCACCATCAGCGTCACCTCGGTCGCCGTGTCGAAGCCGAGGCCGAAGAGGAAGCCCAGCGGGTACATCTGGCCGGGGCGGGTGATGGACCTGGTGAAGCGGCCGAGGACGCGGTTCATGAAGCCCCGCGAATCCAGGTGCGCTTCCAGCTCCCGCTCGTCGTACGTGCCCTCGCGCATCGCCCGGAAGACCCGGAGGATGCCGACGAGCGCCACCAGGTTGAGCGCCGCGATCAGGTACAGGAAGGTGCCCGACACCGTCGTGCCGACGACGCCGAGGACCTGGTGGGTGCGGGACTCGTCGTTCAGCAGCGTTCCGGCGAGCGCCGCGCCGCCCGCCACCAGCGCCGCCATCGCCACGACCACGCTGGAGTGGCCGAGCGCGAACCAGAACCCGACCGAGACGGGCCGCTTGCCGTCCGCCATCAGCTTGCGGGTCGTGTTGTCGATCGCCGCGATGTGGTCGGCGTCGAACGCGTGCCGCATTCCGAGCGTGTACGCGGTGACGCCGAGGCCGATGCCGAACGCCTTGTCCCCGACCTCGTAGTGCTCGGGGACGACCAGCAGGAACAGCACGCCGAACGCGACGACGTGCAGCGCCGCGATCACCGCCAGGAGGCCCGCCGTACGGACGGTGTCCTCCCGGCGCCAGCGGAAGGGAGAGGGGTTCCCGGGCAGGGTCATGCCTTGATCACGCTCCAGCACCTCGTGGATCACTTCGTGAGATGCCGTGGCCGGTCTCCTGGCTTACGGGCATGCGCCGCCGCTCCTGCCTTCCCAGCCGCCCGGAGGCGGCCAGTGGCCTGGTGGAACGGCGTGCTCCGCACCGGCCCGAGGGCGGTACGGAACCCGATCACAGTGGCGAGGGCCGCTCCGGACTTGACCCCTGGGGGCCGTCACCGGTCTTCCCGAGCACCACGGCCCGCCCACCTTAGAGGACGGGCTCCGCGGCGCCTCGGGCGGCTACCCCTCCCGGCGTTCGCGCGCCCGCCGGATCTCCTCGTACGCCTTGTCCCGGCCCTCCCAGTGCGAGCCCTCCACGGACTTGCCGGGCTCCAGGTCCTTGTAGACCTCGAAGAAGTGGGTGATCTCCAGGCGGTCGAACTCGGGGAGGTCCTCGATGTCCTGGGTCTCCGCGTGGCGCGGGTCGTGCGCGGGCACGCACAGGATCTTCTCGTCCGGTCCCTTCTCGTCGCTCATCACGAACATGCCGATGGCCCGGCACTCGATGACGCAGCCGGGGAACGTCGCGTCGCCGGTCAGCACGAGCGCGTCCAGCGGGTCGCCGTCGCCGCCGAGGGTGCCTTGTACGTAGCCGTAGTCCGCGGGGTACTGGGTCGAGGTGAACAGCATCCGGTCGAGCCGGATCCGCCCGAGTTCATGGTCCATCTCGTACTTGTTCCGGGAGCCCTGCGGGATCTCCACGATCACGTCGAACGCGTCGCCGCGCGTCTCGCTGCCGCCCAATGTGGCCTCCTTGCCGCATTGCCGCCCGCTCGAATTGCCACCGAGTGTGCGCCGCGCGGGCCGGGGGCGGAACCCCTCAGACGGCGGGGGCGATGGGGAAGACGAGTTCAGGACGGTCCCATGCGACGGCCGGGGGACGGGCGGGCGCCGTGCCGGTGCGCAGCGCCCCGACGCTGCGGTAGAACCCCTCGGCCGGCGGGTGGGAGACGACGCGTACGTGGTCGAGCCCGGCGGCGTGCGCCTCGCCCCGCATGTGCGCGACGAGGAGGCGCCCGATGCCGAGCCCCTGCGCGTCGTTCGCGACGAACATCAGGTCCAGCTCCGGCGGGGCGAGGAGCAGGGAGTAGAAGCCGAGCACGCGGTCGTCGGCCACGGAGACCGCGACGAAGACCCGGTGCGCCTCGATGTAGTCGGGGCCCACCCGGTAGTCCGCGACCATCGGCGCGTACGGGCCCTCGTAGGCGCGGGAGCCGCGCACGAGCCGGGTCAGGCGCCGGGCGTCGCGCGCGGTGGCCCGGCGCACCGTGACGGCGGGGTCACCGCCCGGGCGCGTAATGCTCGATGTCATGCGTCGAGTATTACGCATACGGGCGCGGTCTCAGTGCGTGGGTACCGTCGAGTGGATCTGGCGGACGAACGCGGCGTTGTCCGGGGTGTGGCGGAGCTTGTCGAGCAGCGCCTCGTAGGAGGAGTGCCCGTCGCGGTTCTGGAGCGCGCGGCGCAGGCCGCGCTCGGCCGCCAACTCCGCCGGACTGAGCAGGAGTTCCTCGCGGCGGGTGCCGGACGGGGCGAGGTCGACGGCCGGGTGGACGCGGCGGTCGGCGAGCGCGCGGTCCAGGCGCAGCTCCATGTTGCCGGTGCTCTTCAGCTCCTCGAAGAAGTAGTCGTCGGCGCGGGAGCCGGTGTCGACGAGGGCGGTGGCGAGGATCGTCAGGGAGCCGGCCTTCTCGGTGTCGCGCGCGGCCCCGAACAGACGCTTGGGGCCGAGCAGGGCGGCGGCGTCGACACCGCCGGAGAGGGTGCGGCCGCCGGAGGACGCCGCGTTGTTGTGGGCGCGGCACAGGCGGGTGAGGGAGTCGAGCAGGATCACGACGTCGCGGCCCCGCTCGACCAGGCGCTTCGCGCGTTCGACGACGAGTTCGGCGAGCGCGATGTGGGCCTTGGCGGGCTGGTCGAAGGTGGAGGCGTACACGTCGCCGCGCACGGAGCGCCGCATGTCGGTGACCTCCTCGGGCCGTTCGTCGACGAGCAGCACCATGAGATGGGCCTCGGGGTGGTTCGCGGCGACGGCGGCGGCGAGCTGTTGCAGCAGGACGGTCTTGCCGGTCCTCGGCGGCGCGACGAGCAGTCCGCGCTGCCCCTTGCCGACCGGCGCGAAGAGATCGACGACACGGCCCCCGAGGCCGCTCCCCGGGCTCTCCAGGCGCAGGCGCTGCGAGGGGTGCACCGGGGTGAGGTCGCCGAAGCGGGGACGGTCGCGGACGGCGTCGGCGGGTGCGCCGTCGACGGTCTCCACGTGGGTGAGGGTGTGCGGCCTGGCGCACAGCCCGTCGACGAAGTCGCCCTTGCGCAGCCCGAACCTGCGGACGAGCGCGGCGGGGACCTGGACGTCGCGGGAGGTCGGCAGCAGGCCGGCGGCGCGCAGGTGCCCCGCCCCGTTCGCGCCGATGTCGAGGACGCCGGACGCCGTCCGTACGGCGGTGTCCGGTGCTTCAAGTGTGGTGGTGGTCATGGTCGATCACGGTCCTTTCGCGGACGCCGTGCGTACGCGGAGTGGAGAAGAGGGAAGGGAAGACGAGGGAAGGGAGGACCGGCGCGAGGCGGGGCGGAACATCACGCCCCGTGCGAGACGGGCAGGACAGCCCGAGGCCGGAAGACGCGCGCGCTGAGGCGCTGACAAAGAGAGATCGCTGTGAAGCGAGAGGATCGGCACCGGCGCCACGGAGGGGGCGTACACACGTGCCACTCGGAGTGTAGCACTCACATCCGGGTGGACGGCACCGGCGGACTTCACGGGCGCGCCGACCTATGCTGAGCCGCCATGTTCACACCCCAGGGCCCCACCTTCCGCGAGCTGGCCGTCCAGGCGCTGTCCTCGGTCGAGCGCGGCTACGACCTGCTCGCCCCGAAGTTCGACCGCACCCCGTTCCGTACGCCGGACAGCGTGCTCACGCCGGTCGCCCGGGCGCTGCGCGACCTCGGCCCGTACGGGGACGGGCTCGACCTGTGCTGCGGGACCGGGGCGGGGCTCGGCGTGCTGCGCGAGGTGTGCGCCGGGCGGACCGTGGGCGTCGACTTCAGCGCGGGGATGCTGGGTGTCGCGCGCGAGGGCGAACCGGCCGCCTCCTATGTGCGCGCCGACGCCCTCGCGCTGCCCTTCGGGCCCGTCTTCGACCTGGTGGTGAGCTTCGGCGCGTTCGGGCACTTCCTGCCCGGCCAGTACCCGGACCTCTTCACCCAGGTGCGTCAAGTACTGCGCGTAGGCGGGCAGTTCGCTTTCCCGCTGCCCGCTCCCGCGCCGCCGGGGTCACCCGCGTACTGGACGACGCTCGGCTTCGACACCGTCATGCGGGTGCGCAACGCCCTGTGGCGCCCGCCGTTCGTCATGTACTACCGGCCGTTCCGGCTCGGCGACGTACGGCGGGAGCTCGCGGCGGCCGGGTTCGACGTCGCGCTGCGGGCGCTGCCGGAGCTGGGCGAGCGGCCCGACGGCAGCCCGCGCTGCCGCCTCGTCGTGGCCACCCGCCGCTCCTGACCCCCGCGCTGGTCAGCAGGCGATCGCGGCGCCGTTCGCGGGCTGGTGCGTCGTCGCGGCGCGCAGTTCGTTGAAGTTCGCCACGTACGCGTCGTGCACGGCGTCGTCCTCCAGTTGCAGCATCGTCTCGTCGCTCTGCCGCAGGGAGTTGCCGCTCCAGTTGTGGCTGCCTGTCCACACGATCTTGCGGTCGGGGCCGTCGTAGTAGTTGCCCTCGACGAGCAGGTACTTGTCGTGGATCCAGACCGGGTCGGCCTGGCAGTAGTACTTCGTGATCACGCCGTTGTAGGCGCTGGACGTCTTCGCGAGCAGGTACTGCAACGACTGCTTCTCCAGCGCGCTGGACGGGTTGTACGTCTCGGAGACCTCCACGTAGCAGCCCGCCGCGTCGAGGGCGACGAGCCGCTGCGCCAGATAGGGGCGGCTGAAGATGGTCATGGAGACGCGGATGCGGGTGCGGTGGTTGTCGGTCGTGCCGTACTTGGTGTTGCCGAAGCACTGCACGTGGTCGAGCACGGTCGCGACGGTGTCCTCGGAGGCGTCGTCGTACGGCTTGCCGTTGCTCTCGGCGCGCGGGTAGAAGTGCGCCTTGGCCGCGCCGGACGTCACCGGAGCGCGGCCGGTGTCGTAGTAGTTGTTGTTCGCCTTGCCGGCCGCGAGGTCGTCGAAGTAGGCGTCGTACGCGGCGTAGATCTTGTCGTTGCCGGTCAGGACCAGCGCGTTGTTCCAGCCCTTCGTGCCGTCGCGGCCGTTGTGCAGGTTCGCCGACGACTGCACGACCACGTTCGGCGTGCCCTGCGTCTGCGACAGGAGCAGGAACTTGTTGTGGTTGATGGCGTCGACCGTGCCCAGCGTGCGCGTCCCGACGCAGCCGCGGCCCGCCCCGCACTCGTGCACCCAGGACGTCTTCGCGGTGTCGGAGCCGAGCGCCGCGAGGGGGCTCTGGTACGGGGCCATGGAGACGGCCTTGTGGTCGAAGATGGCCTGAACCCGTCCCCCGCGCGCGTGGGCGGCGATCAGCGCGTCGCTGAGCGTGGGGTCGTCGGCGTAGTACATCGCGAGGCGGACGCGGGAACCGGCGGGCGCCCCGTCGACCAGCTCGACCTGGCGGCGCACCACGGCCTGCTGCTCGGCGGCGGTGCCGACGGGGTTGTTGAAGACGGCTTCGGTGGTCACCGCCTGCGGCGCGGCGGGGGCCGGGCCCGCCGGGCTCAGGACGGCCGCGCACAGGGCGGCGGACAGGGCGACGGCACGGAACGCGGGTCTCCAGCGCAAGGGGGTACCTCGTGGGTGGGACGGGTCGGTCGGTGCGAACGCCCGATCCTGGCACGGCCCTTGGGCCCCTTGAGAGCGGTTCACGGCTCCCGGAGGGCGGGGAGCCGGAAACGTACCTTCGTCAGCTCCTCCGAGACCTCCCACAGTCGGCGCGCCGCCTCGGCATCGGTGGCCGACGGCGCTGGTTCGACCCGAGTCGGTGCGCCACGCAGGCCGCCCCGGCCGTCGGGGCCGATGAACTCGCCGCCCCGGACGCCGGGTTCGGTGGCCGCGTACAGGAGCGGCAGCGCGCCCCGCTCGGCGGACTGCGCCAAGGGCCTCGCCAGGTGGCCGAAGATGAGGCGCGGCAGCCGTACCGTGCCGTTGGTCTGGAGGCCGGTCGCGGCGTACCCCGGGTGGGCGAGCACGCTGCGCGGCGGGGCGGCGGCCGCGGTGAGGCGGCGGTGCAGTTCGAGGCCGAACAAGGCGTTGGCCAGCTTCGACTGCCGGTAGGCGGCCATCGGGTCGTAGCGGCGCGCGCCGTCCAGGTCGGCGAAGTCGATACGGCCCTTGCGGTGTTCGAGCGAGCTCACCGTGACCACGCGGGCTTCCGTCGCCCGGGACAGCGGGTCGAGGAGGAGGCCGGTGAGCGCGAAGTGTCCGAGGTGGTTCGTCGCGAACTGGATCTCGTGGCCCTGGGCGCCGAGCGTGCGGGGCGGCGCCATCACGCCCGCGTTGTTGAGCAGGAGGTCGACGCGCGGGTGGTCGGCCCGCACGCCGTCGGCGAACGCGCGGACCGAGTCGAGGTCGGAGAGGTCGAGCCTGCGCACGTCGAGCCGCGCGTCCGGGTGTTCCGCGGTGATCCTCGCGGCGGCTGCCCGGCCCTTCGCCGGGTCGCGCACGGCGAGGATCACGTGTGCGCCCCGCCGCGCGAGGGCCCGCGTCGCCGCGCGGCCGAGTCCGCCCGCCGCTCCCGTGACGACGGCGACCCGGCCCGTCTGGCCGGGGATCCGGTCGGCGATCCAGCGCTGTCCGCGCGCCGCGCCCTGCTCGTCCGTCCCGCGCATCTCACTCATGCGGCACAGCCTGACCCCGATGGCACTTGGTGTCAAGGTGATACTGGGTGCCACTTCCGGCATGGGATGTAGGGTGGGCGGGTGACCACGCGACCCCACCTGAGCCTGGCCCAGCGCAAGCGGCAGCTCGTGTCGGACGAACTGACCGAGGCGGCGCTGCAACTGCTCGCGCTCAAGGGCTTCGACGCGGTGACCGTCGACGAGATCGTCGCGGCGGCCGGAGTCTCCAAGCGGACCTTCTTCCGGTACTTCGCGTCCAAGGAGGACGTCGTCGTCCAGTTCCTGGCCGGCATGGGCGCGGACATGCGCGCCGCCCTCGCCGGACGCCCGGCCGGGGAGGCGCCCGCCGAGGCGCTGCTGCACGCGGTGCGCGTGCCGGTCACCACCTGCGCCGCCGATTCCGAACGGGCCCTGCGCGTCGTCCAGTTGATCCTGCGCACCCCGGCGCTGCACGCCCGGTTCCTGGAGCGCCAGGCCCAGTGGCGCGACGACCTCGCCGATGAGCTTGCGGCCCGCGTCGGCCTCGACCCCGCGACCGACCTCTACCCGCGCCTCGCCGCGGGCACCGCGCTCAACGCGTTCCACGTCGTCCTGGAGCGCTGGAGCGCGAGCGACGCGGCGCGGGACCCGGTGGCCCTCCTCGACGAGGCGTTCGCGGTCGTCGCCGGAGCGCTGGACCGGTGAGGGGCGTGATGCGGGCGCGCGGGCGCGGCGCCGCCGCCCGGTGGATCACCGTCGCGCTGCTCGCGTTCGGGGCGCTGTTCCTGGTCATCGGGGCGATCATGGCGGGGGTGTCGGCCTCGTACGTGGCGCACGCCGAGCGGGCGCCGGGCACGGTGGTCGCCCTGGAGTGGCGCGAGGACCACAGCGGCGGCACCCGCAGGAAGCGGTCCTCCGACGGGCCGGTCGCCTACCCCGTGGTCGCGTTCACGTCGGCGGACGGCGAGCGCAGGACGTTCCGAAGCTCGACGGGCTCCAAGCCGCCCGCCTACGACGAGGGGGAGCGGGTGGAGGTGCTGTACCGGCCCGATTCCCCCGAGGACGCCCGGATCAACGGGTTCCTCTCCCTGTGGCTGCTGCCGCTCATCTTCGGCGGCGTCGGCCTGCTGATCACCGCGACCGGGACGACGATCGCGCTCGTACGGCGCCGACGGCGGCGTGGAGGTCCCGGTGCTGCGATGCCTGGGGCTGCCGGTTCCGTCCCGCTAGCAAAGGGCGTGTCCCGGTCGGCGCGGTGACTCTTGGGCGGCGCCGGTCATCTTGCCGCGTCGGGGGGCTGGTCCGTGGCCCGCGGTCAGGTTCCGCAGCTGTGGCGTGGAGGGTCCGGCGCTGCGATGCCTGGGGCTGCCGGGTCCGTGCCGCTCGCGAAGGGCGCGTCCCGGTCGGCACGGTGACCGCCGGGGCCGCGCTGGTCACCTCGCGGCGTCAGCGGCCCGCGGTCAGGTCTCGCAACTGCGGCGTCGAGGGTCCGGCGTCGTGATGCCTGGGGCCGCCGGGTCCGTGCCGCTCGCGAAGGGCGCGTCCCGGCCGGAACGGTGACCTCTGGGGCGGCGCCGGTTGCCTCGCCGGGTCGGCGGGCTAGTCAGTGGCCCGCGGTCAGGTTCCGCAGCTGCGGCGTCGAGGGTCCGGCGCCGCGATGCCTGTGGCTGCCGGTTCCGTCCCGCTAGCGAAGGGCGCCTCCCGACCGGCGCGGTGACTCCTGGGGCCGCGCCGGATACCTCGCCGCGGCGGGCCAGTCAGCAGCCCGCCGTCAGGGCCCGCAGTTCCCTCAGCGCTTCCCCGAGGAAGTCCTCCAGCGGCCTCGTCCCGTCCGAGCCGATCCAGCGTTCGAAGCCCACCTTGAACACGGCTGTGCCGACTTCCGCCGCGAGGTGCGCGGCGTCGGCCGGTACGCCACGCCGCTCCAGCGTGTCGGCGACCGCCCGCGAGAGGGACGCCAGCTTGTTCAGCTCGCGCTCGCGCAGCTCGGGGCTGGCCATGATGATCTCCTGGCGCTGCCGGGCGAACTCGTAGCGCCCCTCGAAGAGTGCACCGGCCGCGTGCAGCGTCGCGGCGATCGCGTCCAGGGGCCCGGCCGTCTCGGGCGCCCCGGTGAGCGTCTCCACGAAGAACTCCTCCATGACTGACGCCCCGCCGAAGAGCACCTCGCGCTTGTCGGCGTAGTGCCGGAAGAACGTCCGCTCGGTGAGACCGGCGCGCTCGGCGATCTGCGCGGCGGTGGTCTGCTCGAACCCGTGCTCGCGGTAGAGGTCCAGCGCCGCGCGCTCCAGGCGGCCCCGCGCGTTCGGTTCCCATCGGCTCATGTCCCGATCCTATGTGACGACCGTGACTGACATCAGAGTGATGACGGTGACTGACATGGGTGTTACTGTCGAGGAGGCGATGACAGTTACTGACATCGCTTCCTGTCGCACTGCCTCGTGGAGGTCTTCCCATGCGTGTCTTCGTCACCGGCGCTTCCGGCTGGATCGGTTCCGCCGTGGTCCCGCACCTCATCGACCAGGGCCACGAGGTCGTCGGGCTCGCCCGCTCGGACGCCTCGGCCGCCGCCCTCACCGCCGCCGGCGCCCACGTCGTGCGCGGCTCGCTCGACGATCTCGGGACGCTGCGCGACGCGGCGGCCGACTCCGACGGCGTCCTGCACCTCGCCTTCAAGCACGACATCGCCTTCAGCGGCGACTTCGAGCGGGCCGCCGCCGACGACCGGCGCGCCATCGACACGATCGGCGAGGCGCTGGCCGGCACCGGTCGCCCGTTCGTCATCGCCTCCGGCCTCCTCGGCATCGCGCCCGGTCGCGTCGCCACCGAGGCGGACGGTTCCGCACCGGACGAGCAGGCGAGCGGCCCCTCCCGGCGGATGGCCAACGCGCAGGCGGTCGTCGCCCTCGCCGACCACGGCGTGCGCTCGTCCGTCGTACGGCTGCCCCCGACCGTGCACGGCGACGGGGACCAGGGCTTCGTCCCCGCCATGATCGCCACCGCCCGCGAGAAGAAGGTCTCCGCCTACATCGGCGACGGCTCCGCCCGCTGGCCCGCCGTGCACCGCGACGACGCCGCCCGGCTGTTCGTCCTCGCCCTGGAGAAGGCGCCCGCGGGCACCGTGCTGCACGCCGTCGGCGACGAGGGCGTGCCGATCCGCTCCGTCGCCGAGGTGATCGGACGCCACCTCGACGTGCCGGTCGCCTCGGTCACGCCGGAGGAGGCGCCCGCCCACTTCGGCTGGCTGGCGAACGTCCTCGGCGTGGACAGCCCGGCCTCCGGCGAGCGCACCCGCGCCCTCCTCGGCTGGGAACCGGCGCGGCCCGGCCTGCTTGAAGACCTCGATGCGGGGCACTACTTCATGCCGCGTTCCGACCGCTGACGCTGTGTGATGCCGGGCCACCTGTCCGTGCATCCTCATTCGTGCTGATCCTGTGCATCTTTCCGGGCCGCTCCATGGAACCCGGACGAGGCCCCTCATCTCGCCAGGGACGGGCGACGGCCGCGTGATAGCACGGACCGATCAGACTCGAAGGAGACGACGACCTCATGGGTATCTTCAGCCGTCGCCCCACCGCGACCCTCGAGCCGACGCCCGACGTCGGCCCCGGCACGCCGTTCCCGGCGACCGCCGCCTCCGGTGTCGCCCTCGACCCGGCGCTGCGCGCGCTGACCGGTGAGTGGATCATCGACCGCCCGCACAGCCGGGTCGGCTTCTCCGTGCGGCACGCGATGGTCACGACGGTGCGCGGCGCCTTCGCCGACTACGACAGCAAGCTGTACCTCGACGGGGCGCGGCCCGAGCGGTCGCGGGCCGAGATCGTCATCCGCGTCGCCAGCGTCGACACGGGCGTGGAGCAGCGGGACGCGCACCTCGTCGGCAAGGACTTCTTCGACGCGCGGCGCCACCCGGAGATGGTGTTCCGTTCCACCGCCACGACCCACGAGGGCGGCGAGACGTTCCGGATGACCGGTGATCTGACCATCAAGGGCGTCACCCGGCCCGTCGAGCTGCACCTCGACTACCTGGGTTCGGTCCTAGACCCGTTCGGCTTCGAGCGGGCCGGGTTCGACGGCACCACCACCATCGACCGCACCGACTGGGGCCTGGTCTACAACCAGCGCCTGGAGGCGGGCGGCATGATGGTGAGCGAGAAGGTACGGCTCCAGTTCGACATCTCCGCGATCCGCGCCACGCCGCTGGAGTAGCGGCGGACGATGCCCCGCTGCGCCCTCCCCGACACCCGGTCGGCGGAGGGCGCCGCTGTGTGGGGCGCGGGGCGCCCGGCAGATTTCATGCATCTGCAACGATTTATCGTTCACCGGCCTGTTAGACATACAGCTACGAACCTGCCGCAACCCCTTCTCGGGAGGCACCGCTGTGTCCGCACGCCCCACCCCCGCCCCCGCCCTGCACCTAGCCGTCGCCCTCGACGGCACCGGCTGGCACCCGGCCTCCTGGCGCGAACCGGCGGCCCGGCCGCGCGACTTGTTCACCGCCGCGTACTGGGCGGACCTGGTCGCCGAGGCCGAGCGCGGGCTGCTCGACTTCGTCACCTTCGAGGACGGGCTCGGCCTCCAGTCCTCGCACCCCTTCGAGCCCGACGGCCGCACCGATCAGGTGCGCGGCCGCCTCGACGCGGTCCTGACCGCCGCGCGCATCGCCCCGCTCACCCGCCACATCGGGCTGGTGCCGACCGCGGTCGTCACGCACACGGAGCCGTTCCACCTCTCCAAGGCCGTCGCCACCCTCGACTACGTGAGCACCGGCCGGGCCGGGCTGCGCGTCCAGGTCTCCGCGCGGCCGAACGAGGCCGCCCACTTCGGCCGCCGCACCCTGCCGCAGTCCGGCCCCGAGCTGCTGGCCGACCTCTTCGACGAGGCTGCCGACTACGTCGAGGTCGTCCGGCGCCTCTGGGACAGCTGGGAGGACGACGCGGAGATCCGCGACGAGGCCACGGGGCGCTTCATCGACCGCCACAAGCTGCACTACATCGACTTCGAGGGCCGCCACTTCAGCGTGAAGGGCCCCTCGATCACCCCGCGCCCGCCGCAGGGCCAGCCGGTCGTCAGCGCCCTCGCCCACCAGAGCGTCCCGTACCGCCTCGTGGCCCGGCAGGCCGACATCGGCTACGTCACCCCGCACGACGAAGGCGAGGCCCGCGCGATCGTCGCCGAGATCCGCGCCGAGCAGGAGGCGGCGGGCCGCGCGGGGGAGCCGCTGCACGTCTTCGGTGACCTCGTCGTCTTCCTCGACGAGGACCCCGCCGCCGCGCAGGCGCGCCGGGTGCGGCTCGACGCCGTCACGGGGGAGGCGTACACCAGCGACGCCCGGATCTTCGCAGGGTCGCCCACCCAACTGGCCGATCTATTGCAGGAGTTGCAGTCGGCGGGGCTGACCGGGTTCCGGCTGCGGCCCGCCGTCCTCGCCCACGACCTGCCCGCGATCACCCGTGGCCTCGTCCCCGAGCTACAGCGCCGGGGCGTCTTCCGGCGCGCGTACGAGGCCGACACCCTGCGCGGACTGCTCGGGCTCGCCCGGCCCGCCAACCGCTACGCGGCCACCACGACGGCACCTGCCACGGTCTGAGCCGGACGGAGAAGAACGACATGAGCAAGCCGCTGAAGCAGATCCACCTCGCCGCCCACTTCCCCGGCGTCAACAACACCACCGTGTGGAGCGACCCGGAGGCCGGCAGTCACATCGAGTTCAGCTCGTTCGCGCACTTCGCGCGGACCGCCGAGCGCGCCAAGTTCGACTTCCTCTTCCTCGCCGAGGGGCTGCGGCTGCGGGAGCAGGGCGGGCAGATATACGACCTGGACGTCGTCGGCCGGCCCGACACCTTCACCGTCCTTGCCGCGCTCGCCGCCGTCACCGACCGGCTCGGCCTGACCGGCACCATCAACTCCACGTTCAACGAGCCCTATGAGGTGGCCCGCCAGTTCGCCAGCCTCGACCACCTCTCCGGCGGCCGCGCCGCCTGGAACGTCGTCACCTCCTGGGACGCCTTCACCGGCGAGAACTTCCGGCGCGGCGGCTTCCTGCCCAAGGAGGAGCGGTACTCCCGCGCCAAGGAGTTCCTGACCACCGCGAACGAACTCTTCGACTCCTGGCACGGCGACGAGATCCTCGCCGACCAGGCCACCGGCGTCTTCCTGAACGACGCGAAGGCGGGCTCCTTCGTCCACACCGGGCAGCACTTCGACATCCACGGTCAGTTCAACGTCCCCCGCTCCCCGCAGGGCCGCCCCGTGATCTTCCAGGCGGGCGATTCGGAGGAGGGCCGCGAATTCGCCGCGTCCAGCGCCGACGCGATCTTCAGCCGGTACGCCACGCTCAAGGAGGGCCAGGCGTTCTACGCGGACGTCAAGCGCCGCCTCGCCGCGTACGGGCGCCGCCCCGACCAGCTCAAGATCCTGCCCGCCGCCACCTTCGTCCTCGGCGACACCGACGCCGAGGCGGAGGAGAAGGCCCGGGACGTACGCCGCCGCCAGGTCAGCGGCGCCACCGCGATCAAGCACCTGGAGTTCGTCTGGAACCGTGACCTGAGCGGATACGACCCCGAGGGGCCGCTGCCCGACATCGCCCCGGACGTCAGCGACCACCACATCGCCGAGGGCCGCGCCCAGGTCCGCATGTACCGCGACCCGCTCGCCACGGCCCGCGAGTGGCGCGAACTGGCCGCCGCCAACAACTGGTCCATCCGCGACCTCGTCATCAACACAGGCAACCGGCAGAGCTTCGTCGGCACCCCGGCCACCGTCGCCGCCGCCATCAACGACCTCGTCCAGGCCGACGCCAGCGACGGCTTCATCCTCGTCCCGCACATCACCCCGGGCGGCCTCGACGCCTTCGCCGACCAGGTCGTGCCGCTCCTCCAGGAGCGCGGCGTCTTCCGCACCGACTACGAGGGCCCGACCCTCCGCCACCACCTGGGCCTCGTCTAGGGCGTGCGAGCGCGCGCATGCGAAGCGGCCCGGACCGTCGGGCCCGGGCCGCTTCGTCACATGGTGGGGGTCAGGCGGCGACGGCCTCGCCCGCGTGGCCGTGCAGGCGGGTGAGGAGCTCGGTGAGCTGCTCGGCGACCTCCGCGTCGTCCACCGGGTGTGTCTCGGCGAAGCGGGTCAGGGAGGACGGGATGGAGATCTTGACGTCCTCGATCACCTTGCCGCCCGCGATGCCCACGGCCTTGCGGACCTCGTCCTGCGCCCACACGCCGCCGTACTGGCCGAAGGCGGTGCCGCCGACGACGACGGGCTTGCCGCCGAAGGCGCCGGCGCCGTACGGGCGGGACAGCCAGTCGATGCCGTTCTTCAGGACGGCCGGGATCGTGCCGTTGTACTCGGGCGTGAGGAGCAGGAACGCGTCGGCGTTCTGCGCGGCCTCGCGGAGCTTCGCGGCGGCGGCGGGGACGCTGCCCTCGACGTCGATGTCCTCGTTGTAGAACGGGATCTCGGCCAGGCCCTCGAACAGCTCGACCTCGGCACCCTCGGGCGCGAGCTTGACGGCCGCCTCGGCGAGCTGGCGGTTGTGCGAACCGGCGCGGAGGCTGCCGACGAGCGTGAGGATACGAACAGACATGGGGACTCCAAAGGGGCGAACAAAAGACTCTCTACGGTCCGGAGACGATCCGGAAAGCGATCCGGACCGAGGTCCGTTTACTGTTCTAGCACCCTAAGCGGACCACGGTCCAGTTCGACCGGGAATGCTTTACGCTGTGTTCATGTCCCAGCGCCCGACCGAGATCCCGGCGTCGCCCGACCCCGCGTCCGAGCCCTTCCTGCTCACGATCGGCCCCGCCGCGGACGACGAGCCCTGCCTGCGCGCCGACGCCGCGCGCAACCGGGCCCGGCTCCTGGAGGCGGCCGCCCGGCTCGTCGCTGAGCACGGCCCGGCGGGCGTCACCATGGAGGCCGTCGCCGCCGCGGCGCAGGTGGGCAAGGGCACGGTCTTCCGCCGCTTCGGCGACCGCACCGGACTGCTGACCGCGCTCCTCGACCACACCACCAAGCAGCTCCAGGCCGACCTGATGAGCGGCCCGCCGCCGCTCGGCCCCGGCGCGCCCGCCGACGAACGGCTGCGCGCCTTCGGCAAGGCCGTGCTGCGCTGGTCCGTGGCCCAACTGGAGTTGCACCTGGCCGCGCAGCCGGAGCCCGCGCGCCGCCTCGCCCACCCCTCGCACCGGGTGCTCGCCACCCACGTCACGATCCTGCTGCGCGAACTCGTCCCCGACGCCGACTGCGTGCTCCAGGCGCAGGCGCTGATGGGCTACCTCGACCCGGCGCTGATCCACTACCTGACGAAGCGGTGCGACATGCCGCTGGAACGGCTGGAGGCGGGCTGGAACGACCTCGTCGCCAGGATCACGGGGACGACGGGCGCACCCGGACCGCGCTGAACCGGTCGGGAAACCCCCGGGGTGACACCGGCATCTGCGGCATCTGTGTGACGACATGTGACTCGACGTGCGCAACCGCGCACACCTTCGCACACTAGGTGACACGCGTCCCCGGACCTAGGAGTTGCCTTGAGCGCACACATGTCTTCTCCCACCCGGTCCCACAGCGAAATACGTGTCGCCTCGGTACCCGCAGGACATGTGTATGTGCGGCACTGCTCCGCACTGGAGCCGGACGGCGTCACCCGGCTGGCGGATCCCCGCCCGAACGGCGCGCCCAGCACCTCGCAGCGATGGTGGCCGCCGGTCATGCTCGACCCGGCCTGGATCGACGCCCACCACCAGGACTTCGACCTGTTCCACCTGCACTTCGGCTTCGACGCCCAGCGCCCCGACCAACTCGCCGCGCTGGTCGACACTTTGCGTCGGCACCGCAAGCCCCTCGTCTACACCGTCCACGACCTGCGCAACCCGCATCAGCCCGACCCGGCGCTCCACGCCGCCGCCCTGGACGTCCTCGTCCCGGCCGCCGACCGCCTCCTCACCCTCACCGCCGGGGCCGCCCAGGCCGTCCAGGAGCGCTGGGACCGCACGGCCACGGTCCTGCCCCACCCGCACGTCGTCGGACTCGACCGCCTCGACCGCCCTCGGCCCGTCCACGACGGCTTCCGGGTGGGGGTGCACGCCAAGAGCCTGCGGCCCAACATGTCCGTGCTCCCCGTCGTCCGCACCCTCGCGGCGACGGTCGCCGAACTCCCCGGCGCCCAGCTCCAGGTCGACGTCCACCGCGACGTCGCGGAACCCGGCTCGCCCGCCCACGCCCCGCACCTCATGAGCGAGCTGAACGACCTCGCCGCACAGGGCCGCCTCCGGCTCGACGTGCACGACTACTTCGACGACGCCCAGCTGTACGCGTACCTCGAATCCCTCGACCTGTCCGTGCTGCCCTACGTGTTCGGCACCCACTCCGGCTGGCTGGAGGCCTGCCACGACCTCGGCACCGCCGTCGCCGCCCCCGACTGCGGCTACTACGCCCAGCAGCGCCCCTGTCACACGTACGGACACACCCAGGAGGGCGGACTCGACGAGGAGTCACTGCGCAAAGCGGTGCTCACCGCATACCAGGAGCGTCCCGCACCGAAGGCGACCGCGCGGGCACGGAGAAACGAACGTGTGCAGGTCGCCGCCGCACACCGCGCCCTCTACGCGGACGTGCTCCGATGACCGCGATGCGGGTGGCGCTCATCGCGTCCGCGCGCCATCCGATCAGCGAACCCTTCGCGGGCGGTCTCGAAGCCCACACCTGGGGCCTCGCGCACGCGCTCGTCAAGCGCGGCCACCACGTGGAACTGTTCGCGGCGCCCGGCTCCGACCCGGCGCTCGGCGCCCGCGAACTCCCCGTGCGCAAGGTCCGGTTGAGCGCGGCGGCCCGCGCGGACGCCAGCATGCCCAGCGCCCGGTGGATGGAGGAGCACCACGCGTACCTGATGCTCATGCTGGAGCTGGCGCGCGACGGGGAGCGGCGGTTCGACGTCGTGCACAACAACAGCCTGCACCACCTCCCCGTCGCGATGGCGTCCACGCTGCGCGTCCCGGTCATCACCACCCTGCACACCCCTCCCACGCCCTGGCTGGAGTCCGCGATCCAGACCCCGGACGCCTGCCCGGTCGCGTTCACCGCCGTCAGCGCGTTCACGGCCTCCGCCTGGCAGCCGCTCGTCCCCGCCGCGCGCGTCGTGCGCAACGGCGTCGACACCGACTTCTGGCAGCCCGGCCCCGGCGGCGACGGCCTGCTCTGGTCCGGCCGCCTCGTCCCCGAGAAAGGCCCCCACCTGGCGATCCGGGCGGCGCGCGCGGCCGGGGTCCCGCTGCGGCTCGCCGGGCCGGTCTCGGACCGGGCCTACTTCGACGCGGAGGTGGCGCCGCTGCTCGGCGACGGCGCCGAGTACGTCGGCCACATCGACCGGCGCGGCCTCGCCGCACTCCTGCGGGAGTCCGCCGCCGCGCTGGTCACACCGAGCTGGGACGAGCCGTACGGGCTCGTCGTCGCCGAGGCGCTGGCCTGCGCGACCCCCGTCTGCGGCTTCGACCGCGGCGCCCTCGCCGAGATCCTCACCCCGGAATGCGGGCTGCTCGCGCCGCCGGGCGACGTCCAGGCCCTCGCCGACCTGATCCCGCGCGTCATGAGGCTCGACCGGCGGGCCGCCCGCGCCCGCGCCGAGGAGTTCTGCGCGCTCGACCGCACCGCCGACGCCTACACCGCCCTCTACGAGGAGGTGTCCGGGTGACCGGGCCCATCGGCTACTACGTGCACCACCAGGGGCGCGGCCACCTGCACCGCGCCCAGTGCGTCGCCGCACACGTACCGGCCCCCGTCACGCTGCTGTCCTCGCTGCCCCGGCCCGCCGACTGGACGGGCCCCTGGGTGGCGCTGCCGCCCGACACCACGGACGACCCGGTCGACCCCACCGCCCGGGGACGGCTGCACTGGGTGCCGTGCCACCACCCGGGACACCGCGAACGGATGGGCGCCATCGCCGAGTGGATCGGACGCGAGACCCCGTCCCTCTTCGTCACTGACGTGTCCGTGGAGGTCGCCGTCCTCGCCCGGCTCATGGGTGTCCCCGTCGTCGTGACGGCCATGCGCGGCGACCGCTCGGACCCCGCGCACCGCCTGGCCTACGACCTCGCGGACGCCCTCCTCGCCCCCTGGCCCCGGTCCCTGCCCGAACCGGGCTGGCCCGCCCCCTGGTACGACAAGACGCTGCACACGGGCAGCATCTCGCGGTTCGACGGACGCCCCAGACCCGCCACCGCCCCGCCCGGCAACGAGGTGGTCGTGCTGATGGGCGCGGGCGGCACCGGACCCACCGCGTCCGCACTGCGCGAGGCGCGCCGCGCGACCCCCGACTGGACCTGGACCGTCCTCGGCGGCGAAGAAGCGGCCTGGACCGACGACCCGTGGCCCCTGCTGTGCCGCGCCCGCGTCGTCGTCACCCACGCCGGGCAGAACGCCGTCGCGGAGTGCGCCGCCGCCGGAGCCCCCACCCTCGTCGTCCCTCAGGACCGCCCGCACGGCGAACAGCACGCCACGGCACGGGCGTTGCGCGCGGCGGACCTGGCGACCGTACGGGAATCATGGCCTCCCGCGCACGCATGGCCCGCCCTCCTTGAAGAGACGGCGGCCCGGCCCAACCGCTGGTCCGCCTGGACCCACGGCGACGGGGCCACGCGCGCCGCACGCCTCCTCACCGACCTGGCCTCCCGCTCACCCAGGCAGCCCGTATGCGCAGCGCGGTGATCACCCTCGCGGCCGGGCGCCACCCGCACCTGCTGCTGCAACAGGACGGGCTCGCGCGCGGCGTGCGCACCCCTGACCAGTACGTCGTCGTCTCCATGGCCGACCCCGGCATCGGCCCGCTCCTCGCTGGCCGGACACCGGCCGCGCAGGTCGTCACCCTGTCCCTCGCCGACGGCCGGCTCCCGCTCGCCGCGGCCCGCAACGAAGGCGCCGCGCGGGCCCTGGCGGGCGGCGCGGAACTCCTCGTCTTCCTCGACGTGGACTGCGTACCGGGCCCCACGCTCCTGGACACGTACGCGCGCGTCGCCGAGGACGGGGCGCTGCTGTGCGGCACGGTCGCCTACCTGCCGCCCCCGCCGCCCGGCGGCTACCGCCTCGACGACCTGGACCGCCTCGCCCCGCCGCACCCGGCGCGGCCCGCACCGCCCGCCGGTCAGGTCGAGCGCGGAGGCGACCCTCACCTCTTCTGGTCCCTCTCCTTCGCGCTCACCGCCCGCACCTGGCGGCGGATCGGCGGCTTCTGCGAGGACTACACCGGGTACGGCGGCGAGGACACCGACTTCGCCGCCACCGCCGCCCGCCGGGGCGTGGACCTGTGGTGGGTGGGCGGCGCGCCCGCCCACCACCAGTACCATCCGACCCACCACCCGCCGGTCCAGCACATCGACGACATCCTGCGCAACGGGGCCCTGTACAAGCGGCGTTGGGGCACCTGGCCGATGGAGGGCTGGCTTCGCGCGTTCGAGGAGGAAGGGCTCGTGGCGCACGACCGGGCCGCCGACGCCTGGCACAGGACCTGAACCGGGCGCCGGACGGCCGCGTCGCCGGGCGCCTGCCCTACTGCTCGGGGCCGTCGGCCCCCTCGCCGTCGTCCGCGTCGCCCTCGGCCTGGGACGGCGTGGTGCGCGGCACGTCGCGGTGCTCCTCCTGCTGCGTGGCCGGGCCGTCGGGGTCGCGGGCGTCGTCGCCGGTGTCGCCCTCGGCCTGGGAGGGGGTGTGCTCGCTCATGGCTCTGCTCCTGGGGGGATGGGGATGGGGATGGGAAGTGGTGGTAGATGGAAAAGGGGGATGGGGAACGGTCCGGAAATTCGCTGTGCCGGGTTCCCCCTTGACCTCAGGAAACACCCTTTCGTCCAGGTCGGCAGCGGCGGGCGGCCCGTCGGGGGACCGGCGGGCCGCGACTGACGCGATCAGCTCTTGTGGTGAGTGCGGGCCCTGGTGACACTTGAGCCGGTTCGGCGAACATCTGGGCGGGCGGGGGACGAGCGGCGGTGGACGACCTGACGCGGGGTGGCGCGTACGAGGTGGTGGACGGGCCCGGCGAGGCACGGACCGTGCGGGAGTTCGTGGCGCTGCTGCGCCGCCGCAAGGAGGCGTCCGGACTCACGTACCGCCAGCTCGAACTGCGCGCGGCGAGGAACGGCGACGTCCTGGCCCGCAGCACCCTCGCGGGCGCCCTCTCCCGGGAGGCCCTTCCCAAGGCGGACCTCCTGTCCGCCTTCGTGCGCGCGTGCGGGGTGAGCGAGGAGGAGGCCGCGGAGTGGGAGGCGGCGCGGGCCCGCCTGGCGACGAACGGGGCGGACACGGACGCCGGGGCTCGGCCCGAGGCCGGTGTCGGCGGTGCGGGCCTGCATGGTGATCCGGACGGTGCGGACGGTGGCGGTGTTCCGGTCCGTGCCGAGGGGGCAGGCGGGTCCTTACGGCGGGGCGGAAAACGGCTGGTGCGGGCGCGGCGGCGCGGGCCGCTGCTCCTGGTCGGCGCCGTGCTGGCCGCCGCGCTCGTGGTCACGGCGGTGCTGGCGAGCAGGGACGACGACACGACGGGCAAGGCCGGGGTCCCCGTGGGCGCGGTCACCGTCCGGCCCCTGGAAGGACCGGATCTCTGTCTCACCGACGGCATGGACAGGCAGGAGCGGTACGACAGCCTGATCGCCGTGTTCCGGCCGTGCGCGGAGGCGTCCCCGCCCGTCACCGAGCTGCGCGCGACGGCGGACGGCCGCCATCGCGTCCGCTGGTACCACCCGGACCACGGCGCCGGATGCCTGGTGGCCCGCGAGGACGGCCCGCCGAAAGGATTCCTCGAACCGTTCGACAACTGCCGCGAGGGCAGCCCCCTGCGCCTAAAACATGTGCGGGGCACCTCCTCCACCTACGTACTCGAAGTCACCGGCGCGCGGTGCGTGACGGCCGGGGCGCGGGGTGAGCGGCCTGTCGACGGGATCGAGGCGGTGGTGCGGGCCTGTGATGGTTCGGCGGGTCAGCGTTTCGTGATCCGCCGCATCTCCACGGGGACGGCCACCTCGACCGCTGGCTGAGTCCGTGCCCTGTGCGCGGCGCGGCCGCGAGGGTTCCCCCGAGCGTGCCCCTCGCAGCCGGCGCCGGGGAAGAAACTGCCGGGCCGGGACCTGTCCGGCAAGGGGTTCGGCTGTCCGGGACAGGGCGAACCTGTCCCGGACAGCCTGGCGGCTACAGCCCGTTGACCTTGCCGCTCGCCGACACCTCGTAGACCAGTGTCACGGTGCGGCGGCCGCCCGGTGGCAGGGAGACGTCCCAGCGGGCGATGCCCTCGGCATCGAGTGCGTCGGGGACGGGCGAGCAGGCGTCCTTGCGCAGCCGCACCTCGACGTCGGCGACCTCGGAGACCGGGATCCGCTCTCGGAGCGTGATCACGCGTTCGCCGGTGTCGTCCGGCGCGGAGAAGCGTGACACGTGCAGTCGGACGGTGCGGGTGAGGACCGTGCGGTGGGTGAGGCCCGAGGTGTCGCGGGACTCCTCGGTCTCGCGGAGCACCCGGTGGCTGTCGGAGCTGCCGAACGCCAGCTCGGCGGTGGCGCCGGGCGCGGTGAAGTCCAGGGTGGAGCGGCCGGTGAAGCCGCTGTCGCGGACCAGCTCCACGGGCCCGGCGAGCAGCGCGTGCCCGCTGGTGTTGGCGAACCGCACCACCTGGGTGACGAGCGGCGAGAGTTCGGGCGCGCACACGTACTCGCTGTGGGCCGCGCCGGTCGTCTCGGTCAGCGGCACACGGTGCGCGCGTCCGTCGCTCGGCACGGAGGCGGGCGCGGGGGCGCGCAGGACACGGACCTCGCCGCCGTCGTCCACCCCGGGGAGCCCGGGAACGGGCGCCGGGCCCACGTCGGTGATGTCCTCCTCGCGCACCTCGATGTCGACGGTCCGGCGTTCGACGGCGGTCCGGTCCCGCAGGGCGAGCCGGTCCTCGACGAGCCGCGGCGGCGCGGTCGCGAGCCCCGACCGGGCCGTCGAAAGCGTCAGCCGGACGCCGGACCAGTCCTCGCCGGTGCGCTGCCACACCATCGCGTCGGTCCGCAGGGACAGGCGGCCCGCGTCGAGCGTGGCCCGGTAGGCGGGGCGCCACAGCGCGCACGGGGTGAGGTGGCCGAGCCGCAGCTCCGCCGGCCCCGCGGCCGCCGCCCGCACCGTCAGCTCGACGTGCGCGGTCAGCTCCGGCGGTTCCTCCTCGGCGGCGTGCAACGCGTGGAGAGCGCGCGGCAGTTCCGTCTCCAGCGTCCGCAATCGTGCCTCCACGGCGCCCAGCTCGTCCTCGTACCGGTCGCGTTCGACGTGGGCGCGGTCCAGCTCGCGGCCCCAGCGCTCGGGTTCGCTCTCGCCGTACCCCGCGCCCTCGCCGATCTCGCGCAGCAGGTCGGCGGCGAGCCGCTCCAACAGGTCGAGGCGGGCCGTCAGCCGGTCGCGGCGCTGACGCAGCGCCCGCTCCTCCTCCTGGAGGGCGTACGTGTGACGGCGCAGCGGGGAGTCCTCGTCGCCGGGCGGCTCGGGCGAGCGCGGTGTCCAGGCCCGTACCAGACGCACGTCGAGGACGGTGGCTCCGTCGGCGCCGTCGCCGGTCAGGTTGGTGTGCAGGCTGCGGTCGACGGCGAGCGCGCTGAGGGGGCCGAGGAGCAGGCGCTGGACACCGGGGCGCAGTGTGAGGGCGGCCGTGCGTTCGACGTGGGCGCGGTCCTCCAGGCAGGTCACGGCGGTGACCGGCAGCGGGATCAGGTCGGTGGCACCGGAAGCGGTGCGGGGTGTGGTCGCCATGGTGGTCAGCTCCTCCGCTCTCCGCCGACGAGGGCCTTGGCGGCCGGGAGGCGGATCTCGTGGCCGCCGTCGAGCACGGCGGTGCCGCCCGCCGGGACGTCCACCCGCCACAGGCGGGTGCCGGGCACGGGCCGCTCGGGTCCGTCGCCGCCGTCCGGCGGGGCCGTCCATCCGCCGTGTTCCTCGATGCGGATGTCGCCCTCGGAGGTGACGGGCACGCGTTCGCGGACCTCGACGGTGACCGTGCGGGGCAGCCGGTTGGCCAGCTCGACGTGGACGCGGTGGTCGAGGACGGTGGTGGTGTTGCGCAACCCGGCGGTGGATTCGCGCAGTTCGGTGCGGCGGCTGACCCGGATCGCCTCGGCCGGGCCGAGCCCGATGCGCCCGGTGCCGCCCGGGGCGATCGTGGGCAGGGCCGTGGTGGGGAGCTGGTCGCCGTCGGAGGTGAGGTCCACGGGGCCCGCGAGCAGGGCCCGGTCGGTCTCGTTGGTGAGCACGAGCGTCGCGTACACGGTCTCCTCGACGGACGGCACGCACACGTACTCGGTGCGCAGCCCGACCGGCAGTTCGGTGACGGTGACGGTGTGCCAGGTGCCGTCGGAGGGGATGTCGGCGGGGCCCTCGGCGTCGTACCGGTGGTCGAAGGAGCCGGCCGACACGCGGGGCGGCACGGCGTGTCCGGGCAGCGGCAGGAACCGCACCGACGCGGCGCGCTCCCGGTCCCCGGCGGCCGCGGGGTTCTCGGGCGTCCCGGGCGCGAGCAGCCCGCGCCGCCCGTCCGGCGCGTCGGCGCCGGCCAGGACGAGGTCGCCGTAGTCGAGCTCGGCGGCGCTGGGTCGCGGCGGCCCGAACCGGGGCGGGGCCGGGGGAGGCGGCGCGGGGGCGGCGCCGGACGCCATCGGGGCGTCGGCGAACAGGGGCGCTCCCGCCCGCGCCTTGCCGACCGAGCGGGGCCGGACGGACCCGGGCGCGGCCGGTGCGGGCGGGGGTGCCCCGTATACCGGCGCTTCCCCGGTGCCGGGCGGGGGCGCGACGTCGTACGACGGCTCCTCCTCGGCGAAGCCGTAGAGCTGTGGTGCCGGTGCCGGTGCCGGTGCCGATCCGGCGGCGCCGGCCGACGACGTCCGCGAGACCGGCCGTGGTCCCGCCGCGTCATGTCCCGCGAACAGCTCGGACAGCCCGGCAGGCGGCTCGCGCCAGCCGGAGGGGGCGGGCGGTGGCTGGCGGCGGCCGATGCGGGTGGAGCGGAGCCTGGGGAGGCCGGTGGGGCGGAGCAGGTCGGCGGTGGACAGGCCGACGCGTACCCCGGTCCAGTCCTCGCCGGTGTGCTGCGCGACCGACGCCCGCAGCACCAGGCGCCCGCCGCCCTCGCCCTGAGGGTGCGTCAGCCGGTACGACGGCGCCCACACGGCGCCGGGCACGCGGTACTCGACGTCGACCGTGATCTCGTCACCGGCCGTGCCCTCCAGGGTGAGCAGGGCCGAGGCCGAGACCCGTACCGGGTCCGGCGCGGCATCCGTGGGGGCGTGGTGCAGCCGTTCGGTGGCCAGGTCCAGCTCGTGGGCGACGCGGCGCAGTTCCTCGTCCCGCTCGTCGAGCTCCGCGTGCAGCGCCGCGAGCCGCTCGTCCACGAAGTCCGCGAGACCGAGCCACGCGTCGACGGGGGTGCGGCGGTGCGGATCGTCGCGCCTGCGCGGCGGCTGGACCGGCCGCACCGCCGCGACCTCCTCGATCCGCCGCCGCTGCCGGTCGCGCCGCGCCTCGGCCGCCCGCCACGCCTCGGTCAGCCGCTCCACCTCGCGGTACAGCTCCTCGTCCGTGTCGGACGCGGAGGGCTCGGCCTCGACGGCGAACCGTGCCTCGGCGACCCGTACGCCCGGCGCGTCCACGACGGCGGCTCGCAGCGACGACGGTTCGAGCGAGAGCGGCAGCCCGCCGACCCGCACCCGGCCGCCGTCCGCAGTGACGACGCCCCGCGCGCGCCGCACGCACACGGCGCCCTGCGCGTACACCACCACCGATGTGAGCGTCGATCCCCACGCCCGCGCCGCTTCCGTCCCCGTACGCGTGTCCGTCATCGTGTGTCCCCCTGTGCACCGCCGTCACCGACCCGGTCCCGGTCGCAGACTACGCCGTGATCATGGGGTGGGGAGCCCCGGTGAGCGGTGTACGCGCGCTGCGTAGGGTTCCCGGTATGGACGACAACGCGCTGCGCAGGGCCGTGACCGAGGCGTTCGCCCGCACCGGGGCGGACACCCCGCCCTGGCCCGACCCGCACGCCGACCGCGACGTGCGCGACGAGGAGTACGAGCGGTGCACGCGCCCGGAGAAGTACCGCATCCTCGCGGCGCGCGCGCAGGCGTGGTCGCGGGCGTTGCGCGCGAGCGGCCTGGCCGTGGCCGAGGAGGCCGTCGACCCGGCGAAGGTGTGGCGCGGGGCCGTCGACGTCCCGGTCGTGGACGCGGTGCGGCTGCGCCCGGCGCGCGCGGACGCCCTGCCGCTCGTGTTCGGGTACGCGGCCGTGGACGGGGTCCCGCGCACGGCCCTGGTGATCGGCGCGGGTGAACCCGCCGTGCAGGTGGGCCTGTTGCCGGACTGCGGCTGCGACGCCTGCGACGACGGCTCCGACTCCCTCCTGGAGGCGGTCGACGAGCTGGTGACGGCCGTGGTGACCGGCGCGTTCACGCACGTCGACGCGGGGCGGGGCCGCGCGATCGTCGCCACGGGGAACGACGACTGGTCGGCGAGCGACTGGGACGACGAGCGGTTCCCGGTGGGCGAGGCGCTCGCGGCGGCGCGGGCGGGACGGTCGCCGTACGAGGTGGTGCGGGGCGCCCCCTGGGCGGAAGCGGAGGGCGGCTTCCGGAACCAGCACTCAGAAAGCGACAGAATCTGACGTCATTATTGTCTCGGTTGTGTTCCCTTCCTAGGGTGGGCGCGGTCCCGCACGAGCTCCCGGCCGGAAGGGCACAGCCATGCCGCACGCGTCCCACCCGTACGTAAGCCGTCGTCGTCTCCTCGAAGCGGGGGCCGCCGTGCTCGGCGCGCTCGCGCTGCCGACCGTGCTGCCCGGCGCGAAGGCGTTCGGCGCCGCGGGCGACGTCACCGCGGGCGGCGACGAGTGGAACGGGCACATCGACCTCTTCCGCCTCGGCACCGAGCCCGCCCACACCACCCTCATGCCGTACGAGAGCGTCCGCCAGGCCCTCGCCGCCGACCGCACCAGATCCCCGTACCGGCAGAGCCTCGACGGCGACTGGAAGTTCGCGTACGTGGAGCGGCCCGCCGACAAGCTCGACGACTTCTACCGCACCGACCTCGACGACTCCGGCTGGGAGACGATCCCCGTCCCCTCGGCCTGGCAGATGCACGGCCACGACCGCCCGATCTACGTCAACATAACCTACCCGTGGTGGGGCGCCAACGGGCTCGGCGAGGACGCCCAGCCGCCCGCCGCGCCGACCCGCTACAACCCGGTGGGCCAGTACCGGCGCACGTTCACGGTGCCGCGGGGCTGGCGGGGCCGGCGGACGTTCCTGCACTTCGAGGGCGTCAAGGCGGCGCACTACGTATGGGTCAACGGCCAACTCGCCGGATACCACGAGGACTCGTACACACCCGCCGAGTACGACGTCACGCCCTACCTGAAGGACGGCACCAACCACGTCGCCGTCGAGGTCTACCGCTACTCCGACGGTGACTGGATGCAGGACCAGGACATGATCCGCCTCAGCGGCATCTTCCGGTCCGTGTACCTGTACTCGACGCCCACGGTCCACCTCCGCGACTTCAAGATCGAGACCCCGCTGGGCGACGGATACACGTCGGCGGAGCTGTCGGTCACCGCGCACGTACGCGACTACGCGGGCGACGCCGACGGGGCGACCTACACCGTCGAGACCCAGCTCTACGACGCCGACGGGCACGCCGTCTGGTCCAGACCGCTGTCCCGCCCGGCGGCGCTGACGGACGCCGAAGTGACCGTCGAAGGCGCCAAGTCCGTCCCCTCGCCGCGCCTGTGGTCCGCCGAGGACCCCTACCTCTACACCGCCGTCCTGCGCCTGCGCGACCCGCGCGGGAAGGTCGTCGAGACACTCTCGCACCGCGTCGGCCTGCGCGAGTTCGCGCTCAAGGACGGCCTCATGCGGATCAACGGGCAGCCCGTCTCGCTGCGCGGCACCAACCGCCACGAGATGCACCCGGACCGCGGCTCCGCCCTCACCCGCGCCGACATGGTCCGCGACATCGAGATCATCAAGCGGCTGAACATCAACTCCGTGCGCACCTCGCACTACCCCAACAACCCGCTGTGGCTCGAACTCGCCGACGAGTACGGCCTCTACCTCGTCGGCGAGACCAACCTGGAGACCCACGGCATCAACGGCTCCTACCCGGGCGACCGCGCCGACTGGACCACCGCCTGCGTCGCCCGCGCGCAGAACATGGTCCACCGCGACAAGAACCACGCCTCCGCCGTCATCTGGTCGCTCGGCAACGAGGCGGGCGGCGGCTCCGCCTTCAAGGCCATGCACGACTGGATCCACGGCTACGACCCGACCCGCGTCATCCACTACGAGGGCGACGACCGGCCCGGCGTCAGCGACATCCGCTCCAAGATGTACGAGTCGCCGAGCCGCGTCGAGGAGCGCGCGAAGGACACCTCCGACACCCGCCCGTACGTGATGGTCGAGTACGCCCACTCGATGGGGAACTCCACCGGCAACCTCAAGGAGTACTGGGACGTCGTACGCCGCCACGACGTCCTGCAAGGCGGCTGGATCTGGGACTTCGTCGACCAGGCCCTGAACTGGCCCACCCCGCCCCGCACCCTCCTCACCGAGACGGGACCCGCGCGCCTCACGGGGCAGATCGTCAACCCCTCGGGCTCCTTCAGCAGCGACAAGGGCGTCTCCGGCGCGACCGTCTTCGCCCGCGACGACCGCCTCGACCTGCGCGGCTCACTGACCCTCGAAGCCTGGACGACCCCGCACGTGCGCGGCTACGACCAGCCGATCCTCGCCAAGGGCGACACCCACTACGCGCTCAAGCAGTCCGGGAAGACCCTGGAGTTCTTCTTCTACGCGGACGGCCAGTGGATCGCCGCGTCCTGGACCACGCCCGACGAAGGCTGGACGGGCGTCGAGCACCACATAGCGGGCGTCCTCGACGCGGACAAGGGCACGCTCACCCTGTACGTGGACGGCGCGGTCAAGGCGACGAGGACGACCACGCGCAGGCCGACCGGATCCACGGCACCCCTCTCCCTCGCCGGTGAGGTCGAGAACCCCACCCGGGAGCTGAGCGGCACCGTCCGCCGGGCCCGCGTGTACGCCCGCGCGCTGTCCGCCGCCGAACTCGCCGACGACGGGCGCGGCCCCGACGACGACGGCGTGCGGTTCTGGTTCGACGCCCGCACCGCCGGCCACGCGACGGAGAAGGCGCGGGACAAGACGTTCGCCGCGTACGGCGGCGACTGGGGCGACAACCCCAACGACGGCGCCTTCAGCGGCGACGGCATCGTCCTGCCCGACCGCGGCCACACCGGAAAGGCCGCCCAGGTCAAGCGGGTCTACCAGACGATCGTCGCGACCCCCAAGGACGGCGGCGCGCCCGGCGAGATCACCCTCACCAACGAGAACCTGTTCACCACCCTCCGCGCCTACGACGGCTCCTGGGAACTCGCCTGCGACGGAGAAGTGGTGCGGCGCGGCAGGCTCAGCCGCGCCCAGCTCGACGTGGCCCCGCTGAGCAGCAAGGACATCACCGTCCCCGTACGCCTGCCGGACCGCCCGGCCCCCGGCGCCGAATACTTCCTCCAGCTGTCCTTCACCACCAAGGAGCGCGCCCCCTGGGCGGACGCCGGCTTCGAGGTGGCCCGCGTCCAACTCCCGCTCGACGCGCACAGCCCCGAGGTCACCCCCGTACCGCTCGCCGGCATCCCGAGGCTGTCGTACGAGGACGGTGCCGCGAAGGTCACCGTCACGGGCGCCAAGGGCCTCAAGGTCGTCGTCGACAAGTCGACCGGGCTCCTCACGACGTTCGAAGCGGGCGGCACGAAGCTGCTCGTCACCGGCGCGGTCCCGAACTTCTGGCGCGCCCCCACCGACAACGACCAGGGCAACGGCCAGCACACCCGCAACCAGACCTGGCGGGACGCGGGCGCCCGCCGCGAGGTCGAGGAGGTGACGGTGCGCGCGCTCGACGGCCGCGCGGTCGTCATCACCGTCAAGGGCACCCTGCCCACGTCCACCGCGTCCGCGTACAGCACGGCCTACACCGTCTTCGGCAACGGCGAGATCAAGGTCGACAACACCCTCCACCCGGGCGCCCCCGACCTCCCGTACATCCCCGAGGTCGGCACGATCCTGCACCTGCCCGCCGCCCTCGACCGGCTGCACTACTACGGCCGCGGGCCCGAGGAGAACCACTGGGACCGCAAGGACGGCACCGACGTGGGCCGCTACTCCTCCACCGTGCGCGACCAGTGGACCCCCTACCTCCGGCCGCAGGAGAACGGCAACAAGACGGACGTGCGCTGGGCGGCGCTCACCGACCGGCGCGGCCGCGGCCTGCTCGTGTGGGGCGACGGGCTCCTCGAACTCAACGCCTCCCACTTCACGCCCGAGGACCTGTCCGTCGGCGCGCGCCACGACTACCAGCTCACCCCGCGCGACGAGGTGGTCCTGCGCGTCAACCACCGGCAGATGGGCGTCGGCGGCGACAACAGCTGGGGCGCGCACACCCACGACGCGTACAAGCTCTTCGCCGACCGCGACTACGCCTACACCTACCGGCTGCGGCCCCTCACGGACGTGACGGAGGCGCCGAGGGCCGCACGGCGGCCCACCGCCACGCGCTAGCGGGGCCGTACGGGAGACTCGGGGTACGCCGCGGCCCGGCGGCGTACCCGCCACCCCCTGGAGTTGACGCATGCCCTTCGACATAGCCGCGATCCGCGCCCAGGTCCCCGCGCTCGCCTCCGGCTCCGCCCGGTTCGACGCGCCGGGCGGCACGCAGACCCCTCAGCCGGTCATCGACGCCGTCGTCGCCGCGCTGACCGGACCGACGGCCAACCGCGGCCGGACCACCGAGGGCGAGCTGAACGCGGAGCGCATCGTCGCCGGGGCGCGCGAGGCCCTCGGCGACCTGCTCGGCACCGCGCCCGGCACCGTCGTCTTCGGACGCAGCGCCACGCAGCTCACGTACGACCTGTCGCGCACGCTCGCCAAGACCTGGGAGCCGGGCGACGAGGTCGTGGTGACCCGGCTCGACCACGACTCCAACATCCGGCCGTGGGTGCAGGCCGCCCAAGCGGTCGGCGCGGTCGTGAAGTGGGCCGACTTCGACCCGGCGACGAGCGAACTGCGCCCCGAGCACATCGAGCCGCACCTGTCCGGGCGGACCCGGCTCGTCGCCGTCACCGCCGCCTCCAACCTCACCGGGGCGCGCCCCGACCTGCCCGCGATCGCCGCCCTGGCCCACGGCGCGGGCGCCCTGCTCCACGTCGACGCCGTGGGATACGCCTCGCACGCCCTCGTGGACGTCACCGCGATGGGTGCCGACACGCTCGTCTGCTCGCCCTACAAGTTCCTCGGCCCGCACCTGGGCGTGCTGACCGGCCGGGCCGACCTCCTGGAGTCCCTGCGCCCCGACAAGCTGCTCCCGTCCAGCGACCAGGTGCCCGAGCGCTTCGAACTGGGCACGCTGCCCTACGAGTTGCTGGCCGGGGCGCACGCCGCGGTGGACTTCCTCGCGGACCTCGACCCGGACGCCCGGGGCCGTAGCCGCCGCGCACGGCTGACCGCGTCGTTCGCGGCGCTCGAGGAGCACGAGCACGCGCTGGCGAAGCGCCTCGCGGACGGGCTCGCGGAGCTGACCGGCATCACCGTGCACGGCCGCCCCGCGTACCCGACCCCGATCGTGCTGTTCACGGTGGCGGGCCACAGCCCGGCCGAGGTCTCCCGCCACCTCGCCGCGCACGGCGTCGACGCCCCGGCCGGTTCCTTCTACGCCGTGCACGCCGCGGAGGCGCTCGGCCTGGGCGCGGAGGGCGGCGTACGGGCCGGGTTCGCCCCCTACACCAGCGAGGAGGACGTGGACCGGCTCCTCGCGGCCCTGCGGCTCCTCGACGCCACGCCGGTCCCGGCCTGAAAGACCGGAGGACCGACCCGCGTCACCCCGTGCTGCAGGAGACGGTGGGCCAGGTGGTGTTGCCGTTGTGCTGGATGGTGACGCCGAAATTGTTGCCGTTGCCGTTGGGTTTGGCGGTCAGGGTCTGTGCGTCGGGATAGCCGGCGCTGATGTTCCAGGTGGAGAGGACCTTGGCGGGGGAGGGGACGTTCATGGTGACGGTCCAGTTGGTGGAGCCGGTGACGGCGACGTTGAGGTTGTAGCGGTCGCTCCATGACTGCCCGGCGGAGAGCGTGGCGGTGCACCCGCCATTGCCACCGCCACCGCCGTCCGATCCTCCGTCGGGTGCGACGGCGCGGCCCGTGACCGGCGAGATCATGCGGGTGCACAGGCCGCCCGCGGCGAGGTTCTGCGCGATGCGCGGGATCGCGGCGAGCGTGTTGGCGGGCCAGTCGTGCATCAGGATGACCTGGCCACTCGTGAGCCGTCCCACGGCCGCCACGATCTGGTCGACACTGGCGTTGTTCCAGTCCTGCGAGTCCACGTCCCAGATGATCTCCTTCAGGCCGTACTTGGACTCGACGGCCCTGACCGTCGCGTTCGTCTCGCCGTACGGCGGCCGGAACAGCTTCGGCGTCCCTCCGCCCGCGTTGGCGATGGCCTGCTGGGTGCGGGTGATCTCCGAGTCGATCTGCGCCTGCCCGAGCGTGGTCAGGTGCGGGTGCGTGTAGCTGTGGTTGGCGACCCACATCCCGGCGCTGACCTGCGCCCGTACCTGGGCCGGGTTGGCGGCGGCGTACTGGCCCTCGTTGAACATGGTGGCCCGAAGGCCGTTCTGCTTCAGCGCGTTGAGCAGGGCGGGGGTGGTGCTCGACGGGCCGTCGTCGAAGGTGAGGCCGACGTAACCGGTGCAGGCGGCGGCCTGCGCGGGCGCTGCGGCGTGGACGGTGAGGGTGCTCGCGGCGGCCAGGGCGACGACCGCCAATCTCGCGATCAGGGAACGCGGACGCATGGTGGGGGCTCCTTGGACATCGAGGGGACGGCGGTCAGCTCGTGCTGCAGGAGACGGATGGCCAGGTGGTGTTGCCGTTGTGCTGGATGGTGACGCCGAAGGTGTTGCCGTTGCCGTTGGGTTTGGCGACCAGGGTCTGGGCGTCGGGGTAGCTGGCGGTGGTGTTCCAGGTGGAGAGGACCTTGGCGGGGGAGGGGACGTTCATGGTGACGGTCCAGTTGGTGGAGCCGGTGACGGCGACGTTGAGGTTGTAGCGGTCGCTCCATGACTGCCCGGCGGAGAGCGTGGCGGTGCACCCGCCATTGCCACCGCCACCGCCGTCCGATCCTCCGTCGGGTGCGACGGCGCGGCCCGTGACCGGCGAGATCATGCCGGAGCACAGGCCGCGCGCGGCGAGGTTCTGCGCGATGCGCGGGATCGCGGCGAGCGTGTTGGCGGGCCAGTCGTGCATCAGGATGACCTGGCCACTCGTGAGCCGTCCCACGGACGACACGATCTGGTCGACACTGGCGTTTTTCCAGTCCTGCGAGTCCACGTCCCAGATGATCTCCTTCAGGCCGTACTTGGACTCGACGGCCCTGACCGTCGCGTTCGTCTCGCCGTACGGCGGCCGGAACAGCTTCGGCGTCCCTCCGCCCGCGTTGGCGATGGCCTGCTGGGTGCGGGTGATCTCCGAGTCGATCTGCGCCTGCCCGAGCGTGGTCAGGTGCGGGTGCGTGTAGCTGTGGTTGGCGACCCACATCCCGGCGCTGACCTGCGCCCGTACCTGGGCCGGGTTGGCGGCGGCGTACTGGCCCTCGTTGAACATGGTGGCCCGAAGGCCGTTCTGCTTCAGCGCGTTGAGCAGGGCGGGGGTGGTGCTCGACGGGCCGTCGTCGAAGGTGAGGCCGACGTAACCGGTGCAGGCGGCGGCCTGCGCGGGCGCTGCGGCGTGGACGGTGAGGGTGCTCGCGGCGGCCAGGGCGACGACCGCCAATCTCGCGATCAGGGAACGCGGACGCATGGTGGGGGCTCCTTGGACATCGAGGGGACGGCGGTCAGCTCGTGCTGCAGGAGACGGATGGCCAGGTGGTGTTGCCGTTGTGCTGGATGGTGACGCCGAAGGTGTTGCCGTTGCCGTTGGGTTTGGCGACCAGGGTCTGGGCGTCGGGGTAGCTGGCGGTGGTGTTCCAGGTGGAGAGGACCTTGGCGGGGGAGGGGACCTTCATGGTGACGGTCCAGTTGCTGGAGCCGCTGACGGCGACGTCGAGGTTGTAGCGGTCGCTCCATGACTGTCCGGCGGAGAGCGTGGCGCTGCATCCGCCATTGCCGCCACCGCCACCGCCCGAACCCGTGCCGCCCACGGTGATGTTGGAGCTGCCACTGCTCTGGTAGCCCTCGGTCGCCATGATCATGTAGTAGTTGAAGCTGCCGAGCGGCATACCGGCGCGGGCCCACGCGTCGAAGTGGTTCCCGGTCGTGATGGTGCCGCCGGTCCGCTTCGACTGCCGCACGCTCCAGTACTGGTCGAAGGTCTTGTTCCCCTCGACGGACGGCGCGTTGTACCGCGTCGTCTTGTAGATGTCGTACGTGCCGCCGTCGCTGGTGACGGTCCCCTTGTAGGTGCCGGTGGGCCGGAACGTGCCCCAGTTGTCGACGATGTAGTACTCGACCAGCGGGTTCGACGTCCAGCCGTAGAGCGCCAGATAGGCGTTGCCGGACGGGTTGAACGTCCCCGAGTACGTCACGGTCCTGCGTCCGCCGTTGGCCCAGCCCTTGCCGGCGACGAAGTTCCCGGTGTTCCTCCAGGACGTGCTGTAGCTGCCGCCGGAGCTCAGGTTCATGGAGACCGTGCCGGGGGCGTCGGTCCAGAACGAGTAGTAGTACCCGTTGTCGGTGCCGGTCTGGTTCGTCGTGACGGTCGTGTCGGCGCGCGCGGTGCCGGGCAGGGCCAGCGCGGCGACGGCGACCAGCAGCGCGGCGCAAAGACTGCTGACGAGCCACCTGAACCGGTGTACGGGGGTGTCGTTCACGGGCGTGCCTCCTCCTGTACCTCGTGCTCTTCCTGTGACGGCGACAGCTTTGATCTGGCCCTGCCAAGTGTCAAGAGTTTCGACAACGGCATCGAAAGGCCGCCCACCGTTTCAGCAGGCAATAGCAGGTCGCAAGGGGGTAGTCGTTGGGCATTGCGTCGGCCATACCGGCTTTCTATCTCTCGAAAGTTTCGGAAAGTTGTCGGTGATTTTCGAGACGGCGCGGGCGGCGCGTCTCGCCCGTACGGCTCACCCGGCGCGCCCCGCGTCGCCCGCGCCGCTCCAATGGACGCGTGCTCATCTCGCCGCCGGACGACTGCCTCGCCCGCAATGAATGGGTCTGCGGTGCCTACCTGCGCACGCGGCGGCACATCCTGCTCGACGCCGTCGTGCAGCATCTGCAGATCACGTCGGTCGCCGTCGCGATCGCGCTCGTCATCGCCGTGCCGCTGGCCGTCGTCGCCCGGCGGTGGGGATGGGCGGCCGGACCCGTGCTCGCCCTGACCACCGTGCTGTACACGATCCCGTCGCTCGCCATGTTCTCGCTGCTGCTGCCCGCCTACGGCCTTTCGGCCACACTCGTCGTCGCCGGGCTCGTGCTGTACTCGCTGACCCTGCTCGTGCGGAACATCCTCGCCGGGCTGCGCGCCGTCCCGGACGAGACCCGGCAGGCCGCGCGCGGCATGGGGTACGGGCCGATCCGGCTGCTGCTCGCCGTCGAGCTGCCCCTCGCGCTGCCCGCCGCCATGGCGGGGCTGCGCATCGCCACCGTCTCCGCCGTCTCCCTGGTGACCGTCGGCGCCATCGTCGGGCACGGCGGGCTCGGCAACCTGATCTACACGGGTATGAACACGTATTTCAAGGCGCAGGTGCTCACCGCCTCGGTGCTGTGCGTCGTCATCGCCGTCGCCGCCGATCTGCTGCTGCTCGGCGTGGGACGGCTCCTCACCCCGTGGACGAGAGCGAGCCGCGCGTGAAGACCCTCACCGACGCCTGGAACTGGCTCGCCGATCCCGCGCACTGGTCCGGTGACGACGGTGTCTGGCACCGGCTCGCGCAGCACCTCGTCCTCACCGTCGTCTGCCTCGTCGTCTCGTGTCTGATCGCCCTGCCGGTCGCCCTCGTCCTCGGCCATCTCGGCAAGGGCGGCGCGCTCGCCGTCAACCTCTCCAACGTGGGGCGGGCCGTGCCCACCTTCGCCGTCCTCGTACTGCTGCTCCTCACCCCGCTCGGCCGGTACGGGGAAGGGCCCACCGTCGTCGCCCTCGTCCTGTTCGCGGTGCCGCCCCTGCTCACCAACGCGTACGTGGGCATGCGCGGGGTCGACCGGGAAGTCGTGCGGGCCGCGCGCGGGATGGGCATGACCGGGCGGCAGATGCTGCTCAAGGTGGAGGCCCCGCTGGCGCTGCCGATGATCCTCAACGGGGTGCGGATCGCCGCCGTGCAGCTCGTCGCCACCGCCACCATCGCCGCGCTCGCGGGCGGCGGCGGGCTCGGGCGGATCATCACCGCCGGGTTCAACCTCGCCAGTACCCCGCAGGTCGTGGCGGGCGCCGCGCTCGTCGCCGTGTTCGCGCTCGTCGTCGAGGGGGTCTTCGAGATCGCCGAGCGGTGCGGGCCGGCGTGGGCGTGGGGGAGGGCCGGGTGAGCGGGTCGGGACGGCGCCGGTGCGCGGTGCTCCTCGGCGCCGCGCTCCTCCTCGCCGGATGCGCCACCGGGCCGTCGCTGGAGAACCGGGGCGAGGTGACCGCGCCGCCCGGCGACAGCCGGCACCTCGTCATCGGGTCCGCCGGGTTCACCGAGAGCGACCTGCTCGCGACCATGTACTCCCTGCTCCTGAAGAACGCCGGGTACGGGACCGAGACGCTGTCCGTCGCCAACCGCGAACTGTACGAACCCGCGCTGGAGTCCGGGCAGATCGACGTCGTCCCGGAGTACGCGGCCACGTTCGCCGACTGGCTCAACGCCAAGACGCACGGGGCCGACGCCGCCCCCGTCGGCTCACCCGACCTCGGCGCCACCATGAAGGCGCTGCGCACGCTCGCCCGGCCGCGCGGCCTCGTCGTCCTCGACCCCGGCAGGGCCGTCGACCAGAACGCCTTCGCCGTCACCCGCGCCTACGCCGCCGCGCACCGCCTGAAGACGCTCAGCGACCTCGGCGCCGCGGGCCTGGGGGTGCGGCTCGCCGCCGGGGATGAATGCGTGCAACGCCCGTACTGCGCACCAGGGTTGAAGAAGGTCTACGGGATCGACGTCACCGGCGTCGACCCGAAGGGCGTCGGCACCACCCAGTCCAAGAAGGCCGTGCAGAACGGGCAGGACCAGATGGTGCTCACCACGACCACCGACGCCACCCTCGCCGACTTCGGGCTCGTCCTGCTCGCCGACGACAAGAAGCTCCAGAACGCCGACCACATCGTGCCCGTCGTGAACCGCTCGCAGGCGGGCGGCGAGAAGGTCGCCGAGGCGCTCGGCGCGCTCAACTCCGTCCTCACCACCGCGGATCTGGCCGCCATGAACCGCCAGGTCGACAGTTGGCGGCGGCTGCCCGAGGACGTCGCCCGCGCCTATCTGCGCGACAAGGGGCTCCTGAAGTAGGCCGGTCCTCGCGGGTGTGGCGGGGCCGATGCGCGGGAAGACGAAGCGCCTCCCGGCGGACCCACCGAACAGGATCAGCCATGGACCCAGAAGTCCCCGCCGCGCCGGCGGCCCCCGCGCCCCCGACGCCCCCGGCCCGCTCGGCCGTCGTCGTCGGCGCGGGGGTGCTCGGCGCCTGCGTCGGCTACCACCTCGCTCTCCAGGGCGTCCGGGTCGTCGTCGTGGAGGAGGCGCAGCCCGCGTCCGGCACCTCCGGCGCGACCTTCTCCGCGGACGTGAGCCACCTCAAGACCCCGTACGCCTACTACAAGCTCAACCGGCAGGGCGCCGAGGAGCACCGCCTGCTCTCCGAGACGCTCGGCGGCCCGGCCTGGCGCCACCCCGCGCCCCTCGTGCAGTGGGCCGACGGCGACGCGGCCCACCGGGCGCTGCGGACACGGGTCCTGCGCGCCCGGGGCTGGGGCCACGACTGCCGCCTCGCCCCGGCGTCCGCCCTGCGCGACCTGGCGCCCGCCGTCGACCCCGCCGCCTGCGCCGCCGACGAGATCGCGGTCTACGGGAGCGCCGCCTGGTACGACGCGCCGCGCTTCGTCCACGCCCTGCTGGACGCGGCGGTGAAGCTCGGCGCGGAGACGCACTACGGGGTCGCGGTGACCGGACTGACGCGGGCCGGTGACGGGCGGGTCACCGGGGTCACGGCCGGGGCCCGCGCCTGGAGCGCCGACACCGTCGTCAACTGCGCGGGCCCTGCGGCCGACCGGATCGCCGCGCTCGCGGGGGCCCGGCTTCCCCTGCGGCAGGTCCCGGGCCTCCTCGCCGAGAGCACACCGCTCCCGGCCCCGGCGCTCACCGCGATCGTCGTCACCCCCGGCGTCGACCTGCGCCCCACAGCGGACGGCGGCGTCCTGGCGCTGTCCTGGGACCTCGACACCCACCTCGACCCGGCGAACATCCGGCACGGCACCGCCGCCCTCGACGGTGTCCCGCGCGAGCTGTACCGGCGGGCGAGCGTGGTCCTGCCGGGGCTCACCCGGGCCCGTCCCCTCGGCGCCAGGGTCGGTGTGCGGCCCATCCCTGTCGACGGACTGCCGCTGGTCGGGGAGGTCGCGACGGTGCCCGGCCTCTATCACCTCGTCTCGCACAGCGGGGTCACCCTCGCGCCGGTCCTCGGGCGGCTCGCCGCGCGTGAGATCGCCGGCGGACGGCCCGTCACCGCACTCGCCCCGTACCGTCCGGACCGGGCCGTCCCGGACTCCGTACTGGACGAGAACCTGCGCGTGATGAACGGCCGGCACGACGGGAACCGACCGGTCCGCTAGGCGTCGGACACCGAGTCGAAGCGCACCTCGTCCCGGCCCACGCCCCGCGCGTCCGCGTCGACCGAGCGGCGCAGCGCCTCGTGGAGCCTGGCCGGGGTGAGGACACCGAGGAAGCGGGCGCCGTCGA
This sequence comes from Streptomyces sp. NPDC046939, assembly GCF_040644575.1. Taxonomy (NCBI): domain Bacteria; kingdom Bacillati; phylum Actinomycetota; class Actinomycetes; order Kitasatosporales; family Streptomycetaceae; genus Streptomyces; species Streptomyces sp. NPDC046939. The sequence goes on from NZ_JBEYWV010000002.1 coordinate 366,014, forward strand.
GGACCGCGACCCAGCCCGCGTCGTGCTGGAGCATCACGCCGAACGCCTGCTTGAGCGGGGCGCCGACCGGGACCCAGGCGTTCATCCGGTGCGCGAGGTCACCGACCCGGCCGTCAGGTCCGGCCAGGGCGGCCTCGTCGGCGCCGATCCAGCCGTGCAGGTCACCGTGCTCGTCCAGGACCACTGCCCAGCGCGCCGACTCCGACCGCATCCGGGCGGCGGCCCGCTCGGCGGACGCGTCGAGGCGGACCACGGCGGGCTGCTCCAGGTCGTCCGGCTCGATCGCGGTCACCGACAGCCGCTTGAGGCCCCGGTCCGCGCCGACGAACTCGGCGACGTACGGCGTCGCGGGCGTCCCCAGGACCGCGCCCGGCGTGTCGAACTGCTCGATGCGGCCCTGCCCGTACACCGCGATCCGGTCACCGAGCCGGACCGCCTCCTCGATGTCGTGCGTGACGAGCAGCACCGTCTTGCGCACCGCCGCCTGCATCCGCAGGAACTCGTCCTGCAACTGCTCGCGCACCACCGGGTCGACCGCGCCGAACGGCTCGTCCATGAGGAGGACGGGCGGGTCCGCCGCCAGCGCCCGCGCCACCCCCACCCGCTGGCGCTGACCGCCCGAGAGCTGCTCCGGATAGCGGCCGCCGAACGTCCCGGGGTCCAGGCCCACCAGGTCCAGCAGCTCGGCGGCGCGCGCCCGCGCCTTCGCCTTCTTCCAGCCCATCAGCGCGGGCACGGTCGCCGTGTTGTCGAGGACCGTGCGGTGCGGGAAGAGGCCGACCTGCTGGATGACGTAGCCGATGCGGCGGCGCAGCTTCACCGGGTCGAGCGTGGAGATGTCCTCACCGTCGACGTGGATGCGGCCCGACGTCGGTTCGATCAGCCGGTTGACCATCATCATCGTCGTGGTCTTGCCGCAGCCGGACGGGCCGACGAGCGTGACCAGTTCGCCCTCGGAGACCTCGAAGGAGAGGCCGTCCACCGCCGTCGTGCCGTCCGCGTACCGCTTGGTGACCTGATCGAACCGGATCATGGAGTCACGCTAACCGCGCCCGTCACTCCCCGCTCACCAGAACCACCTCCAGGGTGCGCGGACCGTGCACCCCCTCGACCCGGTCGAGTTCGATGTCACTGGTCGCGGACGGGCCCGAGATCCAGGTGAGCGGGCGCACCGGGTCGAGCCGTTCGAGGGCCTGCGGGACGGACGAGACCACCTGCCCGGGTACGCGCACCACGCAGATGTGGTGGTCCGGCACGAGCGTGATCCGGCGACGGCCCTGGTCGGGCGAGCCGTCGAGGACGATCGTGCCGGTCTCGGCGACGGCCACGGCGCAGGCCGTGACGACGCTGTCGACTCCGTCGAGTTGGGCGGGGGTGTTCGCGGCGTCGTCGGTCACCCGGGCGGCGTCGGTCTCCGCCAGCCAGGCGCCGGGCAGCCCGGCAGGTGTCACCACGGAGCGTGTGCCGTGCGCGGTGAGCAGCCGGGCCACGGTGGCCGCCAGCTCCCCGGCGGAGCACCTGTGCACGAGCGCTCGGTAGTCCGCCAGGTTCTCCGCGAGCAGCTCCACCGTCTCCTCGACGCTCCGGCCGCCGTGCTCGCGGAGATAGTCCCGGTCGATGTCCGTGGCGTACGTCGTCGGGGCCCCGCCGCCCTCTCCGCCGAGCGCGCGCCGCACCCGGCCCAGGATCACGTCCCTGCTGCTCGCGCCGGTCACTTGGAGCCGTCCTTTCCGCCGTTGGTCCGCTGCCACCAGTCGCGGAACGGTTCCGCGGGCACCTTCGGCAGATCGCGGGTCGCCGTCCACGCGCGGCCGGGGCCCGGCAGCGTACGCGGGTGGAGGCGGCGGGTGCGCGAGGCGAGGCGCTGGCCGGTGCCGAGCGCGGCCGGGTGGGTGAACGCCCAGCGGGCCGCCCGCATCGCGGCGCGCTCCGCCGCGTGCCCCTTGGCGGGCTTCAGCGTCACCTTCGCGCCGCGCCGGACCGCCTCGCCGCCCTGGACGACCCGTTCCCGGAGATGGACGAGCACCTCGGGGATGTCGATGGCGACGGGGCACACCTCGTAGCAGGCGCCGCAGAGCGAGGAGGCGTACGGGAGTGAGGCGTCGATCTCGCTGGCCGTGCCCCGGAGTTGGGGGCTGAGGATGGCGCCGATCGGGCCGGGATAGACGGAGCCGTAGGCGTGGCCGCCGGCCCGCTCGTACACCGGGCAGACGTTCAGACAGGCCGAGCAGCGGATGCAGCGCAGCGCCTGGCGGCCCACCTCGTCGGCGAGGGTGTCAGTGCGGCCGTTGTCGAGCAGGACGAGGTGGAAGATGCGCGGGCCGTCGGAGTCGGTGGTGCCGGTCCACGTCGAGGTGTACGGGTTCATGCGCTCGGCGGTGGAGGAGCGCGGCAGCGTCTGGAGGAACACCTCCAGGTCCCGCCACGTCGGCACGATCTTCTCGATGCCGACGACCGAGATCAGCGTCTCGGGCAGCGTCAGGCACATCCGGCCGTTGCCCTCGGACTCGACGACGACGAGGGTGCCGGTCTCGGCGACCATGAAGTTGGCCCCCGAGACGCCGACCTTGGCGCGCAGGAACTTCTCGCGCAGGTGCAGGCGGGCGGCCTCGGCGAGTTCGGCGGGGGTGTCGGTGAGCCCTTCGGGGGCGGGGCGGCCCCACGCGCCCATCTCCTTCTCGAAGATGTCGCGGATCTCGCCCCGGTTGCGGTGGATGGCGGGGACGAGGATGTGCGAGGGGCGGTCCTTGCCGAGCTGCACGATGAGTTCGGCGAGGTCGGTCTCGTAGGCGGCGATCCCGGCCGCCTCAAGGGCTTCGTTGAGCCCGATCTCCTGCGTGGCCATCGACTTGACCTTGACGACCTCCGACTCGCCCGTCTCCTTCACGAGCCGGGTCACGATCCGGTTGGCCTCGTCGGCGTCGGCGGCCCAGTGCACGGTGCCGCCCGCCGCCGTCACCGCCTCCTCCAACCGGACGAGGTAGTGGTCGAGGTGGCGGAGCGTGTGGTCCTTGATCTGCTTGCCCGCCTCGCGCAGCCGCGCCCAGTCGTCCAGCTCGGCGACGGCGCGGGCCCGCTTGTCGCGGATGGTGTGGGTGGCGTGGCGCAGGTTGGCGCGCAGGGTCGTGTTCCGTACGGCGTCGTGCGCGGCCTTCGGGAAGGAGGGCATGCCTACAAAGGTGCCGCTCATGCCAGGGGCTCCTCTTCCGTGCTCGCGAGGATCTCCGCGATGTGGACCGGCCGCAGCTCCGTGCGCAGGCGGCTCATCGTGCCGCCGATGTGCATCAGGCAGGAGTTGTCGGCGGCGCAGAGCACGTCCGCGCCCGTCGACTCCGCGTTGCGCACCTTGTCGGCGCCCATCGCCGCCGACACGTCGGCGTTCTTCACGGCGAACGTGCCGCCGAAACCGCAGCACTCCTGCGCGCCCGGCAGCTCGACCAGTTCCAGGCCCCGGACCGCGCGGAGGAGCCGGGTGGGACGGTCGCCGAGGCCGAGGGAGCGCAGGCCGTGGCAGGTGGGGTGGTAGGTCACCTTGTGCGGGTAGTGGGCGCCGACGTCCGTCACCCCCAACACGTCGACCAGGAACTCCGTCAGCTCGTACGTCCTCGGCGCCACCGGGGCGAGAGCGGTGGCGAGGCCGTCGCCGCGGCCCTCCGCGCGCGCCCGCTCACCCATGCGCGGGTACAGCTCGCGCACCATCGCCGCGCACGAACCGGACGGCGTGACGACCGCGTCATACGCACCCGAGGCGAGACCCGGGCCGAAGACATCGGAGTAGTGGCGGGCGAGCGGTTCGGCCTCGTGGCGGTAGCCGGTGTTGTAGTGGGCCTGCCCGCAACACGTCTGGGCCGTCGGGAAGTCCACCTCCACGCCCAGCCTGGTCAGGAGTTTCACCACGGCGCGGCCCGTGTCGGGGTAGAGCGTGTCGTTGACACAGGTCAGGAAGAGCGCGACACGCATCGTGGCCCCTTCGGTTCGGTTCGGCATCGTTCGTTCGGGTCGGTCATCGGACGGGTGCAGCGTACGTCGTGAGCCGTACCCGCTCACGAGACGCCGACACGGGCCTCCGCCGGGCCCCCGCTGACGCCCCGGGCGGGCGTGTGCTGAACTGGGCGCGGCCCCGGACGTCCGGAATCCGGTCGGCCCGCACCGTTTGCAGAACTCCCGTACAGGAGCCGCTTTGAGCGTCGTCAGCTACCGCCAGCCCGGGGTCGTCCTCACCGACCGCCGCTTCTCCGTCCCCCTGGACCACGACGCCCCGGACGGCGAACACATCGAGGTCTACGCGCGTGAAGCGGTCGCCGCCGGGCGCGAGGACGAGGACCTGCCCTGGCTCCTCTACCTCCAGGGCGGCCCCGGCTTCGGCGCCAACCGGTTCTCCGGCAAGCAGGCGTGGCTCGGCCGCGCGCTCCAGGACTACCGCGTACTGCTGCTCGACCAGCGCGGCACGGGCGCGTCCACGCCCGTCAACCGCCAGACCCTCCCGCTGCGCGGCGACGCGGCCGCGCAAGCCGCCTACCTCGGCCACTTCCGGGCCGACGCGATCGTCCGCGACAGCGAACTGATCCGCCGCGAGGTCGCCGGGGGAGCGCCCTGGACGATCGTCGGGCAGAGCTTCGGCGGATTCTGCGCCACGCACTACCTGTCGACGGCGCCGGAAGGGCTGAGCGCCGCGCTCATCACCGGCGGCCTGCCGACGCTCGACGGCCACGCCGACGACGTGTACCGGGCCGCGTACCCGCGCATCGAACGGAAGGTGCGGGCGCACTACGCGCGCTACCCCATGGACGTGGAGCGGGCACGGGAGATCGCGGCGTACGTGCTGGAGTACGAGCCGGTCCTCCCCAACGGGTACCGGCTCACACTGGAGGCGTTCCAGTCGCTCGGCATCTGGCTGGGCGGCAGCGACGGCAGCGACCGCCTGCACTACCTGCTCGAGGACGCGTTCGTGCCCACGCCGGGCGGCCGGGCCCTCTCCGACTCCTTCCAGGAACAGGTCGCGTCGGCCCTGTCGTACGCCGGTCACCCGATCTACGCGCTGCTGCACGAGGCGATCTACGCGCAGGGCGGGCGGGCCACGGACTGGGCGGCGGAACGGGTCCGGGGCGAGTTCCCCCAGTTCGACGGGGAGAAGGCGGTGGCGTCCGGCGCGGCGCTCATGTTCACCGGTGAGTCGATCCACCCCTGGCAGTTCGAGGTCGACCCCGCGCTTCGCCCTCTCCGGGAGGTCGCGGACATCCTGGCCGCCCGTACCGACTGGGCGCCCCTCTACGACTCGACCCGCCTCGCCGCGAACGAGGTCCCGGTCGCCGCGGCCGTCTACCACGACGACATGTACGTGGACACGGAGCACGCGTTGCGCACGGCTTCGTCTGTACGGGGGCTCCGGTCCTGGGTGACGAACGAGTTCGAGCACGACGGGTTGCGGGCGGGTGGCTCCCGCGTCCTGGACCGTCTGCTCGGCATGGTGCGCGGGGAAGTCTGAAGGTAGGGCTCCAACTGCAGCGCCGTAGGAGCGCGGGTGGCTTTTCGGCTGCCGCGCCGTCGTGGCTGGTCGCGCAGTTCCCCGCGCCCCTGGAGGCTGCGCCTCCAACGGGCGCCCCGCGATGGCGCACGAAGTGCGCATCGCAGGGGCGCGGGGAACTGC